>CAYQNS010000131.1:0-11404 GCA_964418755.1 uncultured Desulfobacteraceae bacterium
TACTTATGACACGACTCGGCCTACTTGAGAAGATGGGGTTAATAGAGCGCTTACGTAGCCGGAACGCCTGTCAGGAGATACTTCTTTTAACCGATGGAAAGAGGGACGGATCGGTATGGGGCAAAAATTTGGCGGCGCTGAAGCGGTTCATAAACTCCTGATTGACGTTCAATTCAAGATAGGTAATGCTGCCTTGAATGCGGTCGATTTCATCCACACAGGCAGGGGTGGTCAGCGCCAGGGTTGCTCCTCCAAGGGAGCTGTTGCCCAGCGGTTTATAACTATCTATGGGCAAATCCGGCAACATGCCGATGGAAATGGCTGACCTGGGGTTAATAAATGATCCAAAGGTTCCGGCAACGTAAAACGTTGAAAGATCCCCGGGTACCATGCCCACCGACGACGTAAGTGTTTCCAGAATGGTGTACATGGCTGCCTTGGAACGGATCAAGCTGTCCATATCCGCCTGGCTGATGGTCAGATCGCTCCCGGTGGCCGATTGATTCCGGGCAACAACCACCAGATGCTCTATCCCGTTTTGCCGCTGTAATCTTTTTCCGCATTTTTCCGGCAGCAACCGGCCCCGTATATCCATCATCCCGGCCATAAAAAGCCCAGCCGCAAGATCGATGACGCCGGACCCACAGATGCCGCAGGGCCGCTTTTCTTCAATGGTATGCACATCAAATTTGCAAGTTACCGGGTCGATGGATATACGGTCGATGACACCCGGTGCCGCCATCATTCCCATACGGGTCACACCGCCTTCAAGTGCGGGACCGGCAGCCCCGGCGCAGGCAATGAGCCAGCTTGAATTGCCTAAAACGACTTCGGCATTTGTCCCCACATCCACCAAAATGGCGGAATCCGCGGCGTTATGAATTCCGGAATAGAGAATGCCGGCAATCAGGTCGCCGCCGAAATAACTGCCGATATTCGGGAAAATCAGCACTCTGGCCAGGGGTGCGGCCTTAATACCCAGGTCTGCGGCTTTTAAAACGCCGGGTCGGTTAACCACAGGGATATAGGGCTCGCGTATGATCCAGTGCGGATTGAGCCCCATAAAAAAATGGGTCATGGCTGTATTGCCGGCCAGTGCCACTAGGTGAATGTCCACAGGGTCGATGGAGCAGGATCGGCACAGGATCGTCATGGCCTGATTCATACCTGTTATAATCAGGTCGTTCAGTTGAGTCAGTCCTCCCGCGGTATCGGCATGGTGGATTCGGGCCAGAATATCCGGTGCAATGCGTATCTGGGGATTGTCAAAAGAAGACTCGGCCAGGGTCTTTCCGCTGGCAAGATCCAGGAGTCGCAGCACGACCCGGGTGGTTCCCAGATCGATGGCCAGACCTGCCGGAAAGGGGGTATCTCCTGCACGGTCAATGTGGGTCAAGATCCAGCGTTCCCTGTCCTTGAAAACCACACAGCGCACATTGTAGTTCCACTTCCTGAGCAGATCAGGCAACTTCTTTAAAATCTCGAAATCGATCTTTACCACATCAGTGGAGAGCTGTTTTTTCAGGGCCCCGACAAGCCGGTCCGCATCTGAAGTATTGTCCTGCAGGCTGGGCCGTGTCAATGCAACGGTCGTTACCCAGCCGGGAATATCTGGCGTCATTACCGGTATCCTTCATAACAAATCAAAAGTCGTCTGTATCTTGTTGATTATATGGCCTATCAATGAAATTAGAAGCTTGAAATCACTTTTCCCTGCTCTTGACCATGATTGTAATAAAAGTAGAATTACGATTAAAAGAAAACCATTTAACCGATCGAAACTTTTGAGCAAAGCCCAACGATTGAAGCATCTTGGATTTTAATTCTTTAATTTTTTTCAACCGTGAACCGATAACTGTCAATCGTGAACCGGGACCTTCATCTTTTCAATTTCATGAACAATACGGCTTAGAATCGGCCCGGCCGGGCCTTGAATCAGGTAATCGCCGACACTGCCGGTGAGCGGGGTGGGCTCCGGATTGATTTCAATCACCTTTGCTCCGGATTCTGCGGCTGCCATGGGCATAAAACAGGCCGGCTGGATGACGGCCGAAGTCCCGACAACCAGCATTACCTCACAGCTGTTGGCCGCCTGCCTGGAACGTAAAAGATGCTGCGGGGGTATCGGTTCGCCGAAAAAAACACAATCCGGACGATAAATGCCGCCGCAGCGGCAGCGCGGCGGGATCTGTGTCATATCAACATCCCGGGTTTCACAACGGCTGCCGCATTCCATGCAGCGCTGCCAGGCAAAGTTGCCGTGAAATTCAATTACATCCCTGCTGCCGGCCATCTGGTGCAGGCCATCCACATTCTGGGTAATAATCGTTTTTAATATACCCAGTTCTTCTAAACGGTAAAGCCCCAGGTGGGCAGCATTGGGTCTGGCCCGATCAATAATATTCTTCATTTCACTCATTAAAACCCGCCAGACTTTTTCAGGATCCTTCTGGAAAGTATCGATGTGGGCCATCATTGGATCAATCCTTTCCCACAGCCCTCCCTTACCCCGAAAAGGCGGAATCCCGCTTTCAATCGAAATACCTGCGCCGGTTAGCGCAACCACATTATCAGCCTCAACCAGATCCCGGGCCGCCTGTCTTATCAAATGTTCCACGTTTCCTCCAAAACTCCAAATTCCCGGGTGAAAGCCGATTCGGTGGGCACAGCCCACCCCACAATTTACAAAAACACGGTTGAAAAGCTACAACCCGGCAACAGGCCATTTAAAGGCCCCAATGCCCGGACAAAAATATTGCCTCGCGTCAAATCGCAACAAGTGCAGGGAATTTACTAAAATCTAAGAGGGTTACAAGAAGATCGGACTGGAAAAAACGATATAATGAAGTAATTACAGGCTTCCCGAAATGCCGTCAAAGTGTAAATTCCATGTCGACGGCTACGCCGAAACAGTCAAACCCATATTTTTTTTCAGCAATAATTTGATTGCACTCCCCAACGATTTTATCCATTTCCGGGTCAGTCCGTTCCTGATTCAAATGAAACAGGCCCAGGCGGCCGACCCCGGCTTCATAGGCCAGGCGTAGCGCATCAGCGTAGGAAGAATGTCCCCACTCGACAAAATGTCTGTATTCTTCGGGCGTATATTCAGCATCATGAAAAAGCAAATCAGCTCCTTTTGAAAATTCCAGATATTCCCTGTATTCCAAGCCCCCGGAATGGACGAATCCAAGTTCATTGTCCGTCAGGAAAACAAAGGTGCGGCCATTTTCTGTGAACTTATACCCGCTGCCGCTGTTGGGATGACAAAGCGGAATCGTTTCTACGGCTACCGAACCGATGGTAAATTTTACTGGGCACGCTTTTTCATAAATAATTTTTGCTTTTAAATCGGAATATTTAACAGGAAAATGGGGGGGCGCCATAACTTTTGAAAGCATGGTTTCCACAAACTTGCCGGCAAAGGGACAGCGATGCATCTGCATCCTGGTATGTTTATCGTACAGCGGTTTGAAAAAAGGAAACCCCATTAAATGGTCCCAATGGGCATGGGTAAAAAGAAAGTTGAACTCCGAGCGTCCCTCCCGGCTGAGATGGTTTCCGAGCCTCCTGATGCCGGTTCCGGCGTCAATAATAATTATATCATCGCTATTGGTCCTGATCTCAATACAGGTGGTATCACCGCCGTACTTGATGTATTCTTTTCCTGAAACAGGAATGGACCCTCTGGACCCCCAGCATTTTATATACACGATAAGCCTTTCAGAATAGTTGTGTAGAGTCTATCATTGGGGGACATCATTTCCCCCTGCCCAAAAAAGTGTGCCAGATACCGTTTCTTTCCCACTTATTCATTATTTTCACCGGCTGCCGGACCGGTTTGCCAGCAAGGAAAATTCATCCTCCTGCCAATTTCCTATAATATGGCCTCTCGCGATGCGGGCTTCCGGTTTCAGGTATCCCTCGATATAATATATACACAGGCCCTGGTACGGGTTATCCGCATGGCTACGAGTTTCAATCATCTTCCGGCAGATTATCAATATACCACTGCATGGGCTCCAGTAGCGTATAGCCCATATCTTTAAGCCTGCGTTTGATCCGGCTCACATTATTGGTCAGCAAGTACGGAAAAACAGCCCGCTTGCCCTCCTCCCAGTAACGGGCCACCAGCACCGAACCAAAACCGATTTTCTCTTCGGTGATGATATCCACTATATTTTTAAGCTGCCCGATCTTTTCGTCAACAATAATACAGATCAATGTCCCGGGCTCGCCCAGACCAAGAACACCGGCAAAGGCGCGCAACAAGTCGCGTACGCTGATGATCCCCACAAGACTGCCGTTTTCATCAACTACCGGGAAAGCGCCCACCCGTTTCTGCTCAACCAGTAAAAGAGCATCCTGGATCGTGTCCATGGGGGAGATGCAAAAAGGATTTTCGGTCATGATGTCGCCCACCGTAAGGGAAGTCATTTTTTCGTGGGCTTTACTGCAGTCGGGCTCCTTGAAAATACTGTATGGCAGCGCACTCCTGATGTCCCGGTCCGTGACAACACCAATCAAATGATCATTTCCCTCCACCACCGGCAGGTGACGTATCCGCTTTTCAGCCATTTTTTCGTGGGCGTCAAGAATATCAGCATCCTTGCTGATGGTGATAACTTTTCGGGTCATTGATCTGGAGACAAACATAATAACCTCCATAAATTATTTATATTCATTCGGTACGGCATCTCAGCCGTTCATTAAAACCTTCATATGGTCCTTTGCCAGCTCAGGCAGACGATTGATTGCATACCCTCCCTCAAGAAGGGAAATCAGCCGCCCGTCCGAATACTTGTCCGCCATTTCAACGATTCTTTCCATTATCCAGATAAACGCCTGTGTAGTAAGGCGCATATCCGACATGTCGTCATCCTTATGGGCATCAAATCCGGTCGAAACCAGAATGATTTGCGGCTTAAACACATCAAAGGCAGGAAAAAGGTCCCTCTCCAGTAACCGTTTGTATTCTGAATCGGCCCTTCCCGGCAGCACAGGAGAATTTTTTGTAAACCCCAGACCCGCCAGAGTTCCCTCCTCAAATTCACGCCCCGTGCCCGGATAGGCAAAAGAGGGATGCTGATGGATTGAGTAATAAAATACGGTGGGGTCCTGCTCAAATATGTGCTGAGTGCCATTGCCGTGGTGAACGTCAAAATCAACGATTCCCACCCGCTTTATGCCCCATTTTTTCTGAAGGTAGCGGGCTACAATGGCGATATTGTTAAAATAACAAAACCCCATGGCTTTATTTTTTTCAGCATGGTGGCCGGGCGGACGCACCGCACAAAAAGCGTTATCGATTTCACCTTTCATGATCCTTGCGGCAACATCAATGATGCCCCCTGCCGCCAGCATGGCCACTTCATATGTTTCAGGCCCCATGATGTTGTCCGGGCAGTCAAAATCCGTCATTCCCGACAGGCAGGCCTCTTCAAAACGCAGGATATAATTTAAATCATGAACGGCTTCAATCCAGCTCTGATCGACATGGACGGCAGGAATCAGGTTAATTTTTCTTAAAATATCGGCATCCCTGATGCCTTTGTAAATCGCCTTCAGCCGCGCAGGCATTTCCGGGTGAAAATTTCCCGTATTATGCAGTTGATATCTTTCGTCATATAAAAAACCCGTTTTTTTCATCGTTTTCTCCGATGCCGGGAGGATGGGGTGTTTATCCTGGAATTGTACTGCCGTCCGGGTTTTTGTTTATTCAATAATTTTATCGAATATTTCAAAAGCCGCCCGCACTGCGGCATTATCATCCGGTATTACCACCGTGGGTTTCCCATCCAGATCATATTCATAAACCGTATCATCTGCGGGCACGGTTCCCGCAAGTTCCAGCCCGCTTTCTGTAAGCAACTCCATGACCTTGTCACTCGGCGCATCGCGCGTCTGGTTGATAATCAGGTAGCTTTTCCCAACACCGATATTCAGTTTTTGAGCCAACTGGTTGATCCTTATAGCCGCCTGCAGCCCGCGCCGCGAGGTGTCGGAAACGATCAGCAGGATGTCAACCGCGCTGGTGGTCAGCCGGCTGATATGTTCCATACCGGCCTCATTATCCGTCACCATATAGGGGTAGTTGCCGGTCAACCTTTCCAGGAAACCGGTCAACAGACTATTGGCGGCACAATAACAGCCCTGCCCTTCGGGCTGCCCCATCACCAACAGATCAAATCCCTCGGCATCCACAATCGCCTCTTCCAGTTTCATTTCCATAAAAATATTCTTGGTCATGCCCCCGGGCACCACGCCTTTTTTCATCTCTTCCCGTGCATTTCCAAGGGTCTCGGCGACTTCCAGGCCCAGCACTTCGTTCAAATTGGCGTTGGCATCGGCATCCACTGCCAGAACCGGTGCTTTGCCTTTTTTTACAAGATAATCAATGAGCATGCCGGCCAGTGTAGTTTTTCCTGTTCCGCCTTTTCCGGCCAGCGCAATAGAGTATGGCATTTTCGGTAACTTTCCTTTCAAAATATGAATTGGTATTTTTCAAAACTCTATGTAATTATGGAATCTCTATGTATAACCATAATCAGTAAAAAAATACCAGCAAAAAAACAATCCGCGTATCGGGTCAAAGAAAGGGAGCTAAGACAGGTGCCGGGGACAGAATCGTGCTTTTGTCGCGCCCCGAAGAAAAATGCGTTGCGCAGGCAGGACATTCACAAACAGCTTTTCAAAAAGCCTGATGCCGCCCCCCTATGCCGGCAAATTCCTTGCAATACAATTTTTTCTGTGGTAATTTTATATATTTTCGTTATTCCCCATCTCCACATTAACGGTTACAATCAATACAAAGAGGCCCTGTATTTATGGATTTTGAACTCACAAAGGAGCAGCAAGACATTCAAAAAGCCGTCCGAGATTTTGCCAAGGGCGAATTTGACAAAAATCTGGCCATGGAACTGGAACAAAAACATGAGTTTCCCAAAAAAGTATGGGAAAAAGCCGGGAACCTGGGTCTGATCGGTATCCATTTCCCGGAAGAATACTCGGGCCAGGGGCTTGGCAGCCTGGAGGATATCCTGGTGATTGAGGAGCTGTGCCGCGGCGACTCCACCATGGGCAGCGCAGTGGCTCTTTCCAGCTTTGCCTCCGAGTTGATCATGCATTACGGCAGCGATGAAATGAAGGCCAAATACCTGCCCAAGGTGGCCGAGGCGAAAATGCTTTCTTCCGGTGCCTTCACGGAACCGGATCACGGTTCGGACATCACCTTCATGAATACCACCGCCGTCAAAGAGGGAGATGCTTGGGTTATCAACGGCGGCAAGACTTTTATTACCAACGGCGGCCTATCCGGATTCTACTGTGTACTCTGCCAGACAGACATAGAAGCAACACCCGGCTACCGCGGCATGAGTGTGATCCTGGTGGAAGCCGACAGAGAGGGCGTTTCCACGGCAGATGTGGGCAACAAGATGGGCATCCGGATGTTGCCCACGGCCGAAGTCATGTTCAAAGACGTTCGTGTTCCACTGGCAAACCTGATCGGTGAGGAAGGCAAGGGATTTTACCACGTACTCCATTTTTTTGACGAAAGCCGTATACAGATCGCGGCCCAGGCCCTTGGAATCGGCCAGGGAGCCTATGACCGGGCATTGGCTTATGTAAAACAACGAGAACAGTTCGGCAAAAAAATTGCCCAGTTTCAGGTAACCCAGCACAAGCTGGCCGATATGGCCACCAAACTGGAACTATCCCGGCTAATCACCTACAAGGCGGCATGGAATTTTGATCAGGGCCGCATCGATCCGAAGCTTACCTCCATGGCCAAAATGTATGCAGCCCGCACAGCCGTGGAAGTGGCCGATGAGGCGATTCAACTGCTGGGCGGTTACGGCTATATGACCGAGTATGAAGTAGAACGCTTTTATCGCGATGCCAAAATTACCGAAATCTGGGAAGGAACCAAGGAAATTCAAAAAAACACCATCGCCAGCGCAGTGATCGGCCGACTGAAATAGTCTGCCGACCACAATGGTAGAGTAAATGGCTGGAATTAGAACCAATCCCGCCCTCTAAGTTTCAAGTTGCATATATCAATAAAAGGAGACCAATATGTCTGATGTGATCGAAATTGCAAAAAAAACAATGCTTACCGGTATCGGCCTTGCACTTGTGGCCAAGGACGAGCTGGAAGATATTGTCGGTGATCTGGAAAAAAAATTAAACCTGACTGAAAAGGAAGGTAAAAAATTTCTGGATGAACTTCAGGAAAAATATGACAAGACCCAGAAAAAACTGGAGGATCGGGTGGAAGAATCAGTCAATGGCTTTCTGCAAAAAGCAAACATCGTCACCACGGATGATTTAAAAGCATTAAAAAAAGAGATCCGGGAACTTAAAAAGGCCATCGGCAACCAGGAAAATCAATAAATTCCTTCACCCTGAACCAACCGCCCTGGATGTAACAATCTATGCTCATCAGCATCCGAAAAATAGGTGTTATCGGTCGGACTTATCGCCACCTCACCCGCTACCGGCAGATTTTAACCGTACTGTTTAAATACGGCTTTGAAAATCTGGTGGAACATATCAAAATCGAGCAGTACATCGAACTCGGCCTGCAGATGATCTCCAGAAAACCGCGGGCAAAGGTGGCAAAACTGTCCCGACCCGAACGTATCCGGATGATGTTTGAAGAACTGGGCCCCACCTATATCAAGCTGGCCCAGGTACTGTCCACCCGGCCGGACCTGATCCCGGTGGACCTGCTCACCGAACTGGCAAAACTTCAAGACAAGGTACCATCCTTTCCTTTCAGCGACGTCCAGGACATTATTTTTAAAGAACGCGGGCAAACCGTAACGGACCTTTTTGAAACCATTGATGAAGTCCCCATTGCCTCAGCTTCCATCGGTCAGGTTCACCGGGCACGCCTGAAAAACGGCGAAGAGGTCGCCATAAAAATCCAGCGTCCGGGCATACGCAAAATCATCGAGGTAGACCTCGAGATCATGCTTCACCTGGCCACCCTGGCCGAACGTAACATCGAAGAACTGACGCCCCAGCGGCCGGTCAAAATCGTCGAAGAGTTCGCCCGCACCCTTGAAAAAGAGCTCGATTACAACATCGAAGCCACCAATATGGAACGAATGGCCGCCCAGTTTTTGGACGACCAGACCCTATACATTCCAAAAGTATTTCGCGATTTTTCCACAAAACGGATACTCACCATGGAGTTTGTGGAAGGAATCAAGATCTCTGATATTCAAAAGCTGAATGAAGCCGGTCTTGACTGCAAAAAAATAATCGCCAGGGGATCGGATATCCTGCTGAAACAGATTTTCGACCATGGCTTCTTCCACGCCGACCCTCATCCCGGCAATATCTTTGTACTGCCCAACAATGTCATCTGCCTGCTTGACTTTGGAATGACCGGTTCGGTAGGCCGCCATACACGCGAAGATTTTGTGGACCTCATCGATGGCGTTGTGCACCAGGATGAAATTAATACGACTCGTGCCCTGCTTACGATGACTACCTATGAGCAGGAACCAAAGCGGCGTCTTCTGGAAAAAGATGTGGAGGATTTCATGGGCCGGCACCTGTACAAGGCCTTGAAGGACATTGAAGTCGGAAAACTGCTCCAGCACCTTCTGGAGCTGGCGGCCCGCCACAGGCTGAGTATCACCCCGGATATTTTCCTGATGATGAAAGCATTGAGCAGCATTGAAGGAGTGGGGCTGATGCTGGATCCGGATTTCGACATAATTGCCCAGGCAACGCCCTTTATCAAACGCATCAAGATGACCCGTTTTAAACCGCATCGAATAGCCGGTGATATCATGCGGCTCACCGCTGAAACCCTTGAATTTTTTCAGCAGTTCCCCAAGGACATGCTGGAGATCACACGCATGATCCGTGAACGCAAGTTCTACCTCAAACATGAAATTCAGGATCTGGACACCATGCTTGCAACACACGACCAGATCAGCAACCGCATCTCCTTTTCCATCATTATCGCGGCCCTGCTCATCGGTTCGGCCCTGATCGTCATCTCCAAGACACCGCCATTGTTATACGGCATCTCCCTGATCGGCATCATCGGATTTACAGCCGCCGCCGTAATGGGCATCTGGCTCCTCATCGCAATCCTGAAAAAAGGCCGTCTATAACCCGGCCTTTTGGATCACAGCATCAGTTTGGATATAATTTCCTTCATCACTTCGGTAGTGCCGCCGCCGATGGACAAGACCCGGTTATCCCGATAGAGCCGTTCCACCAGGTAGCCGCGCATAAAGCCATACCCGCCAAAGATCTGTACTGCATCGTAGGTTACCTTGTCACTGACGCTGCAGGCAAAATTCTTCGCCATGGAAATCTCTCTGGTCTGGTCCTGTCCGGCATCGATTTTGGCTGCCACCCGGTAGGTAAATTCCCGGCTGACCTCCACCAGAGTAGCCATATCCACCAGTTTATGCCGGGTCACCTGAAACCCCTTAATGGGCTTGCCGAACGCCTCCCGCTCGCCGGCATACTTCATGGCTTCTTCCAGGGCCATTTGGGCGGTCATGTTGGCCATGACGGCCAGGGTCAGACGCTCGAACTGGAAATTGGCCATGATGGCATAAAATCCCATATTTTCTTCACCCAGAAGATTTTCAACCGGTACGCGGCAGTTGTCCAAAAAAATCTGAGCCGTATCCGAAGCCCACCAGCCTGTTTTTTTCAATTTTTCCGAAACCGAGTACCCTGGAGTGTCCGAGCCGATGACAAAAAAACTGATACCGTGTGCTCCAGGTCCGCCTGTACGCACAGCGCAGGTCAGTTGATCGGCACGGCATCCGCTGGTGATGAAAGTCTTGCTGCCGTTGACCACAAAATAATCCCCGTCCCGCACGGCCGTAGTCTGGATATTGGCCACATCCGATCCGCCACCCGGTTCGGTAATACCCAGGGCGGCAATCTTTTCACCGGCCAGCACCGGCTTGACATATTTTTGCTTTTGTTCCTCGGTTCCCAGATTCAAAATCGGGGGAATGGCGATATCAAGAGACCCGAGCGAGGCGGCAAACCCGCCGGACCCGCTGCGCAGAATCTCTTCGGAGGCAGCGATCTTGTAAAAAATATCCCCGGGTGTTCCGCCGTATTCTTCGGGATATCCAATCCCCAGAATACCCACATCACCCGCCTTTTTAAAAATTTCTACGGGAAAGCCACCCTGCTCCTCCCAGTCTTCGATATAGGGCAAGACCTCCTTTTTTACAAACTCACGGACCGACTTGCGGACCATGTCGTGGGTCTTGCCGAAATACTCCTGACAGGTTGCGCGGGTATTGAATTCATATGCCATGTGTGTTTCTCCTTTTTCCAGGCCGATTCGGTGGGCAATCAACACGGTTACAAAGCTGCAAACCGGCGACAGGGCTTACGGTGTTTTGAT
>CAYQNS010000132.1:0-11313 GCA_964418755.1 uncultured Desulfobacteraceae bacterium
ATTTTGCATGGAGAGGTGTTTTTTTACTTGACCTGCCCTTTAATGGGTGACCCCCTTCCACCTTTGGAAACTTGTGAGGACTCTGGGAGACAGCAGGGCTATCGGGAACGCGATCGTTTGGTGATCCCATTGGGGCCAGCCACCATGCCTGTCAACGTAGATTCGTCGTTGTTCATGCGCCAGGAAAGCATTCTTTGGGCATATTTCAGGATAAGACCGGTATAGGTCGGATCATCTGCCAGGTTATTGAGCTCCCCCGGATCGTTTTTAAGATCGAAAAACAGCGGGGGCAGGGCTGCAAAGTGGACATACTTATAATGTTCATCTCGAATGATGTTAAAAGAACATTCCTCAAAGGCAATACCCAATTCTTTTTCAGGAATTACACCGGGATATAGGGTGAAATATCTGAAATCCACCTCTGAATAGGCTTCAGTGCGCCATTTTTTCGGGTTTTCACCCCTCATGAAGGGCATCAAGGATCTGCCGTCGCATTGTGCCGGAATATCTGCGCCAAAATAATCAAGGACAGTCGATAAAATATCAACATTTTCGGTAAATGCCTCAACACACCGGGCATGTCTGTTTATCATTTTTGCACCGGGGGTGCGGATGATCAGCGGAATATGGAAGATTTGATCGAAATAAGACCCTTTGCAAAGCAAATGGTGGTCTCCCAGTTGGTCGCCGTGGTCGCTGGTGAAAACGATAACGGTGTCTTCATATTGCCCGGTCTCTTTCAGAAAGGTCACAATGCTGCCGATATTGTCATCGATTTCCGTCATCAGCCCGTAATACGTCGCGCGCAACTGCCGCATCGATTTTTCATCTCTGGGGAACCGGTCGGCGCTATATTTACCATGATTCATAAACCGCTCCAGGCAAAAGGCGAGGTAGGGATGCTGTTTTGCCTCCTCTTCAAATGAGGGGGCACCCGTAAAAGCCGGAACCTGATCAGGGGAGTACATGCGATTGTAGGGCTCAGGCGCCAAATAGGGGGGATGCGGTCTCAAATAACTGATGTGCAGAAACCAGGGTTTTCTACCGGGTCTTCTGATAAACTGAAGCGCCTTGTCCGTAATAAATGCAGTGTCGCTTTCTTCTGCTGAATAACGAGCAGGGGCATAGGTTTTTCCGCGATCCTCAGCCTCCGGGTAATCCTCCACAGTTTCGTAATAGAGGTCATGAGGATCCTCGGGTACCTTGTAGCCCCTTTCTTCAAGCCACAGCGCCCAGGGCTCGGGACAGCTTTCTGAAGGCGTAGGCATCGCCAGGACCCGATCAAACCCCGGAAGGATGCCTTCATAGGTTTTGAGCGCCGGATCATCCGGATGAAGGCAACGGGGATCAGGAGTTGTGTCCGTATGCCCTGCCAGGGTCGGATCGTAACCCAGTTTTCTCATCTCCAGAGCAATGTTGGAATGCCGGGCATCAAGGGGAACGCCGTTTGCCACCGAGCGGTGGTTCTGAAGATACATGCCCGTATATAAAGAAGCACGGCTGGGTCCGCAGGGGCTGCACTGGGCATAATGATTTTTGAAAAGCACGCCTTCAGATGCGAGGGCATCCAGATGCGGTGTCTTAACCGTCGGATGGTCCAGAGCGGACAGACACTCTCCGCGCCACTGGTCGGCCGTGATAAACAACAAATTTTTCGGTTTCATGAGAACTCCCGGTACAGTTTCATGTTTCGGTTAATTAACCCAAAGGGCTCATCCACAAGTTGGGGGAGAACATTAGCCTATAAAAAAAAGCAAATTTCAAGCACCAAATGACAAATAAATTCCAAATCTCAAAGTCCAATGACCTAAACTATTTGGAATTTCCAATGCGCTATATCACGATGCGGTCTTTGCACTGGTCAGCGCAAGCTCATGGGCGAAATGACACGCAACAAAATGCTTCTGATCGATCTCTCGCCACTCGGGCACTTCAATCCTGCATCTATCCCGTGCGTAATTACAGCGGGTGTGAAAACGGCACCCGGTAGGCGGGTTGATGACATCAGGAATTTCTCCCTTAAGGCTTACAGGTTTCATTTTGCGATCGGGATTAGCATCGGGTATGGCGGAGAGGAGTGCCTCGGTGTATGGGTGCTTAGGATTGAAAAAGAGGTTCTCGGTAGGGGCGAGTTCCATAAAGGTTCCCATGTACATCACTGCCACCCGATGGGAGATATGCCCAACCACGCCAAGATCATGCCCAATGAAAAGGTAAGTAGTATTAAGCTCTTTTTGCAAATCCATCAACAGGTTCAATATTTCCGCCTGGACCGACACATCAAGGGCAGAGACTGATTCATCACATACGATAAATTCCGGATTGGATACAATAGCCCTGGCTATACTTATACGCTGTCGTTGTCCGCCGCTGAAAGCGTGGGGAAAACGGCGAAGGTATTCCAAATTGAGTTTGCAACGAGCAGCTCCTTCCCGTACCCGGGCATCGAGATTTTTTCCTTTATCCACTCCACCGACAACAAGGGGTTCGGCAATTATGTCGCGCACGGTCATGCGGGGATTGAGGGATGCATATGGATCCTGAAAGATCATCTGCATGTGCTTTCTGAATTTTCTCAGCTCCTTTCCTTTGATCTTTGTCAAATCAGTATAACTTCCGTTTCGCTTAAAGAAGATCTGTCCGTCTGTCGGCTCAATTCCCCGGAGAATGGTGCGCCCGACAGTGGTCTTGCCGGAACCGCTTTCACCTACAAGACCTAGAGTTTCTCCCCGGCGAATTTTTAATGAGATATTGTCTACAGCCCTGACATGGCCCTGTACACGACCGAATAGCCCGATTCGGATAGGGAAATGAACTTTGAGATTATTGACTTTGATTAAGGCCACAATTGTTTTCCTCTATTCGTATAAGAAGCAGTTTGCCGAGTGAGTATGGCCAAAGGTGGCTACGGGCGGGAAAGTTGTATCACATCTACCGGTAATCATTTGTTGGCAGCGCGTATGGAATGGACAACCGGCTGGAAACTCGAAGGGGCCGGGAATATCTCCTCCCACAGCTGTAAGCCGGCCTCCCAGATGATCAAGGCGCGGGATGGCTTCAAGGAGTTTTCGGGTATAGGGGTGCTGCGGGTTGTTAATCACTTCCCGGGTTGTGCCGCGCTCCAGGATATAGCCCAGGTACATCACGGCAATTTCATCCGCAATTTGGGCAATCACGCCTATATCATGGGTAACAAAGATGATGGCCATGTTGCGCTCTGCCTGAAGCTGGGCCATTAACTCTAGAACCTGGGCCTGAATGGTCACGTCCAGTGCCGTAGTCGGCTCATCGGCGATGAGCAGATTGGGCTTGCTGCTAAGGGCAATAGCGATCATTGCCCGTTGACGCATCCCCCCTGAAAGTTCAAATGCGTACTGTCGAAAACGTTGAGCAGGATTGGAAATACCTACCCGGTCGAGCATATCAATGGCGATCTCTCCGGCTTCTTGTTTAGTGACGTTCCTATGCTGTAAAATAGCTTCCATGAGTTGATTGCCGATGGTATGCACCGGCGAAAAGGAACTCATGGGCTCCTGGAAAATCATTGCAATTTCACCACCACGGATGTTTCCCATTTCGCGGCTGTTGGCTTTCAGCCTAGCTATATCCCTTATGTTACCATTTTCGCCTTGCAGCAGGATTGAACCTTTCACCTCGGCTGTTTTGGGCAAAAGTTGTAAAATAGCGCTACAGGCCACGCTCTTTCCGGAGCCGCTTTCGCCGACAATGCCAAGGATTTTTCCATGATTGACGGTATAACTAATCTCGTTAACCGCCTTTACAATGCCTTCATCAGTATGAAAAGAGACCGTGAGATCTTTGATTTCCAACAAATCCTCGCTGCTGATGTTCTCCTTTTGTTCATGCATGACACTTGTACTCTCCGTATTCACAAAAATCCTCCATTATTAAGAATAGGGATCCGCCGCATCACGCAGCCCATCGCCTAAACAGACAAAGGCCATTACCGCCGTTGCCACAAAGATGACCGGGATGAAGAGCCACGGGGCCATCTCAATGGCCTGAATATTCTGGGCACCTTCCAGCAGCACTCCCCAACTGATAACCGGGGGGCGTAATCCAAGCTGTACAAAACTCAAAGCGGTTTCAGCCAAAATCATGTAGGGAAATGAAACCACGAGATCCACAATGATATAGCTGGTGAAGGCGGGCAGCATGTGCCTTGCTATAATTCTGCTGCTGGTTGCACCGGCAAATCGGGCCGCAAGAACATAGTCTTCGTTTCGAAGCGACAGCAGTTTACTACGCACACGCCGGGCCAGGGTGGTCCAAAAGAAAAGTCCAAAAATGATGGTGATGGCAAAATAAATTCTCTCCGGCGGCCACTCTCTTGGCATTGCCGCAGCAAAGCCCATAAAAAGAGGAATATCCGGAACAGAACGGAGAAACTCGATCAATCGTTGAATGAAAAAATCCAGGCTGCCACCGAAGTAACCGGCCATACCGCCCATGGTAAGACCCATAACAAAAGAGATCATAACCCCCACAACACCGATGGTCAATGAGGTGCGTGTGGCCAGCATGGTGCTGGAGAAAAGATCGTGCCCCATCCGGTCGGTGCCGAAAAGATGAATTTTTCCTTCATCCACCCCAAAAAAATGCAGATCGCTTTTTAGCCGGTTTACTCTACAGTACTTATACTTGTCACCCCTTACAAAAAAGCGAATATGGTGGCGTATGGAGGTGTCGGTAACAGCAATCATTCTTAAAGTTATCGGGTCCCTGTGTGTTTTCACCCCATGCACGAAAGGGCGCAGCGAGAAACCATTTTCATCCCAAAACCGGATCATTTGGGGAGGGCCGAGCAGATAAGTGGTATCCAGCGTTGTGCCGCCATAAGGGGCGATGAGCTCTGCAAAGAGTACAATCATCGTGAAAAGACCAAGCGTGGCAGCACCGACCAGAGCTAACCGATTACGACGGAAACGCCACCAGATGAGTTGCCATTGAGTAGCGGTGTAGTATTTGTTTTTCTCTTCATTATCCATCTGCTGAAAAGCTGGGTTTTTGCTGCCTGTATCTATTTTTTCCATTTATGCATCTCCCAGTCTGATACGCGGATCTAAAGCTCCCAGCAGCAGATCAGAAACAAAGACACCGATTATGATTGTGGTGCTGATCAGCAGCAGGATAGCGCCGCCCAGGTACATGTCCTGGTCCAGGAGGGCTTTTAGCAGCAGATCTCCTGCCTCAGGCAGGGAGAGTACCAGAGCCACCACCGGTGAGCCGGCCATTACTTTGGCTACGTCAAAGCCGAGATAACTTACAATAGGATTTAGAGCGATACGCACAGGGTATTTTAAAATGACCTTCCATTCCGGAATCCCGCGAGCGCGAGCTGCCGTGACATAGAGCTGGTTCAGTTCGTCTAGCATGGTGGCCCGTATGGTCTGCAGGTGAAAGGCGGTGTTAGCGGTACCTAATACGATGGCCGGAACCCATAAATGCTTGATCAGATCCACAAATTTGGCCCAGCTCCAGCCGGCTTCAATATATTGCGGTGAAAAGAGCCCTCCGGCCGAACTGCCCAGCATGGTTATGCTGAAATAGAGCAGCACCAGTGCCAGCATGAAATTGGGCAGGGCCAGACCTATATAACCGATAAAGGTTGCCAGATAATCCCCGGCGGAATGACGGTACAATGCAGAATATATACCCAGCGGGATAGCAATGCCGTAAGTGATGGTGATGGAGGCAGCCACTATTGCTATCGTCAGCCAGATACGCCCTCCGATGACACTGGACACCGGCACGTTGTAGAGAAATGAGTTGCCGAAATCCCCTCGCAAAACGATGTCGCTGATCCAGTTGACGTAGCGCTGCACCGGTGGTTTATTCAGGCCGAATTGTTCTCGCAAATTCTCCATGTCGGTTTCAGTAACCGACGCGCCGGATGAAATCAGTTTGCGGAAAGCGTAGCGGTCTGCATAATCACCCGGCGGCAGCTCAATAATGATAAAAATCATCACTGAAACGAAAAAAAATGTGAAAAACATGGCCACAAAACGTTTTAGGAAAAAATTCAACATAGATTTATCCCCTGTTTATGGGCGGGAAGTCGAAAATAGACTTCCCGCTCAAGACATTATTTGTATTTAACCGACAAGTAGTGTTGTCTGTTACAGCCCTCTACAAGGGACCAATCACAAATTTTTCCCTATTTGATAAACCACTGGGGTATGCGGAAAGGGTAGGCCCAGTAATATGGGTAGCCGGCCTGTTCGAATCCGCCAAAGTTTCCAATCCGATTGTTTACATAAACAGGTGTGGGTGTATCTCCCACCACGCCGATGGTGATCAGGTTCTCCCCATGAATTTTTATCACCTCCGAACCGATGCGATTGCTTTCAGCGGAATCAAAGGGATAGCTCTTGAACTCGATGGCCAGTTCATAGAGGCGTTTGATATCTGCCGGGGGCTCAATACCTTTGGCACCGTTACTCTGGACCCAGTCATCCCACAAGTTGCCGGTGAGTTTATTGATCGGGCTGCCGAAAGGCGGCATCATCAGTACAATGTCACCGGATAGTTTTGGACGGGAATTGTATTGTCTTATCATGGTGGCGATGTCATGTTTGTTTGCACCGGTTTGCTGCCGGTACAAGTCGGATGTGATCTCTTTTAAGTCGGTTCGCACCCCCACAGCTTCCCAATATTTTTTTACCAGCTGGTGGGTCTGGGTAGGACCAAATTGAGGTGCAAACTGCAGCCGTAGCACAAATGGCTTGCCGTCGAAACGCAAACGGAAACCGTCGGAATCGCGTTGGGTCAAACCCATTTTATCCAGCAGCGAATTGGCCCTATCAGGATCGTAGTCAGTGAATTGTGTGATATATTTCGGATCGATAAAGTCAAAGGTGGCTGGATCTATCGGAAGGGCCTGTTTGTTGGTTATTCCCGTGCCTAGATAGACGATTTCTCTGATTTCAGAGCGGTTCATTGCAAGGGACATGGCTTGTCGAAAGCGCACATCACCGTAAATTTTACGCAGCTCGGGATCTTGGTGGGTGATATTGAAACAGTAAATTACATCTTTGCCGATGGCGGGCTTTAGAAGCACGCGGTAAGGACCCTGGGCTTCTTTCTGCTTGAGTTCAGGGAATTTCTCCAATTCAAGCGCCTGTTGTTTGTAGTCGATTTCACCGTTCATCATTTTGAGGACTGTAACTTCCTTATCCTCGCTGTAGCTCTCGTAGTGTTCGTTGATGTAAGGCAACTGGTTGCCGGCCGTGTCCACCATGAAGAAATAGGGGTTGGCGACTAGGCGGCGGAATTCAGGTGTCTCTTCAACAAGCACATGGGACTCCAGTGTTGGAATAGCAAGCCTTGAGGCCACCGGTCCTGACAGGGGATGGTAGGAATCTTTCCAATCGTGAAAGTAGAGTCTGAAGCGCTCGACCCAGCTCTTGAATCCCAGCTTATTTGCTTCTTTGTTCGCATCGGAGTTGTATTTGGGATGGACCCGGCTGAGTACGTGCTTGGGTTGGAAGGGTTGACGATATGTGATGGCCAGATAGGTCAAAAAGTTTGGTGCCGGTGCAGCAAAAGTGAACTTGACGGTGGTCTTGTCAATGGCCTCGACCTGCATGGGTTTTCCACCGAAAATCCATTGGCTTTCAACGTTCTTGTAGTAATCTTTGTTCATTTTGATATCATTGTACCAAAAATCGATATCTTCTGCGGTGAATGGAGCGCCGTCGGACCACTTATGGTCTTTTCGAAGGTAAACGGTTAATTGCGTATAATCATCGTTGTATTTATATCCTGTGGCTACGCAGGGGACGATGGTTTTAAGATTTTCATGAAATCGAAACAGATTGACGTGTCTCAGACTTAAGACATCAGAGGTACCACTTTCCGGCGATTTGGAAATGCCTTTCAAACGGCCACCATATTTACCGATTTTCTCATACGGCGGGAATATAAGAGGCTCAGCCGGCAAACGCTCAGCAACCGCCGGCAGAGGTCTGTCTCCGTTAAGTTCCTTATTCAATTTGCCGATATCAGGATTTTCGCTAAAGGAAAGTTTGCAGCCGGTCAGCTTCTCAAATTCAGATAATTCATACTGATGAGGGTATTGTCCGCCAGGAATACCGGCGGGGTTAGCGATGGTTGGAGCAGGGCATGCAGCTTGTGCCTCGGGCAGGTGATAAATGGGTATCGCCAACAAAAAAAAGAAAGCTGAGACAATAATCCATGATCCTATTCTTCGATACATTTGTTATATCTCCTTTCCACATAGATTTATTAGTTGTTTTTTGATTATATTCTATCTTCGATTCCCTATAACTGAATGGCATCCCTCCTTTCTAATAAAAATGTTGGGCTATAACCAATAAAAAGGCCTGATCAGTATTGTGGCGTGTTCTCAGATACTTACTCAGATTCCCATAAAGTTGATAAGAATCCAATTTGGAGATTTATCGAAGCCTTGCATCGTGCAGCCTTTTTGGGGGTGATAGCTTCGCAAAAAACTATTCTCTTGGGGGCTCGCAATCGTTAATTTTATTAGTCATATCGACATTCAATAAAAGACCAGCCGAAGATAATGGAAAAATAAAATGTTTTCAAATTGCGCTGTGAGTGGTGTATCGAATAAATCTTATTGTGACTTTGGTATCCGGCTGTGATTATGCTTTTTACGAAGAATTGCGAAATACACTGTTCCTCGCCGGATAATATATAGTACGTATTTTTACCTTTGTATGTCGGGAGAGTTTGATATTTCGTGTGGGGAATGTTTGAAAAATTGGTTAGAATATAAAAATTGTGAAGGGTTAGATGGCGATTATCCATCCAGAGTTGTCACCCCATGCCTGATGGCAAATTTCACCAGGCTTGTCAGGTTTTTCACATCAAGTTTTTGCATGAGTCGGCTCCGATAAGTTTCCACAGTCTTGGGAGAAAGGAATAATGTTTCTGCAATTCCGGCACTAGATTTGCCCTCAACAACCAGTTGCAGTATTTCTCGTTCACGTGAACTGAGTCGATCCAGAGGACTACTTTCTGCTGCTGCCCGGCCTTGGAAAATATAGTCTTTAATCACCGTTTCAGTAATTTTCTGGCTCAGGTAGCGACCTCCTGAGTGGACAGTGCGTACTGCCTTGGCTACCTCCTGGCCAGCCGACTCTTTTAGCAAATATCCTTGCGCGCCAGCTTGCAAGGCTCTGAAAATGTGTTCTTTACTATCATACATGGAAAGAATGACGACCTGGGTGCCGGAGGCTGTCTCGCGGATTTGTTGTGTTGCTTCGATCCCGTTCAGTCCCGGCATGGCAATGTCCATTACGACCACGTCGGGTCTAAGTTTATTGACCTGGCGAACGGCTTCCCTCCCATCGGCAGCTTCACCAATCACGCTGATATTTTTTTCCGCATCCAGCAGAAAACGCAAACCGTCGCGTACTATGCCGTGATCATCAACTATAAGGACCTTAATGCTCATAAATTTTCCTATTTTTTCTTTTAATTTTTACAACAACCCTTGTTCCGGTTCCCGGTTGAGATTCTATCCGAACATTCCCACCCATTGCCTGGGCGCGTTCCTGAATGGTTATAAGCCCCCATCCGTGCCGCTGCCGATCGTCAAGTTTGGAGACATCAAATCCATTTCCGTCATCTGCAATGGATAGCCGAACCCTGCCGTTTATTGCTTTTAAATCCACGACTACTCTGTTGGCATCGGCATGCTTGGCCACATTGGTTAAGGCTTCCTGAGTGATACGGTACAACACCGTCTCCAATTCCTGTGACGGTCGTGGTGTTATTTCTGCTCCAAATAATTCTACGATAGTTCCGGTTCTTTCGGAGTACTTTTCGCTGTACCAGCGCAATGCTGCTATCAAACCGTAATCATCCAATACCGGTGGGCGTAAATCGGCCATTACATCTCGAATATGTTCAGTTGTGTCTTCAATTAGAGACATGGAATCCGTAAGCCTTTTTGCAACGGTCCCTTTCGTTTCAACGGATAGTCGACTTTGAATAATGTTTAAGTTAAGATTTAAGGCAGTCAGGTTCTGACCCACGAGATCGTGAAGCTCCTGGGCTAGCTTTTTTCGGCTTGCTTCTTCCACTTCCGTCAAACGCATAGCAAGAGAACGTAACTGTCGCTCAGATTTTAAGAGCTTTTGCTCAGCACGTTTGCGTTTTGTGATATCCTGCAAAGATCCTTCATAGTGATGAATTTTTCCTGATTCGTCAAATACCGGTCTGGCATTAATCGAAGCCCAGATAATAGTGCCGTCAGCTCGCAACAACTCGGCTTCAAAAAAGGATATGAGTTTTTTTTGTTCAATCAGGCGGCGAAATGCTTTACGTCGATCCGGGTTGAAGTAAAGCTGGAGACCAACATTGGTGACCTTGCTCATCAGCGACTCCTGGGAGGAGTATCCAAGGATCTGTGCCAGAGCCGGATTGGCGCTTATGATTTTATCATCGGGTGTTGTTTGGAAAATTCCTTCTACTGCGTTTTCAAAGATGCTTCTGAATTTTTTTTCGGCAATATGCAGTTCAGTCATCTGGTATGTAATTTTGTCTCCCATCTCACGAAGTATTCTGACAAAAGGTTGGAGTTCATCGTAGGGCAGGCGATTGTTGAAGGAATTATAATTACCTGAGGCATAAGATCTCACGAACTCACTAAAATGAAAAAGCGGTTTTTTAAGTAATAGTCGTAATAATATCCCGGTCATGATTATCAGGGACATAATGCTGATAATAACCGTAATGCCATAAGCCAGGAATAGTTGCTGATTAATTTTTTTGAAATAGCTTGATGTCAACGAAATTTCAACTTGACCCACGGGATAATCTTCACGGAACAGATCGATGGTTTTCGTAACGGAGGGTCCGGCATCTTCCTTTTTTATGTCGAAGTAAACTTCTCCCCAGGAGTCTGTTATTTTGAGTTTCGCAATGAATTCACTCTGAATAAATGATTTTCCAATATTATTGACTGCATCTTTATCAAGATTCCAGAGCGAAATTACCAGGACATCTTTTAACGAAGAGACATACTCATTGGATTTTTTTTCCAGCTCCGCTTTTGCTCTTTGTGATGAGGTTAAGTAGCCGACATAAAGTGTGATTGTTGAAACGACGACAATAGTGACAATCAACCCCAGAGTCAGTTCATTCGAAAGTGAACGTCTCTTTGTTTTACTTCTTATGAAATTAAACATACCTTCTATAGGCTTCTTTTTTGCTGTTTTTAAAAATTAATTGATCTTTCCTATCCCTACAACGATACTTACATAAATTTACCGATCTCTCTCAAGCGCTTTTGCCTAT
>CAYQNS010000133.1:0-11298 GCA_964418755.1 uncultured Desulfobacteraceae bacterium
CCACCTCTTCAATGGTTTCGCAGGAAGAGGCCATGGATATAATAATATTTTCCGCATCAGGGGCCCCCACGTAGTCAAACAAATTATAGGACCGGCCGGTCAAATCACCGACTTTTTTCATGGCATCGACCACCAGGCCTGGCACTTTCAGATAAAAGGGATTGGCAGCTTCGCGGCCCTGAAAATAAATATCCGGGTTTTGTGCGGTCCCCCGTAATTCAGGCCTTTCCGGATTGGCACCGCGAGCACGAAAGGCAGCCACAGCGTCCTTGTTTACCAGCTCCGCCATATCCTCATAAGAGATGAGTTCGATCTTCTGGATTTCATGGGAGGTGCGGAACCCTTCAAAAAAATGAATAAAAGGAATGCTGGATTCAATGGCCGCCAGATGCGCCACCAGGGCCAGGTCCATGGCTTCCTGTACGGAAGCGGATGCCAGCATGCCGAATCCGGTCTGGCGGACCGCCATGACATCCTGATGATCCCCAAAAATGGAAAGCGCATGACCGGCCACAGAACGCGCCGTGACATGGAATACCGCGGGCAGCAATTCTCCGGCGATTTTATACATATTGGGAATCATCAGCAGCAGGCCCTGGGATGCAGTAAAGGTGGTAGTCAAAGCCCCGGCGGCCAGAGAACCGTGCACGGCCGCGGCAGCACCGGCTTCCGACTGGAGCTGACGCACCAGCATTTGTTGTCCGAATACATTTTTAAGGCCGTTGGCCGACCACTCATCACAAATCTCGCCCATGGGAGAGGAAGGTGTAATGGGATAGATAGCCGCGGCATCGCTCATGGCGTATGCCACATGGGCCGCTGCGGTGTTTCCGTCGATTGTTTTCATTGTTTTTGCCATTATCGTACTCCTTGTTTGATATTCCCGGCAATAACGGACTCACACTACCTTTTAATATAGGGTGCATGGGCTGAATTATTGTCTGTTAACCCGGCTGTACGGCCGGTGTATTTATTAAATGATGAGCCTGAGGAGAAAGCTGCATGATTTCATATGGCTGCGGCCTAAAATTCAAACCGCACCGCGGGAACCGGTCAGAGCTGAAGCCGGACAGTACAAAATTAAACCAATAAAACCGGTATGCAGGTCACCGGTGCCTGAAAGATAAAAGTTACAAGCCCAAAGACGAAAAATATTTTAAATAACAAAATTTGTAAAGGAAAAACTGGATACCGCCTTGCAAAAAAACCGGCAGAATTACCAAAGAGCTGCATCATCGGGGGGAAATTGTATTCCTGGCTTTAGATAGTGTCTGGCCGAAAACTCATATACCTTTGAAAAATCAGGTATTATCAACGATTTGTTCCCTTGAAGATCAGCCGTTAGCTGTTAGCAGTTAGCTATTAGCCAAAGAAATCCTCCATCATTTCGAGCTGAAAGACAATAGCTGACAGCTAAAAGCTTACATCTTCGTTTATTTATATATACAATAAAGCCGCATCATTTAAACTTTTAGATGGTTTCCGTTCAGGCACTACATAGCAGCAAACCACCGAACCCATGATGGATACTTTCGTATCGGAAGCGATATAATTTTCAGATAGTTCACACCGCCTTAAATTTTTATTTTTCCTCCTTCTTCATTCCGGATATTTCTTTAAGAATTTTTTCCAGATTTTCCAGTTCCCTCCCATATCCGGCCCAATCGTCCTGACGCAGATATGCTTTGGCTTTATTATAGTGGTCCAGCGCCATGGCGCCAAGCGTGGATACCCCTTCTCCCTTTATTTGAGGAAGAAGCAGGGAAGCCGGCTGGTTCGAGGAAATTTCAACGTCCAGGATACTGCTCAATGCCTTGTCCAGGTTTTTTTCCATAACCAGGCGATTGCCAAAAGCGACAATGACCCTTTTGAGTTCCGGCAGGGAAGCGGCCCTTGCCTCTTCCAGCCGGGGAGGCGCACCTTCTCGCTGGGTCTTGGCTCCACCGCCGGGCTGAGAGGTGCCGGTTGGGGGAATTTGGCTTTCTTCCTGGATGGCTTCCAGGTATACCGGCTCCACATATACAAAGGTATCACTGACGGGAATAGCTAATAGATTGCCCCGAATGACCCGGGAACCTTTCTGCCCCCACAGGCTCAACTCCCGGGAAATTTCCGTTTGCTGATCCACCCTGGCTTCAATCTGCATCGGCCCATAGACCAGTTTTTCCTTAGGCAGCTTGTAGACCAGCAGGTTGCCGTAGTCGGCCGAATCACATCGGGCAGCCAGCCAGCCGATCATATTATCTTTCCGGGAAGGGGTAAAAGGGGTCATTAGAAAAAATTCTTCCTTTTGGTCTTCGGGCAGCTTGATAATGATGTAATAAGGCTCCATTTCCTGACGGTGCTCCCCATAGATCTCATCGGGAATCTGCCAGAGGTCTTCCTGGTTGTAAAAAACCTGGACATCTTCCATATGATATTTCGTATACGTCTCCATTTGGATTTTAAAGAGATCTTTGGGGTAGCGGATATGCTCTTTCAGATCCGCCGGCATTTCCTTGAAAGGCTTAAACAGATCCGGGAAGATCCGCGCATAGGTTTTGACGATGGGGTCTTTTTCATCCATCATGTAAAAAGCCACATCCCCGTTATAGGCATCAATGGTGACCTTGACGGAATTGCGGATGTAGTTAAGCCGTCTTTTTTTAAAAATGCCGTGAGACTGGTGCGAATAAGGATACATTGCAGAGGTCGTGTAAGCGTCTTGAATCCAGTAGAGCCTTCCATCGGAAACAACCAGATAGGGATCACCGTCATAATCGAGAAAGGGGGCAATCGCATTCGCCCGCAGCTTAATCCGCCGGTTAAACATGATGCGGCTGTCCGGATTTAAATACGTGGTAAACAGTATCTGGGGATCCAGAAACTCAATGGCAAACAAAAGCCTTCTGAAAAAAGAATTGATATGAACACCGCCCCTGCCCTGGTAGGTGGTATAAACATTTTTGTCCCCCTTGGGATAATCAAACTCCAGGGCTTTGGTCTTTACCAGCACATACGCAGCCGTTTTTTCGCCATAATAGATTTCGGGGCGTACGACCTTCAAATCCGGTTCAAAGGAGGGCGGCAGGTCTTTGATAAACAGGCGGGGAAGCCCCTCGCCGGTCACTTCATTGACCGGACTTGCGGCCAGCCCGTAGCCATGGGTATACGTGAGGTGGCGGTTGACCCAGGTATTGGCCTGGGGAGGCAGCTTGTCGACCACCAGCTCCCGGGCGGCCAGCATGATCTGGCGATACTGGTTGTTGACGATATACCGATCGACATCGACATTGTTAAAATCGTAATACAGCCGTATGGCTTGAATCTGACGGTAGGTTTGAAGCAGAGGGCGCTCGTCCCAGATCCGGATATTCTGAATCGTTACATCATGCTGCTCGAGGTCCCGGGCACTGAGCTGGTCGCTGACTTCAAAATTGACTTCTTTTATTTTATTCAGGTTGTAGGCCTTGCGTGTATAATCGATATTGTAGGCGATATAGGGCGCCTCTTTGGCCAGTTCATTGGGTTTGACTATAAATTTTTGAACCAAACCGGGGAAGCCCGTTCCCAGCACCAACAAGGCTCCTATCCAGACCACCGCACTAATCCAGATGAATTTTATCCTGAATTTAAAGGCGTTGGTAAAAAGGATTACGGCAAATCCTATCGAGACAAGGATAATTACCTTATAAGCCAGAACCTTGATGTTAACATCGGTATAGCTGGCGCCGAAAGCCGGTCCCTGGGTGGAATACAAGAGCTCGAACATTTTCAGACGATAGGCCCAGGCCAGTAGCAGCACAACGATTCCGCCCAAAAAAATAAGATGCTTTTTAACGGGTTCCGCAAGGGTAATTTTAGGCAAAGCAGTTGGGGTCCCCTGTTCCTGACTGAAGTCACCCTCTATTTTCAGGGCGCCCTTTTTCAGATACCAACCCATCGTGGCCAGTGCAGCCACGACAAAAAGAATCAGCAATCCGTTTTGGATGAAGGTATAAAAAGGCAGCGAAAACAGGTAAAAACCGATGTCCCGGTTAAAAACAGGGTCGGTACTGCCAAAAGGTTGCTGATACAGATAGCGCAGGAGTAAATCCCATTGAGTGGAGCTTTTTGAAGCGATAAAAAAAGTGAGATACAGGATAAAAGCGATCACCAGTGTTTTTAGCGTTGCAGGGGAAAGGCCAAATTGAGAAACAGAATCGTCGGCGACTTTTAAATTCCCCCCTGTCCCGATGCGCGAGGTTAAACGATTGGCGGCGTAAATGTTTATACCGATGATCAGGGCCAGAAGCAGCCAGGCCACCAATCCAAATCCGAATTTGCTCAGCAGCATGGTCCAGAAAACAGGGGAAAAGCCCAGATTTTCAAACCACAACCAGTTTGGATAAATTGAAAACCCTATCCACAGCAAGAGAACACCGACAAGTCCGATACCGATAACAATTAATTTCTTAGCCATAATACTCCTTAAAATAATTTTGGTAAATCGCTTTTCAAAATCCAGGGTATCCGCAAAATAGACTGTCCCCCGGCAAGCAGCGGGGAATTGAGCCCAAGTTGCTTGACGACACTGATTGAGCATACGCCACACAATCCGGCTTGTCAAAGAATTGTGGTTCCAGGCGCTTTGTACGAAATCGGGCAGACGTGCGGGAATCGCTTGGTGATGGGTTCATACTTGTTGTATGGGGCCATGAACGCAACGCAGCAGGCGGGCCAAAAGACAAGAAAAATTGTGTAATTTATTTTTTCCGAGGCCCTCACTTCTTAACAAGCCGGCTAATCAGCCTCACGGCTTTTGCGTCGCTGAATCAGGTTGGCTATAGGATTGTTTTATCAGTATGCATTTTTGTGTCATTTTTCGCTTTTTTAATTGACCCAACCATCGGTATAAGAAAAACTATACAGGCAATTAAGAAAATGACACTGCCTATGAATGTCAACGTATCATAATTTTTCAAACTGGATGCGATATAAAAAATGGCACATATAATAAAAAGTATCCAACCGGTCAGATTATACTTAATTTCCTGCCCAATTTGGTTTGCCTGTTTTTCTTTCATCTGTTTTTCACCTTTATTTATTAAGACCATATGGCATGGATCATAAGCTCGGATTTCCAGAGCTTTTTTACCAGTCCGGCCGTTCCAGCCCAGCATTTCAACTTTACGGGCTATACTTTCCAACGCAGGATAAAGGCTGTCAGCCTCCACCAACCCGGCTTCGGCCTTCTAACTCACAACTCAATGCCATTAACTTAATAAAAACAACACATGGTTTTTTACCATGAAGTTATTGAAGTATTTGAAGGGTAACATCGGATAATTCAGTTATTTTTTTCTTCATGCGCTTCATGGTAATCCATACAACTGTTTCTAAAGTGGATGACATTGACTCACAACTCGTGGATTTGAATTACTCTCCCGCCTTTAAGACTATTCGCCTCTTCCATAATCCGCCTGTGGTGGGTAAAAAGAATCACCTGGTTCTTCTTTGATAAATCAGCCAGAGCCGTAAGGGTCGCCCTGGACCGGTCATCATCAAAGTTGATTAGAATATCATCCACAATAAAGGGCATGGGCTCGCTGGTTTCAAGGCGCCATTCCACTGTGGCCAGGCGCAGGGCAAGGAAAAGCTGGTCACGGGTTCCCGAACTCATTTTTTCCACTGTCAGGCGCAGGGCATCCGGCCGCACACCAACGAGAACAGGCTCTCCTTTATCATCCACATCGGTACGCAGGCCGGCAAAGGACCCCAGGGTCAAATTCTTAAAATAACCGGAGGCAATCGTCAAAACCGGGTCCTGATGTTCTTCTCGGTAGCGTTCGATTTCCTGCTTCAAGATCCTGGCGGCTAACTTTAGCTGCGCATATCTCTCTGCCAGCCGCCGTATTCCGGCCAATTCCTGTTCCATTTTCTCGGCGATCTCAGCAGCCCTGGCACTGCCATCCATGGCGGCAAGCTTAATATTTTCCTCGCCGATCACCTGGGAGATTCGATTGATCTCAGGATTTATTCTTTCATCGATATCCCTTTGCAGCGACTCTATCCGGCCAGGCAATTCATCGGCATTAATCTCGGCCGCCTGTCTGACAAGCTCTTCAAGCTGCACGCCGGCCCCAATCTTGGCCAGGGCTGCCTCGGTATCGAAAATTTTCCCCTGCAGACTCTGATATTCCGTAAATTTTTCGATTGCGACTGACAATTCTTCCTGCTTTTCACATTTGGCTGTCCCAAGGAGTTCATCCATCTGTTCGCTTGCACTTTGCAAAGTTTTTTTAACCGCAGAAACCTCTGCCTGAAGCGTTTCCAGATCCTCGGAAAACTTATCATACAGGGTGCCGTCCTTTTGTGCCTGGCTGAGCATAGTCCGCAATTGCAGGATTGCCTGGTCCATAGGCAAGTCCAATATATCAGGGGCTATCTTCTCAAGCAGGGACTTAACCTCCTTCTCAAGCTCAGCCGCATCACGGTCAATGCCGGCAATACGCTTTTTAAGATCATCTGCCTTTTCCAACTTGTCAAAGCAGTTCTGCAGGGTCTCAATAAGGTCGATGGCTTCAAAAGTGGAGACTTCGTCCTTAAGTCCCAAACCCAGAAGTGCCTTTCGCCACTGCTCCTGCCACTCGATCAGGGCCTCCCGGGCAGTTTTAAGATCTTCCTCTGCCTTACGCAAGGCCTTTTCCGCATTTTTCCGCCGCTCTTTTAATTTTTCAAAATCCGTCTTCCGGCCGGCTATCCTCTCCAATACAGTCTCCGCCAGAATAAGAACCGGGCCAAGCGCTTCACCGGCAGGTATTCCCTCCTCTCCCATGGTATCAAGCTCTTTTTGTACCGCCTGCCGAAGCTCCATCCTTTGCTTTATACCCAACCCGACTTCCTGCTCTTTTTCAAAAATATCACCCACCTTGAAGCGGAGTTTATCCATTTCAGTCAGCCAGCCGCTCATTTCCTTTGGAGATAACGGGATGATGCCGGCAGGTTGCCACACTCGTTTCCATGATACATCAAATTCTCGTGTTCGCAGACCAAGCGCCTCTTTGTCCCTGCCATTCTCTGCCAAGGCCTCTTGCAAATTCTCTACATGGGCACGAAAGGAAGCTACATTGGCTACCCGGTCCGCCTCCCGGCGCAACCGGTCGGCAATAACATCCGCCTTTTCCACATATCCCTCATAGGCCTCGGGAAGTGGCTGCTTTGGATCATAGAGCCGACTTTTTTCGGTCACATCTTCTTGATCAAGCCATTGTTGCCGCAAAAGCTGCCAACCCTGCTCCCGTTTTCCACGGATCCGGGTCAACTCCTTCTCTGAAGGAACTTCACCCGCATACTCTACCTTTTTGATCTCAGCCAAAGCTTTTTTCAGCTCTTTATCATCCTTTTTACAATCCTTTTCAAACCCACGCCTTTCATCGGCAATCTTGCTGTAACGATCTTCAAACTGCTGCACAGTTTCAAAAAGCGGCAGCGAGAGTTCCATCAGTGCGGTCAAATCACCGGACCAGAGGCCACTCCGCTTGAGTTCCACAAGGCATTCTTTTTTGATCAATTCAACATCACACCTGCTCTTTTCCATCAGCGCATCAATATCTCCAGCCTTTTGCGCCAGCTTCACGGCCTGGAGAAGGCCCTGAGGCTCCCTGGTCTCCGGCATTGCAGCCAGGCCCTTTTCTACCTCCTTAAGTTCCCGATCTGCTGACCGGCTCTGATTCCGTGCCAGCGTAAGCTGCTGTTTTATCGCCTCATATTTAGTGCTTAATGTTTGCACAATCCTTTTTTTGACAAGCACCGGCCGCAGGGTCTCCACCTCTTCCAAAGACAAATCAGGACGCACCTGCTGCAACAAGAGCGCCGCCTCTTTACGGAGGCTGATTCGCATACCATTTCTTTCCGGCCTGTCCTTCTGGCCCTTGCGATATTCACCCAGACGCTGATGGAAATCATCCACCCTCTCTGCCTGGTTCAGGAGACCCTTATTTAACGAGATGGCCTTATATTTGGCTTCAAGTTCCACCCGGCGGTCAGTATCTTTCTGCAATTGCCGCCCGGCTTCACGCACTTCCTGGCTAACCTGCCGGTGCCTTTCGGCGAAATCAAGGGGCAGACGAATAACCTTCCCCAATGCCTGTAACTGGTCTTGCCGGGATTTTCTGGTGGCTATCTCAGGAATGGCCTGCTTCAGTCGCTCCAGACGATGCAACTCCTTATTCTTATCATCCCGATCTTTCTCTAAACGGGTCCGATCCGCCTCAGCGCTTTTCAAGGCTTTCTGATGATCTTTCCAGTCCCTGGAAGAAAGGCTGGCCGCCCTGGCCTCTTTTTGCAGTTCCTTGAATCTTTTGACAGCCTTATTGATCTCGGGCAGTTGTCCTGCCGGCTTGAACAGGTCTGCCGCATCTTTTTCAAGCTGATCAATAACCTCCCGTACGGATGAAATGCCTGCGCCGGCGGCAAACAGGGCCTGGCCCACTTCGCCTTTCTGATCCAGAATTTCTTTACCACCCTTTATCAGGGCATCATGATCAATGCCGTAAATGGATTTAAATATTTCCGGTTCAATACCGCGGAGGAATGGCGCTAATACACCGGAATCAAGAGGGTTACCAGCCTCGTCAATGACATCACCGATACGCTTTTTCCGACGCTGAAAAAAAATCTCTTCTCCGGCGCTGTTTTCAAGACACCCACCAACCAGCAGTTGATCATAGTTGTGTAGAAAATTATCAGGCGTTTGTTGAGGGAACCCATACAGCAGGGCCTTGAGCGCCCGAAGTGAGCTGCTTTTTCCTGCCTCGTTCGGGCCAAAAATAATGTGGAGACCGGGCTCATCGGAGTTAAACTCCAAAATCTGGTCGGTAAAAGGGCCGAAAGCCCTCAAATCAAGACGCTTCAGCCTCATTTGGCACCTCCATGCTGAAGAAGTTTGGCAATCAGGAGTTCCTGCACTTCAGTACGCAGCTCTGCGATTTTGTCAGGAGATGGATCAAGAAAGGGCTCATCGCCGCTGTGGATCTCGGCCGGTAATTTGCTTTTCAGGGCGGATAACTCCGGTACCAGTCCCAGGAATGTATCGCCATCGAGTTCCAGATGTTGAATGGAGTGCAGCAGGCCGGCAATCGGCGTATCCTCACCATAGATTTCCTCAAGACTCTTCTTGCGGCTTGTCTGAAACTTCACCTTTTCCAACCACACGTCACCGAGCCCAACGGCAATGCCTCGGAATTCCTCGGTCCACCGGGCTGTCCGATCAAGCAATTGGGCATGAACAGGGCATTTCCCAGTCAAGACCAGACGCAGGGCCAAAATTTTGCCGTTCGCCTGGTCAAGCTCCTGTTCAAAGCCCTGCCGAACCGCGTCATAAACGCTATCGGGCGTCTCACACGCAGACAGGTCCACCTGGCAGTTGGCCCAGCGCAGCACATCAAGTTCACACTCTTCAACCCCAATGATGCCTCCATCCTCCACAGTCACCAATGTGACACCCTTGACGCCGGTTTCTTTGATATGGCGGCCCTGAATATTACCTGGAAAAACAATCCAGGGATCTTCAGAAACGATTTCCCGCTTGTGAACATGGCCCAGTGCCCAATAGTCATAGCCTTTGGATTTCAGTTCATCCGGAGTACATGGCGCATAATCCTCGTGCCCTTCACGACCAGCCAGGGATGTATGAAGCAGGCCGATATTGAAATAATTGGCATCATTCTGAGGGTATTGAGAGGCAAGGTTCTCGGTCACAGCGCGGAAGGGATAGCTCTGGCCATGGATGATAACGCCAAAATCATCGAGTTTTACAGACTGGGGTTTCCTGGAAGAAAAAAGAGTCACATTGTCAGGCAAAGGCATGGCCTTGGTGATCTGACTGGCCGCATCGTGATTGCCGGAAACAATGAAAACCTTGATCCCGGCCTTGGACAATCGCCCCATCCGGGCAACGAAAAAAAGTCCGGTGTTGTAATCCTTCCAATCACCATCATAAAGATCACCAGCAATAAGGATAAAATCAACATCCTCCTCAATGGCCAGGTCAATCAGATTGTCAAATGCCCGCCTCGTTGCCCCACGAATCTCCTCAACAGGAGAATCTTCATGCGCCTCAAGTCCTTTTAACGGGCTGTCTAAATGAATGTCCGCCGTGTGAATAAATTTCATATCGTTATATTCGTCCTCCCTCCGGTGGCCTGGTCATATACAACCTATAAAAGGCGGGCCTTTCTCATAATCAAAAAATCAAATAAACACTCATTATACATTTTTGTCAAGAATCCCCAGTGGTCTCGTACACCATAGTCAGAGGGTCAAAGCTTGAATAGTGAATTAAGTCGGTCGAATTTAGTCTTTAATCGTCGGCTTTTGGGTAGTTTGAGTTTGATTGATTTGACGGCGTGACTGACCCCTGAATAACTGATCCCGAATAGATTCCCGATTTGTTCATTGTTCAATTGACCGGTTTTCCAGATACCATAGAGCAGCATATCCCGGATCTCTTTTTCGGCTCCGGAAAGCCTTTTGGCGTTCACGAAGTGTTTGACCTGCCCTTTAATGGGTGCCTATAACACACATCGGAAATGTCCAGCATTTTTTGGTGATTCCAAATTACACATGACCATAGTAGTCCCGATGGACCACAACCGAAAAAGCGTAATCCAGCAGGGTGCCCCAGCTGAATACGGGCAGATCCAGTGCGCGCTGCACGGCCCTGGCAAAAGGCTGCATGCCGGTGCATTCGAGCATGATGGCCCCGATGCCTGGATTGGCCCCGACAAAATCAACACAGGTGCGGACCATCTGGTCTTCGGCTTTGTCATAGTACACCTCGGGGCACTCCGGACGCTTTTCAGGATCCCAGAGATTGTCGAATTCCCTGCAGTAATATTCATCCTGAGCGCCGGCAATGACAATGTTGGAATCAGGATCGATGCCCACGTTTTTCAGATGGGTTTCGGTAAGAAAGCGCTTCTGGGCGCAGACAATGCCGACCTTTTTTTTGGGGCCGATAATCTGCTGGATAAACGGCACCTGGAGCAGGCTCGACATAAAAACCGGCACATCCACATATCCAGCCACATCTTTCTGAAAATAGGCAAAGTACCCGCATTCAGCGGCAATGGCCCTGCAGCCCATCCGCTCCAGTTTTTTGGCCGCTTTTAAAATAGGCGCCCGGCAGGGGGATTTGTCCTTCTCCCAGACCAGGGTATAGTTGTCCACCCCTTCTATGATTTCATATTGCACAGGGTAGGGGAATGCACTGGCATTTCTGACAGCAATTCTAATTATGGATTTGGGCGGAGCAACGTATTTGGATATTTTTTCGCC
>CAYQNS010000134.1:0-11287 GCA_964418755.1 uncultured Desulfobacteraceae bacterium
AAGAGGTGGTGCTGTCTGATTTCGAACCGGACAGGGCGGAATGTCAGATCATCGCATGTCTGCCCATAGACGAACGAAAAAGCGGGTTTGGTGCGGTTGAACTGGGGCTCACAGCAGATGCTGCGGTTCAGGAGGCATACCGCTGCCTGAATTGTGATGCCCGGCGCTTTGAGGTAAGCCTGTATGGCGATAACTGCAAGGACTGCAGTTACTGTGCCGAAGTGTGCGGGCTTGATGTTTTTGCCCCGGCTGAAAATTTTAATGCAAAAGGGTATCGACCCATGGAGGTTAAGCATCCGGAAAGATGTGTCGGGTGCAATTTGTGCTATTATGCCTGTCCGGATTTTGCCATTGATATTATTGAGGCGGCTTAATTTTTTTTGCGTTGACAGATTGATTTTTATTTTTTTAATTTAAATATTTAAGGGGGCGTTACATATGAAACGTTATCTGGAAACCGGAAATTTTGCCATTACACAAGGGGCGATAATGGCCGGCTGCCGGCTTTTCGCGGGGTACCCGATTACTCCGGCCACGGAGATCGCCGAAGCCATGTCCGTGAATCTGCCGCTTGTCAACGGCTATTATGTCCAGACGGAAGATGAATGTGCAGCCATGCACCTGGCCATCGGCGGTGCGGTCGGCGGTCTGAAAACCATGACAGCAACATCAGGACCGGGATTTATCCTGTATGCGGATCCCTACGGCTGGGCCATCGGTTGTGAAATACCGATTGTGGTACTAAATTCGCAACGTGTCGGGCCGGTCAGCGGTATCACGGGGGCGCCGGGCCAGGGGGAATTTTATAATGCCCGCTATCCGACCCAGGGGGGCAATTATGAAACCATCGTGCTGGCGCCCAACAGCGCCCAGGAGGCCATGGCCTTGACCGTGGAAGCCTTTTATCTTTCCGAGCGCTTCAGGACACCGGTAACCGTCCTGGCGGATCAGTTGATTACCGACGGACTGGAAGATATCAGTGTGCCGGAGACGGATGAGGAAAAGGCTGCCATGGGGTTCCGGTTCATGGAACGTAAGGTAAATATGGGGCCGGATTTTTATCCGCCGACTGATGAAATCGATATCCCGCCGGTGGTTCTGGGGCGCGGCGCAAATGCCCTGTGCTCTGACTGGACACCCACCGAAGAGGGCTATGATATTGAGACGGTGGAGGCGCATCATAAGCACTCCTACCGGATGATTTACAAGATCAGGAACCACAAGGATGTGATCGAGCGTCATGAGGAATTGTATGTGGATGATGATCCCGACGTTATCGTGGTGGCTTACGGCAGTACCTCCCGGACCGCAAAAACGGCGGTCAAGAAAGCCAGGGCCAACGGCTTGAAGGTCGGGATGATCCGGCCGATTTCATTATGGCCGTTTCCCGATGAATTGTTTCATCGGAAAACCACCTACCTGTCTGTGGAATTCAACTACGACGGTCAGATGGTACGGGAAATTCAAAGAGCGGTGCCGGCAGGGAGCAAGGTTCATTTCTTCGGGCAATGCGGTGAACTGCCCAGTGTTGCCGACCTGGATGATGTTTTCGGGAAACTTCTGAACAATGAACCCCTGAAAAGAGAAGGGTGGGAAAGGGAGGTATGGTAAATATGGATAGACTAACGACGAAATTTTTAAGAGAGCGTAAAATACCGAGTACCGCCTGTTCAGGCTGCGGCCTGGGTCAGTCGCATAAGGCTGCCGTAAAGGCACTGGATGAACTTGGGTACGGTGTCGACGATGTTGTCTGGGGGACTTCCATCGGCTGCGCCGGACGTCAGACTTTTGCCACCTGGAAGGGTGATAACTTTGCCGGCACCCATGGCCGCGTGTATGCCATTGCAAGAGGGCTCAGGATTGCATTACCGCCGGAAAAGAAACTGGTTTTAACGGTGGGTGACGGGGATGCTTTCGGCATCGGTTTAAATCATCTCATGCATGCAGCTCGCAGCAATTGTGATATGACCGTGGTGGTGTGCGACAACCTGGGATACCAGTCCACCGGGGGCCAGTTCGGATGGACGACCCCCGATGGTGTTAAAACCGACAGCAGTCCCTATGGCATGTGGGAGCCCAACTGGATAAGCAAGGAGATGGACGTAATGAAAGTGCTTGAAGCGGCCGGGGCTACGTTTTTGGCCAGGCATCTCAGCATGGACGGCAGGATTCTTGTTGATTCGATTAAAAAAGCCATTAACAACAACGGATTCAGCCTTGTACACACTGTTTTCCCCTGTACAACCAATTTTGCCAAAAATGCACTGGGCTCCAGAAATGCCGTCAATATTTTTAATTGGATCAAAGCGCATGCAGCGCCTTTGGGTGAAGAAAAAGAAGATACCATCTGGCGAACCGGTATTTACCATGACGCCAGTAATTCCAGGCCTGAATTTGCAACGTCTCTTCGGGAAAAAACGGCCCAGATTCAAAGGAGGAACGAATGAAAGATCGCATTGAGATATTAGCCAGTGGGTTTGGCGGCCAGGGTGTGGTCAGGCTGGGCCAGATTGTCGGCGTTGCCGCTGTGAATCAGGGGTTGAGGGTCACCATGCTGAAAAGCCATGGGACCGAACAGCGGGGCGGCTATGTCCGGACCCAGCTTGTGCTTTCATCGGATGAAATCGACTCTCCGCTGGTGGAAAGCCCTGATTATTTTGTGGCCATGTCTTCGGCGGCTTACAAGCAGTTCGGGCCTTTGATGACTGAGGGGTTAATTCTGTACGATCCGGACATGGTGACCATAGACGAGGGTAAGCCGGTTGAGCAGATTTCGGTGCCGGCCCAGTCGACAGCGGTTGAAAAATTGGGGCGCCCCATCTATGCCAACACCGTTATGCTGGGCGCACTGACCGGTGCCACCGGCGGATTTATGGAAAAAGAGAATATGCTGGCCACCATGCTGAAGATTATTCCCAAGTTCAAGGAGGAGAATAAAAAGGCTTTTGAGCTGGGATACGCCATGACTAGTGGTTGAGGTTGGTTAGGCTGAAGGTTTTTAGGCAGAGTACCTTTTGGGGGGAACTATTTTCTTAAAATGATCAATAGCCTTTGAGATCCGGCCTTACGGAATTTTGATTTAAAGCGGGTAGCTGTCTGAACGCATAAGTACCCGTAAAATCGGAAACAGGTTTTCGGTATTTAAATAAGCTTGGTCAATGATTGACAGTTCAGGCGGCGTTTGTAAATTTTTTACAGGCTTGCTGTTTTCGCTTAACGCGTACTAATACGTTCAGACAGCTACCCGCTTTAAATCAAAACACCATAAGGCCTGTTGCCGGTTTGCAGCTTTTTCAAATCGATGTTATTATACTAAGACTGAGCGAAGCGAAAACCACAACTTTTCACTTTTCAGTATTCACTTTTCAATTTATAAGGAAAAAGCAATGTCGGATGATCATAAAATTATCAGTGAAATGGTGGCCAGGGCCCACGCCGCGCAGAAACAGATTGAGAATTATACCCAGGAGCAGATACGGGAACTTTGTTATGCCGTGGGATGGGAGGTCTACAAGGATGAGAATATTGTCGTTTGCGCCAGAACTGCCGTGGAGGAAAGCGGTATGGGCGTTTACGAGGATAAGCTGAAAAAGCATAAAAACAAGGTCATGGGGGTCTGCCGGGATGTTATGACGGCCAGGACGGTCGGGATCATTGAACGTGATGAGGCCCGGGGAATTACCAAATATGCCAAGCCGGTGGGCGTGGTCGGGGCTTTGTCACCGGTGACGAATCCCACGGCAACACCGGCCAGCAACGGCGTCAGTATCCTGGCGGGGCGCAATGCGGTTATTTTTGCGCCGCATCCCCGTGCCAAACGGGCCTGCAAGGTGGCCTGTGATTTCATGCGCGAGGGGCTTCGGAAGGTTGGTGCCCCCCTTGATTTGATTCAGTCCATTGAGCAGCCGAGCATCCCCGGCAGCCAGGAATTGATGCGCCAGGTTGATCTGGTGCTTGCTACCGGCGGTGCCGCCATGGTCAATGCGGCCTATTCCAGCGGGACCCCGGCCTATGGCGTCGGCGCCGGCAATCCGGTTATTATCGTAGCGGAAGATGCCGATATTGCAGATGCGGCCGAAAAAATTACCATCAGTAAAACTTTTGATAATGCGACATCGTGCAGTTCCGATACATCCCTTGTCATTCACGAGAGCGTGTACGATGAACTGGTGGCCCAATTAAAAAAGCAGGGGGGCTATCTGTGCAATGCCCGTGAGAAAGCCATGGTCGAGCAATGGATGTGGGTGGAAACCGGCAAGCCCGGTAAACGCGCATTGAATTTGAAGATTGTGGCGGTCTCGGCCATAAAGATTGCCCATGACGCCGGGTTTGATGTGCCGGATGATACCCGCATGCTGATGGTGGAGGGGGAAGAATTGGGCGTGGAACGTTTCAGCGGCGAAAAACTTTCGCCGGTACTGGCCCTGTGGAAGTATAAAGGGACAATCGATCAGGCTATCGCAACCGTGACAAAACTGCATGAGTATGCCGGTATGGGACATTCGTGCGGGCTTTACTCATCTAACCCGGAGTATATCGACAAGGTGGCGTTAAATCTGAAAGTCAGCAGGGTCATGGTCCGGCAGTCGCATGCGCCTTCGGCCGGCGGCAACCTGTGGAACGGCATGCCTTCCACCGTGACCCTGGGCTGCGGGACATGGGGGGGCAATATCACCAATGAAAATATTTACTGGAAACATTTTATCAATGTGACCTGGCTGTCGGAACCTATCAAGCCGGCCGTCGTCAATGAAAAGGATGTGTTCGGCACGATCTGGGAAAAGTATGGCCGCTGATTCAGTCTAAGACTTGCCGAATTTTGATGAACTCGTAAAAAGTACTTGAGATGGCTAAGTAGAAATCTTCATATACAAGGCATAGGGATTGTCAGGAACGAAGGCAACCATGTGGTATGTCGAGTCTCTGGAAAATCTTTATAACGCAGTAGATGGAGATTTTTTATGCCGCCATCAATTTTAAATGAACTCGTAAGAAGTCGGATTTAGACGGTTTCGTAAAAAGTTCAAATTCAAGGCGCGCAAATTTTGGTGTCATGAAGCGTACTTGTCGTACGTTGAATGATTGCGAAATGCAGCGCAACGCAGGAGTTGGGCTTTTTACGAGACTGTCAATTTTAAATGAAAGAGAGATTTAAATGGGGTCAGCTAACGGCATGGCAGAAAATAACGGCCCGCTGGATTTAAGATCATTGCGCAGCCAGATTTACGAGTATATCCGGGACGAGATTCAGTCCGGTCAGCTCATACCGGGCGCATTTATTAAAATGAGGGAGGTCAGTGAACATCTGGGGGTCAGCATCACCCCGCTCAGGGACGCCATTATTCAACTGGAATGTGAAGGGTTTGTCACGATTCTGCCGCGCCGGGGCATTTTGCTCAACAAAATGACCCTGGCGGAAATTAAAAATGTACTTGAAATTGTCGGGGCCCTGGAAAGTACTGTCATTGCGACTGTTTTTGACCGGATTACGATGATGCATCTAAAAAAAATGGCGCGGTTGAATGTTCAGATGAAAGAATTGCTCAAGTCCGAGGCCTTTGATCAATCCTTTAATGAGCGGTATTACCAGTTGAATATTGATTTTCATGGTGTCTTTTTGAATCTCTCATCCAACCCGTCGCTACTTCGGATTGTCATACCCAACAAACAGCGCCTTTACGATTTTCAACGGCTGGCCTACCTCAGACGATGGGAACTCATCAACTGTGATGAGCATGACCAGTTGATCGATTATATCGAAGCGGGTGAGCGGGCAAAAGCCGTACGCCTGTGGCGGGACAGCCATTGGTCGTTTACAGCCCATGAAAAATTCATTCGGGATTTTTACGCCCAGGGAAACCGGCAGATCCGGAAGCAGCTTGATAACCAGAGGTGATTCATTATTAAAGGAAATTAAACCATAATACGAAGCCTGTATGCCGGCAAGCCGGCCACTTATGAGCCCGAATCGCTGCCTGAATCCGTATGCTCAAAGCTGCGGGATATCGTTAACAGCGCCGAAGATGAGCTGGGACTTGCGTTGAGCAAGGAATAGTGGTCGTCCGGAGATTTTTTGCGATGCCGTCAGGATTGCAGCAGTTCTTTCAGCAGGGTCTGACGTTGGCTGGTGTCCTGATTTTTAACTGCCATGGCAAGCGCCTTGCGGGTTCCCACCAGGACGGCCAGATGTCGGGCCCTTGTCAGGCCGGTGTAGATCAGATTGCGAAAGAGCATTTTAAAATGCTGGGTCAAGACCGGGATGATCACCACCTCAAATTCGCTTCCCTGGGATTTATGGATGGTGATGGCATAGGCCAGGTCCAGTTCCTGGATATTTTCACATTTATAAAAAACCTCCCTCCCGTCCGGAGAAAATGCCACCGTGCAGGTAATTTCCGTATTGTCGATATCTATAATTGTACCGATATCACCGTTAAACACCCCGAGTTCATAGTTGTTTCTGCGATGAATCACCCGGTCGCCGATTCTGAAGATTTTTTCCCCGATCCGCAACTGATGCTTGCCGGGCTGGTCCGGATTGGCGGATGCCTGGATCATTTTATTCAGACCGACCGTTCCCAGACTGCCCCGGGTCATGGGGGAAATAATCTGGATTTCGGTTTTATGGCCCATGTATTTGGGGATCCATTCCAGATAGAGTTTTTTTACCACATCTGAGGCGGAAAGGCCGTAGCGCAGCGATGACCAGGGGTGGACTTTTTTTAAAACCGCCAGCAGTTCATCCACATTGGTTTTCGCCCGGTACACTTTGTCAAGATTAACGTGCCGGAATTTTTTGGGGATGGTCAGCTCGGTTTCATAAGGGGTGACCGGTTCGTTGATGCGAAATTCGTACAGATCGTCATCAGAGCCGGTTTGGCCGATCCCTTCCCGAGGATCTGTCGCCTTGATTTTTTTGACACGGGCCACAAAGCTCAGTTGCTCTTTGGTGGCTTCTTCCGAGTCCATAAACAGGCAGTCGATTTTTTTTCGCCATATTTCCGGTTTTTGAAAGGGCGAATCAATATGGGGGATATCACCTTTGTTGATCTGATGGGCGTACCTGATAATGAGCGATTCCCTGGCCTGCCGGAAAATCTGGGTGAGCCTGAAACAGGGGATGCATCCGCAGTCGATCATATCCCGCAGCACATTGCCGGGCCCTACCGACGGAAGCTGGTCCGCATCCCCGATAAAAAGAACCTGGCCGTGGGGGGGAACCGCTTTCAGCAGTGATGCCGTCAGGCTTATATCCAGCATGGAACATTCGTCGACAATTAAAAAGTCGGTATCCAGAGGATTTCCCTGATCTTTATTGAATTTTCCCATCTTCCATTCCAGCAGACGATGGATGGTTTTGGATTCTTGTCCGATGACATCGATCATGCGCTGGGCTGCCCGGCCGGTGGGGGCCGCCAGCAGCACTTTTTTATGCATGGCTTCAAGCAGTTTCACCAGCATCAGGGTTGTGGTGGTTTTACCGCAGCCGGGCCCCCCGGTCAGAATAGAAAAGTTTTTACCTGCAATGCTTTTGATGGCATTTCCCTGCTCAGGGCTCAGGGGAATTTTTCTCCGTTGGCAACTGGTAACCCATTGTTCAACCCGTTGCTCGTCAATCGCTACAGGACCCCTCATGTTGGAAATTTTTTGAGCCACATACTGCTCGTCGAAATAAAGGGTCCTGGAATAAAAGCAGCGTTCGGCTGATCCGTGCAAGGATGTGCTTTCGCGCACCATAAGATCCCGGTTTTGCTCCATCTGTGCGAGGAAATGAGCCAGATGATCTCCCAGATCCAGCTCTAATAATTTTTTGACCTGGGATGCAATCTGGGATGCGGTCAGGTAGCAGTGGCCAAAATCCCTGCCAGCGGCCAGGACATGCCGGATTCCGGCCATGATTCTCCGGGGGCTGTCTTTGGCCAGACCTATACTCAGTGCAACCTTGTCTGCCGAAAAAAATCCAATACCGTAAAAATCCCGGGCCAGGCGGTAGGGGTCTTCGGTCACGGTTGCAATGGCATTGTCCCCGTATTCCTTATAGATACGAACGGCAAAAAGGGTGCTTATGCCATGGGACTGCAGGAACATCATGACTTGCCTGATGGCCCTGTGCCGGATCCAGGCATCGCTGATCATCGCCAGTTTTTTTTGGGCGATACCCGGCACTTCGGTGAGTTTTCCAATGTCGGTTTCAAATATGGCAAGTGTTTGGTCCTTAAAATGGGCAACAATTTTTTTTGCGGTTTTAGGTCCCACGCCTTTGATTAGGCCTGATCCCAGGTATTTCTCCAGGGCTGCGGTGGTTGCCGGTTTTTTTTCAACTGCCTTTTTCGCCTTGAACTGGCGGCCGAATTTGGGATGCACAATCCAGGTACCTTGAAATTCCATGGTGGCCCCGGCAAACACCCGGGTCTGATGAACAATCACCGTTTCCTGCTGTCCGTGTGCGGCAAAGGTTGAAACGCGCAGGACGGACCAGCCGTTGTCGGGATTATGATACGTGACCCGATCCACAATGCCGCGGATTGATTCAGTAATGATTCCGGTATGTTTTTTATCCGGCTGTTGCATAAGCAGGATCGGTTTTTGGGTTGAATCGTTTCATAGAATAAATTGTTAATTCAATATCGTAGGCTTGAATTAAGCGGCAAATGACGCTATACAGTGCACTAAAATAAATTTATAATAACGTCGGTTCTGGAAAAATGCAAGGAAATGGCGTAGCCCGTAGAAAGCAGGGGCAGGAACCTGATCCAAAACCCAAAACTCAAAACCCAGAACCCAGAACTCATATCATTTAAACCAGGAGGCGATAGATGGATTCCAAAACACCGACCAGAGGAGAGGCATTTGCCTTGTTGAAAAAATACAATCAAAACGAAGGCTTGATCAAACACGCCCTGGCCGTGGAAGGGGTAATGCGCTATTGCGCCCGCCAGAGGGGAGCCGATGAGGAAAAGTGGGGGATTATCGGGCTGGTGCATGATCTGGATTATGAAAAATACCCGGATCAGCACTGTACCAAATCCAGGGAGATTCTGGAGGTGGAAAACTGGCCCGAAGAATATATTCGTGCCGTAGTCAGTCACGGGTGGGGGCTCTGTTCCGAGGTAAAGCCGGAATCGGAAATGGAAATGGTCCTTTATGCCATTGATGAACTCACCGGGCTGGTGGCCACCACTGCCCTGGTACGTCCATCCAAAAGCGTTATGGACGTGAAGCCCAAGTCTGTGAAAAAGAAGTGGAAAGACAAGCGCTTTGCGGCCGGTGTGGACCGCTCCATTATTGACAAGGGGGCGGAGATGCTCGGTGTGGAGCGAAACGATCTGATCGAGGCGGCAATCAAGGGCATGCAGGATGTGGCCGATGAGATCGGGCTTGGCGGGGAATAAGGTTCGTATGCCCGACTTTTATCAGAATAATTATGCTGCCTATCATGAAAAGACCTTTCTGATTGATCCGGCACCTTGGCTGGGGCCTCTGGCAGCCGATCTGGAGCCGGGCGCAAGAGTTCTGGATGTGGGCTGCGGCAGCGGACGGGACCTGGTCTGGCTGAAAAAGCGCGGGTATATGGTGACCGGCTTTGAAAGGTCTTCGGGTCTGGCCGGTCTGGCCCGTGAAAATGCCGGATGTGAGGTTATCGAGGGCGATTTTGCAACCTTTGATTTTTCGGGTATGGCAATGGATGCCGTTGTCATGGCCGGTTCACTGGTTCACCTGTCGTACGCTGTTTTCCCCATTGTCTTTCGCAATATCGTTCGGGCCCTTGTAAACAGGCCAAATCCCATGTCCGCCCCTATCGCATTGATCTCGCTGAAAGGGGGAGAGGGGATTCGCAGGGATTCGGATGGGCGCACATTTTATCTGTGGCGGGACAAGGCGTTAAGAAAAATATTTACCGGTTGCGGTTTTTCGGTGCTTGATTTTAAGTGCAGACCATCGGCTCTGGCAACGGCTGACACATGGCTCGGCTATTTACTTGGAAAACGGCCGGGGTGACTTGTATAATTGAAAAATGAATAGTGAGAAATGAATAATGAAGGAATTCTATCGATTTAATAAAAAAGACAGAGCGGAGCGAAATTACAAATATTCACTATTCACTTTGTTTACTGTACTTTCCGGTCTATTATGATAAATAGCTCCGACATGTCGAATCAAAACGAAGAATCGCCGCCCGAACCCTTGAACCGGGTCATTGTCCGCCAGGTCGCCATTTTAGCCTTGTGCCGCCTTGTTATCAATACGGCGCGTCGGTTTGCCTATCCTTTTGCCCCTGTGTTGAGCCGCGGTCTGGGTGTTCCGCTGACCGCCGTAACTTCAATTATCGCAGTGAATCAGGGCACGGCCCTTCTGGGCATTATATTCGGCCCCCTGGCAGACCGGATTGGTTATCGTCGTATGATGATGACCGGTATGGGCATGCTTTCAGTCGGCATGCTGCTGGGCGGTTTTTTACCGTTTTACTGGGCTGTTTTTGCTTCTCTGGTTATTGCCGGGCTCGGTAAAAGTGTTTATGACCCTGCAGCCCAGGCCTATGTCGGGGACCATGTTCCTTATAATCACCGCAGTCGCTTTGTCGGACTTCTGGAGTTAAGCTGGGCCGGCTGTACTCTGGTCGGTATTCCCCTGATCGGCATTCTCATCCGGTACGTGAACTGGCATGCTCCGTTTCTGGCTATGGGAGGGGTGGGTGTGCTCGGTTTTGCGGCTATTGCCGTCGCATTGCCCCCTGACGGATTCACCCATAGCAACGGCGGCCGATTTTCCACCCTGGTGAAATCCTGGCGTTCTCTGGGGCATCAGCGGACAGCACTGGGAGCCATTGGTTTTGCTTTTTTTGTCAGTATGGCCAACGACAATTTGTTTGTTGTCTACGGGGCCTGGCTGGAACAATCTTTTCAGTTCAGTCCAATGGCCATAGGGCTCAGTACCATTGCCATCGGTATTGCGGAATTAAAGGGCGAAATAGTTACGGCCTTTTTTTCAGACCGTATCGGTTTAAAACGAGCGGTATTGGGCGGTCTAGTGCTGTCGACGCTCAGCTACGGCATGTTGCCGCTGGCTGGAACCAGACTGGTGCCGGCACTGGTAATCCTGTTTTTAATTTTTCTTTTTTTTGAATACACCTATGTCAGCTATACTGCTTTAGCAACGGAGCTGGTGCCGGAGGCCAGGGCGACCATGATGGCCGGTGTATATGCATCGGGCGGCATTGGACGGATACTGGGAGCCCTGATGGGCATTCCCGTCTGGCAGTGGGGCGGCATTCAGGCCACGGCGGGAG
>CAYQNS010000135.1:0-11188 GCA_964418755.1 uncultured Desulfobacteraceae bacterium
TTTTTTGCCCGATAAAAATCTGTCCTTGATAAAGGTTATAAAACCTGGACTACCCGATATCCCACTGAGATGATGGCATCGAGGTTATAGAAATTGGTATTGTAATTTTTACCATCAGCGGCAGTTGTTCGGAATTTCCGAATAACTGAAACCTGCTCAAGTTCGACACTGGAAAAAATGTTTTTCAGATGCTCATTGATGGTGGGGACAGCAACGTCGAACAATTGCGCCATCAGCTTCTGTGTCATCCGATCCGGGCTTTTTTACATTCAGGGTGTAGGCGGTTGGGTCGGCGAAAGCGTCGATATTGAGCAGCGACTGACCGCCTCTGGTCTCGACATCCAGCAGGTAGTGGAGCATGTAGTCTTCACGCAATGATGGATTGGATTGCAGCAATTTTGGCCTTTAATTCCTTCTTGCGTGTATCGTCGGCCTGCCCAAAGGCATCTTCCACGATTTTCAGCAAGTCTTTTTCGATGAATTCCAGAATCTGCTCTGACTTGGCGTGCATGATACGGTAGAAACCGAAATCCAGGTCGGGCTGATCGAGCTGAAAGAGTTCCCGTAATTTCTTTATTAATCGTTTTCTTAATTGTTCCGCTGAAGGCATGTTTCCTTCTCCTGATTTGACGGATTTTCTTTGTCTGTGGTCCATTTCAAGGGGTTATCTGTGATGTATTGCCGAATACGTCCTAAATCATCATCGTTCCGTACAATATGTTCATAATAGTTCCGTTGCCATAATTTTATACCGGATGTGCGATGTAATCGGTTGATGTATTTGGCCGTAACCATTTTAAATCGACCAATTAATTTGGGTAATGTCATATTGCGCCGTTGTTTTCGGTTCTGTAGGGGCAATTCATGATGTAGGGGCAATTCATGAATTGCCCCTACATCATGAATTGCCCCACCACGGTGACTCGATTTGTCAATGTGATCAGTAATAACGACAATGCCATGAAAATGGTTTGGCATAATTATAAAATGATCCAATTCCACATGTGGATAATGATTTGGTAAATCATTCCACACATTTTGAACAAAACATCCAGCATCATTTAACACCATTTCTCCATCAACAATATCGCCGAACAGGCATTCCCTGTTTTGTATACAAACAGTCACGAAATACGCACCCGCCTGCGAATAATCATATCCCCGCAAACGGATAGATTTGCGATGATGTGCGGCAGGATTGTATTTCATATCACTTTCCACCGAATCGTGAAGACCGGTGTGGATGTTTTTTCTGTTGCATGGTAGTCCGTTATCATTTGTTCGAGTCTTTTTTTGTATTCTCCGCAGCACTGCCGGCTTCGACCCATGCATCAACCTGATCCTTTTTAAATTTCCAGAGACGCCCCATGCGATGGGCCGGCATGCCATATTTATCAATCCATTTATAAACAGTATCATTGCTGACACCGAGGTGCTTGCATATCTCGCTTATGGATAACCAGCGGTTTTCCATCTCGGTCATTTTTTAATTTCCTCACATCTCGGGTTTATAAATGCGCCCGCCAGAGGCGAAATAGGAGGGGATAAGTATAGTTTTTTTCAAGTAAAAAATCAACCGATCTTTGCCGATTTAAGCCGATTACCTCCTGACGCAGACGATATCAGACGTTTTGTTCTGCTCATTTTTCTTCAATAGATTGCTGTGGTTTTTCGATATCTTCAGTTTCGGCAATCTCCGTCACTGTTCGTGGAAGCGGCCTTTTCACCGGCACCCCGAGCTCGGAGAACCTGCTTGCCTGGTTGATTACGTTCCCCTTGCCGCGCACCAGGCGATTCATTGCCTCCTCGTAAGTACACTGTGTGGTATCGAGCTGTTTCCCCAGCTTTTCCATGCTTTCTACAAAAAGCCGCAGTTTGTCGTAAATTGCACTTGCTCTATGGAAAATTGCCTGGGCATTTCTGTTTTGCCGTTCGTAGCGCCAGATGTTCTCGATGGTCTTGAGGGTGGCCAGCAGAGTTGATGGCGTAACCACAATGATTTTTTTTTCAAAGGCATAGGAATAAAGAGTCATGTCCCCCCTGAAAGCCGCAACAAAAGCCGCCTCCACGGGCATGAACATCAGGACAAAATCAAGACTGCGAAGCCCCTTCAGCGCCGAATAATCCTTTCTGCTGAGTCCTTTTATATGGGCACGGACAGATGCCATATGTTCAGACAGAGCCTTTTTTTGCACGCTGCCTTCCTCTGCCCTCGCGTACCGCTCATAGGCAACCAGCGACACCTTGGCGTCAACCACCACATCTTTTTCTTCCGGCAGGTGGACGATCACATCCGGTTTGAGCAATTTGCCGTTCGCGTCTCTGAAACCGCCCTGGGTCTCGTATTCGACACCTTTTCGAAGGCCCGACTGTTCCAGTACCCGTTCCAGGATCAGCTCACCCCAGGTTCCCATGGCCTTCTTGTCGCCTTTGAGGGCCCGGGTCAGGTTGATGGCTTCCTGATTGATCTGCTGATTCAGGTCACGCAGGATTTCGATTTCCTTTTTGAGCGAGGCCCGCTGTCCGGCTTCGTGTACATAGACGGTATCCACCTTTTGTCTGAACTCGTTGAGCTGCTCACGAAAAGGATCTAAAAGGCCCTTGAGCCCCGCCCTGCTCTGCTCACTGAACGATTTTCCCTTCTCCTCCAGGATCTCCTGGGCAAGTACCCGGAACTGGTTGGTCAGTTCGCTTTTTGCCTCATCCAGCAGCGCCAGTTTTTCTTCGGCCTGTTTTCTCTCCTGCTCCATCTGTGTCTGGAGCCGGCTCTCTACCGATTTCCGGTTTGAAAGCTGCTCCTTGAGATCGTCAATGGTCCTCTCTCGCAGGTCAAGTTTTTTATTGACGTTCATTAGATTGGCAGTGCGTTCCTTTTCCCGGGCCAAATCAGCAGTGAATGTGCGCAACTCTTTTTCGAGCTCCCGATATTGTTTCTCGGATTGTGAAAGATCCTCCTTGATCTCGCTCATCGAATTGTTTTTCTGCTGCTCCACAGCCAGATTTTTTTCCAGCCGGCTGCAATCGTCTTTAAGCTGTTTTTCCTGCGCCGTAATGTCCGACAACCGGCTTTCAAGTAGACGGATCACCTCATCCCGTTCGGTAGCGATAGTATTCAGCTGCTTAATTTCCGGCTCTCTGGCCGCTTTCCCGGCGTTATGGGCTTTGGAAATCATCGGCCGCATGATCAACCAGACAATCATCGCGCTAGCCAGAAATGATAATGAAATCGCAAGTAGTACTCCGGATTCAAAGAACACGATAAAACTCCTTTTGAGAAAAAGCATCATAGGTAGTAGTGATCTGCATGTTTTTTACCCCTGCGCCCACCGCATTGTCAATCCTGAGTTGTTCCAGCAAGACACCATATGCCTATTATTTTTTTAAAAACGTCCATGAACAGCGTATCCGAAAGAATCAAGCAAAAATTGCCTTCCAGCTTCACCATTGATTCCCCCAAGTATTTATGTTAGTAAATCATGGCGTTAGGATCTCACCTGATGTAGCATGAAATTTACGAATTTAATTTTGTCAATCCGGCATTTAAATCCTGCAACACGAAGGCAAATGGCCCGGAGGTGCAAGCAAAGATGGAATCCAACCAGATAAGCATTCCCCAAAAAAGTCGGCCCCGAGAAGAAGTCCTTGATGCCATGCGATCGTTCGGCCAGGAAGACCCTGATTATAAAAGCGGCAAAATCTGGAGTCTGGTCTACTACCTGGGCGAGGAATATACACAGTTTTTAAAAGACGCCCACGGCATGTTTTTTTCCGCTAACGGCTTAAATCCCATGGCTTTCAAAAGCTTAAAGCGCTTTGAGTCCGAGGTCATCCGCATGACCGCCACGCTGCTGCACGGTGATGAAAACGTCTGCGGCACCATGACGGCCGGAGGTACGGAAAGCTGCCTCCTGGCAGTCAAAACATACCGCGACCTGGCAAAAAGCAAACGATTGCCTGTCGGAAAGCCGGAGATGATCCTTCCGGAATCGGCCCATGTGGCATGGGAAAAGGGTGCAAAATACTTTGGCGTCAAGGCGGTCCATGCACCCTTGGATAAAAATTTCTGTGTTGATGTGAATGCTGTAAAAAGAAAAATAAACCGCCGCACCATCATGATCCTCGGCTCCGCGCCTCAATATCCCCAAGGCATGATCGACCCCATCGAAGATCTTGGAAAACTCGCGGAGGAAAAAAATATTCCTCTCCACGTAGACGCCTGTGTGGGGGGTTATCTTCTGCCGTTTGTCGAACAACTCGGCCACCGGGTTCCGCTGTTTGATTTCCGGGTACCAGGCGTAACGTCCATATCCGCCGATACTCACAAATACGGTTATGCAGCCAAAGGTGCATCCACCATTTTATATCGCAATATCGATTATCTGAAACACCAGATATTTGTTTACGAAAACTGGCCCGGCGGCGTTTTCGCGTCACCGGCCATCCTCGGCACCCGGCCCGGCGGCAGCATTGCAGCGGCCTGGGCTGCCATGCAGGCCATGGGCCAGGAGGGGTATCTTGAAAATGCCCGGGCCATCATGAAAACCACCCGCCGCCTGATAGACGGGGTCAATCGTATTAATGGCCTGAAGGTGCTGGGAGACCCGCCCATGAGCCTTTTTGCCTTTCATTCCACGGACAAAAAGGTGAATATCTATGCCGTAGGTGACCGCATGGAGAAAAATGGCTGGCATATCGACCGTCAGCAAAGACCCGAATGCCTGCACGCCATGGTCACGCCCCTGCATTCGGATGTGGCTTCACGCTATCTCACCGATCTGGCCGAGGCAGTCGAGCATGTCCGGCTTCACCCGGAACTGGCCATGCAGGGTGCAGCCGCCATGTATGGCATGATCGCCAATGTGCCTCTGCGGGGTATGATCCGCAAAGAGGTACTGAAGATGATGACGGATATGTACGGCCCTGCCGGGAAAATGCCGGACCTGGCAAACAGTGAACTTCCCGAAGACACAGGAGATGCGATCGGGCAAAAGACGAATTGGGCCCAAAAAGCGGCCATGGCCTTTGTAAGATTGAAACGGAAATTCGGGCGGTAAGCCGGAAATTAAAGAAAATAGAATAGAGGATAGGGGATAGAAGACAGAGGGCAGAGATCGGAAGTCAGAGGTCGGAGATTGCCGGAATACCTTATTATTTTGAATTGCCGGTCGAGCGCTTCACGGATTTACGGAGAGAGACCGCCAGCGGCAGGGTAAGCAGGGCCGTGGCGCCAATGACCATAATCGTAAATCGAATGTCAAACCGGTCGCTGAGATTGCCGAAAATCATAGGTGCCATGGCACCGCCGGCAATCACGAAGGTATAGAAAAGGCCGAATACGCGGCTCAGCCGCTGAGGGGCGACAAAATCAGCCACCGTTCCGTAGAATACGGAAGATGTGCCGTTAAGGGCCGCACCCAGAATTGGCAGAAAAATAAATATCCCTTTCAGCGGCAGGCACAGCAATAGAAAAATACCCCCGGCCGTAATCCCTTCGGTGATTAAAACCGTGGGGATGATTCCCAGCCGTTCGGCAATAAGCCCGCATATAAATTTTCCGGCAGCCCCTCCGATAAAGGCAAGGGAGAGTGCAAAACCGGTGGATTCCACCGGCAGCCCCTGCGAAATCAGAAAAAACGGCAGCAGCGTAAACAGGCCGGTGCGGACAGCCGTGTCCAGCATCCCCATGGCCGAAAGCAGTGAAAACCCCAGTCGGTCTTCGATGCCCCAGCCTTTTATTAAGGCATTTTCCCTGCGGGCTTTAATTTTATCGGGTGCATCCCCGGCGTGTAATTTTTGTAAGGCAAAGCCGGAAATAAACATTACCAGGATACCGACAAAACCAAAAATAACCCCCACCATACGCCAGTCCACCACGGTTAAAGCCAGGGCCGCCAAAGCCGGAAACGTAAATTTCCCCACATCTCCCGAAAAATTAAAGGTGCCCAAAGCCGCCCGCCGCCCGCCATGCTGATAGGCCCGGGAAACCATTGAAGAGGAGAGAGGATGATGTACACCCCCGGCAAAACCGCTGATCAACAGGAGAACCAGTAAAGAGAAAAAACCGGTAGCCAGACCAACGGCCATAAAACTGACGGCGGTGACCATCGTGCCCGCGATCAGGAGGAAACGCTCACCGAAGCGCTCGGACAGAAACCCCGCCGGAATCTGAAAAAGGGCCATGGCCCCCTCAAAGCACGTAATGAAAAGCCCGACCTGGGTCAGGCTGAGATCAAAGGCAATCTGCCACAGGGGTAGAAAAACAAATAATCCATCGGCGATTCCATCACAAAAAAAATGGAATGAGCAGCCGCAGGCAAGCACTTTGCCGCGATGACCCGGCCTGATCTTGAACAGTGCCATCTTTTCCCGCCTTAAAGACCCTTAGAATATTCGATTTGTAATATTATACCCAAAAGCTTTTGCAGAGCTAATCCAACAGGGGCGGTTTGTCAAGTAGAAGAAACGTCTACCCCGGGGCAGGCCCATTTGTAAAGTGACACTTCGTTTTACAAATATCAAATGCGTTTGCTCTGGGATCTGCCACGGCTAAAAAATCCATATTTTGACAATTAGAATTTACACGGGTATAAATGGGGAAAGTGTTTCAGCGCTGAGTTCTAATTTTTTGTTTTTTATGTCCAAAACAGTGCGAGGGAACCCGCTAAAACTGAATAGTGAAAATTGAATAATGAATAATGAAGGTATTCTATCGATTTTAATCCGCAGATTACAATGTCTTCTATTGATTTTATATATACAAAGACAGATCGGAGCGATACCATAAATATTCAATCGCAATCGTCAATCTGGTTCCGGTTAATCCGGATTGAGATCATGTAATGAGGTATCCACCTCTGAGCCTCTGAAGACTGCGGGAGGAAGCCATGTCATCCAGAAAGAGTGTCGGCCTTGTCTTGGGCAGCGGATCATCGCGCGGCTGGGCCCATATCGGGGCGATTGAAGCCCTTGAAGAAGAAAACATTTTCATTGATTACATTGCCGGATGCAGTGTAGGCGCCTATGTCGGTGCCATCTATGCCAGTGGAAGCCTCAAAAGTTTAAAGGATTTTGTCCTCCGAATGGACGGGAAAAAAGTTTTTTCCTATTTTGATGTGGTTTTCCCGAGATCCGGGTTTTTAAATGGGACCAAAAAAGTAAAAGAGCTTTTTTCCATGCATACCGATGTTGAAGATTTTTCTCAACTGAGCATCCCCGTGATGATGGTGGCTACGGACTTGGAAACCGGTGATAAAGTGGTTTTAAGATCCGGGAATCTTTTGCATGCCCTCCGGGCCACCATGTCCATGCCAGGCCTCTTTGCACCGGCCAACGTCAAGGGGCGATGGCTGGTGGACGGCGGTCTGGTGGACCCGGTACCGGTGGGCATTGCCAGGGCACTGGGACCTGATGTGGTGATCGCGGTGGACCTTAACAGCGGCCTCATCTCGCGCAAAGACAGAAAAAGAAACCACAAAAAAAAATCCGGTATGGACAAAAACGATGATGACCGCCATGAATATAAAAATGAATTGATCAAAAAAATGGCGGATTATTATGAAAACGCAGGCCTGAATCTGAAACATAAAATTAATGAACTGCTCCGAAAAGAGTCATCCGTTCCGGATATCATGGAAACGGTAACCACTTCCATCGGCATCATGCAGGAGCGGATGACCCGCATCAATCTTGCGGTGGAACCGCCGGATATATTAATACAACCGCGTCTGGGAGAGTTGAAGATGATGGATTTCGATCATGTCGAGCATGCCATTGAAGAGGGGTATTCAGGTGTTAAACGGCAAATGGAAGATATCAGGACACTGCTGGAACCGGACAGAGAATAGAGGACGGATGCATGAGGTCTGAGGCCGGAAAGCAGGACGAGGAAAGAGGAAAGGAAAAAAGGGGTGGTTGGACGGATGAACGATTGGATGAAAGACGGAGAATAGAGACTTCAGCCCGTCGTTTTTTTCAAGGCGATAGCTGCAACATACTCTGAATCAAAGGCAAACACTGCCGCATAAAAGGGATCTATTGATGGAAGGAAACATTCGCAGGGATATAAAGCCCGGAATCAAAGTGGACATCGTGCTGAAAAAAGACCAGCGCACCGGAATACTGACCCGGGGCATTATCAAGAATATACTCACCAAATCGGCCAGCCACCCCCACGGCATCAAGGTCCGTCTGGAAGATGGACAGGTGGGCAGAGTTCAAAAAATTTTAACCTAAACCGGCAAGCAAGAACCAAATTGAATACTGAAAAGTGAGAATTTCAGTATTTAGATACACCCCAAAAAACCATGGGCCCGTCTTTAAAAAAATCAGTCCGAGTGCTTTTTTTTATCGTGCTGCTCATCTGCATGACGGGCAGTGCATTGCTCGTGATCCAGGCCCTTTTACCCGGTTTAATAGAATCAAGACTGCTGCCTGAACTGTCCGGCCGTATGGGAATCCCCAATCTTGACTGCCGCATCATTCACATCGGATTGACCGGTGCTGATCTCGGGCCGGTGACAACGGGTTCATCCGGGACACCCGCCATCTCCATTGATACCCTGCGGGTCGAATATGGGCTCTTTGAACTTTTCAACGGCAGGGTTCAAAATGTACGCTTAAACGGCGTCCGTTTACAATGTACTTTACATAACGGGATTTTCTCCTTTCCGGGACTGGATTTTAAATCCATGGGGGGCCGGGGGCAACCGAAATCCGGCACCGACAACGGCACCAGGGTTTTTCCGGCTGAACACATCCAGATGCGCAGTGCCGTCATGGTCCTCACCTGGCAGGACACGCTTTACAGAATCCCTTTTGAACTCGATCTGCGCCCGGAGGAAGACAACCCGGGCAAAATACAGGGACTGCTGCGGTTCTATCCCCGGGGCCAGGCCCTTGACCTGGCCATCAGTGCGGACCTTGATAATAGAAAAAAGGCCGCATTCACCCTGCAAGGAAAGGACATCGACCTTGGGCGGTTTGCAGATATCAGCCGGAGGATTCCAGGGCTTGGCCTGAACGGCAATGTGGATATCAAGGCAAGTGCCGACATTGCCGTTTCCCCCTTTTTAATAAATACCCTGAATGCTGAGGTGATCTGGGAAAATGGCAGCGCAACCCTGCCAAACCTGAAAATAGCCACCCGGTCTCCTTCAGACACCGCTCCTGAACATGTAAAAATTAATTTGAACAAAAAAAATAAAAGCAAATGGCACCTCAGTGCGAATCATTTTAATATTGTCTCCCCTGCTCTAATAAAACTGTCCGACATCTCTTTTTCACTGGATACAAGGGGCAAAAAATATATGGCCGCAGGCCATTTTAGGTCCGAATTTACAAAAAACAGCGGCCCGGTGACCCTGGCAGCCCCCGTTAAAACCCTCTGGGATGTTCTGGCCGACGTTGAAAAAAATGGAGACTGGTCAGCCCAAATTGCAAATACCATTTTACCATCGTCAGTGGGCTGTTTTTTCGAAACCGGAAAAACAAGTTTGAGCACTGCGCTGCCGCTCCTGACGATATCAGGTGCCGGTACCCGTCACAGCGGCGATGCCACCTGGCAGCTGTCCTTAAAGGAGCTCTCGCTTAAAAATCCCGATGCCGGGATTGAATGCCCTGCTGTGCAGATAAAAGGTCGCATCGCCTTCAATCAAACCGAGGGGAAAACCCACCTGACAGCCACTGCAGATGTCGATATGCCCCAGACCCGCATCAGCAGTCAAAAAGATCAAGACCAGACGCATCAAACCCAAAAACACCAAATCCATCTGCCCCGGCTTCATGTTTCAGGCGAGATCCAAAAAAAAGGATCGGACAAACCGCATTTTAAAGGGTTGCTGAAATTTTCTAAAGCAACGCTTGATTTTATGGAGCCCCATATCCGATTGCTGGGCATCACAGGCAACCTCCCATTTGAATGGCCCGCGGCAAAATCTGAACGCAATGGCAGTTTTTCCATCTCGGAGATCTTATACCGTAATCAATCCCTGGGGACACTGAAAGGGTCGATCCGTCAAAAAGAAACAGGTGCCGTCTTTTCCACAGTCCATAGCAATTCACTTCTGCCCGGTCTAAAATTTTTTGCCTCCGGCCGGTGGCACCTGGAACCTGAAAAAGACCGCCCCCTTTTCGAAATTAATGTCACCGTTCCGGACTGGCACCCGACCCTTGGAATTGATCTGGGTAAAATTCTACCCGGGGCCAAAGGGATCGTGGCAGGCGGCCATCTGTCAGCCAAAGGGAAACTCTTTGTCGCTTCTTCCGGCCTGAAGGGATCGGCTGCACTTGTTCTGAAACAGGGTTTTGTACGAATCGATGCAAAAAAAATGGCCATGGATGGCATCGATTTGGCCCTTTCTTTTCCCGAACTGCCGTCCGTCAGAAGCAATGCAGGACAGTCGTTTGAATTCAAGCGAGCCGTTTTTGGCGACATTACGGTTAACCATGGGAAAATAGTGTTTCAAATAGAGCCCGGCAATACCCTGCTCATTGAAAAAGGCACCTTTGCATGGTGCGGCGGAAATATTGATGCCCAATCTTTGAGAATATCCCCCGGCACCAGCAGTTACCAGTTTATCCTCTATTGTGACCGGTTACAGATAACACGACTGCTGGAACAGCTGTGTGCAGTGGCCGCTGAGGGCACAGGGACGGTCAACGGCCGAATTCCCCTGGAATACGAAAACGGGAACCTGCACTTTGGAGATGGTTTTTTGTACTCCACCCCGGGTGATGGGGGCCGCATCAAACTCAGTAACACAGACATGCTCACCGCCGGCCTGCCCGTTGACACGCCCCAGTTTGCGCAGCTGGATCTGGCCAGAGAGGCCCTCAAGGACTATGAATATAAATGGGCCAAATTAGGGTTGAATTCCCGGGGCCAGACCCTTTTCTTACGACTCCAGTTTGATGGCAAGCCCATGGCGACATTGCCGTTTATATACAAAAAAGAACTGGGGCGGTTTGCAAGGGTCGATGCCAAAAGCAAGGGGTCTTTGTTTCAGGGCATCAGCCTTGACGTCAACCTGCAGCTTCCCTTGAATCAGATTTTGCGCTATAAGGATAATGTCGGGATGTTTGATTAATTCACCCTAAAGGGCATCGGGTTCGCGCAAAAATCAGTTCCCAATTTTCTAAACGACCCCATAGCTTACGGACATGCCCATAAACTATTACAAAAAAAAGGAAA
>CAYQNS010000136.1:0-11018 GCA_964418755.1 uncultured Desulfobacteraceae bacterium
TTAAACGCTCTCGTAGCAGAAATAAATCCCCGGCTTTAGCACCTATCTTTCTTATCGGCCCCCTAAGGGCCATGCACCTGCTCCCGGGTATATCCGGTAATATTCCAATTTTTTTTGTTAAATTCCATGGTATATCAATCTACCGTTTTTGATATTGAGCACCCTCAGTTATGTCACGGTTACGGCTGCAACAGGACGTGTGAAATTTTCACCGTATGTTTAATATTTTTCAACTGATCGCTCATGAGCTGGATTTCTGTAATTTTGAAAACCGTCCTGATTTCCTTTTTCAGCTCTTTTTTAACTTCAAATTCCAGCGAAAATATAGAAAAATTCTTACCCTTGATGCCCTTTGCCCCGGCCATGACGATAATCAAAATGCCGGGTTTCTTATCGTTTACAATGTGCATCAGGGAAGATGTCTGCTTTGTGCGGGCACTGCTTTTATAGGTCAGCAGGGTTTTATCGTATTGGAGGACAATTTTTACCCCGGCCAGATTATCCACGGTATCGATCATAACCGGGACATTGATGATCTGACCGGCCCTGCCGTTGATTTCGGGAATTGAAAGTTCGGTGGCGCTTGATGCGGCTGCCGGAAGGATAATAGCTGTCGCAATAAAGAAGACAAGGATAATTGCAGATGGCTTGCTGCGCATTTGAACTCACCGCCTTACAAAAGCACTATTTTACCGGCATCAGAATCGGTCGCCGTGTAAGACGGCCCTGCCGTTAGCATAAATACCTGTCGAAATTTTCACAATACTTTATTTAACATTTTGATCTTGTAATTTATTTGTTATTTGGTGCTTGCAATTTATTATTTACAGTTTATTCGTCTTAGATAACACCAAATGTAAAAATGTAAAATAAAAATTCTCCCCAGACGCAAAAAATCAATATTTTATATTCAATACCGCATTTTTGATATCGCCTGCAGAGAATAAACAGCATCGCCGACGCTCTCATGTAGTCATTGCTATTTGTATCAAATCTGAAATCTATGGATTCAAGACAAGACCTTTGAACGACGGTTATGAGTCGGACAATCAATCCACTGTGATATTGATTACCTTCCGCGATGAATCCGGATGATCCGGTTAAATGACAAAACGAGCCCTGCCATTACCAGTGCCGCAACCGGCAGTCTCATACCCGAAATACCGGCGGCACTGGTAATAAAACAACCGCCGCCACCGCCACCACCGCCGCCGCCACCACCGCCGCTATCTTCGGTGCTGACACCTATACCAAAAACCGACAGTGAGTATACTCGAAAAGTCACCCATCCGGTCTGACCGTTACCAGCATAATCAACGGCAATAATATCTTCAATCGAAACCGCCGTCACCTCTCCGGCAAGCAGCTCAGATCGTGTATCTGCATGGTATATGGTAACGTCTCCCGATTCAAATTCACCGAAGGACACCTGTCCCAAGTCAAACGGCAGGGTCAATATCAGACCGTGAGGAAATTTAGTAACAGATTCGGTGTCATCTTCTGCCGTAATTTCAAAAATCAGATCCGATCCATCCGTATATTCCGTCTCCTCGTATTCAATATTATCGTCAAATGTTAAATGTACCAGGTCCGCACCGGTCGTCAAATCAATGTCCGCATCCATGATGGGAAGAGATCCGGCAACTGTTATTTTACAATAGGTATGATTATCGACAGCCGTCAGCGTATATTCACCAACTCCCGGATCAGACGGCAATTCAAAACTGAAATCATCCTCGGTCGCCGTTAGGACATCAATAACATCCACAATCTTCCCGTCTATGATCAGTGAAACAAAAGTTTTTTGATTATTTGAATTTATGTTTCCGCTGATGCTCAGATCGTCCGTCGCAGGATCATATCCCTGGCCCCCTGGAGCATTCCGTTCGTTTGGATCGGTATAATTTATAAATTCCTGAAGGTCGGAATATCCGTCATGGTCCGAATCATCCGTACCGTCTTTTGCTCCAATGCTGCCGAAATGATCTTCTTCCCAGAAGTCTCCCATGCCGTCATTGTCGCTGTCGAAATCCCCCATGTCGGCTACAGCGACTGCTGCAGCTGCATTTACCCTGCCTCCGGTCACCATCTTGCCCACGGCACTGTCCACCGGGTCCACCGTATCCATGATAATCGATTTTAATCCGGAATAATCAAAATTCGGGTTGACGGACAGCATCAACCCGGCAAGACCCGTTACGTGGGGCGTGGCCATGGATGTGCCGCTCATATTGCTATAATTGTCCGACGATGAGGATAGTTTGTTCACCAGCGTTCCAACCGGCTGATCATCGATCATTGCCAGAAGCGTTTCACCATCAGACTGTGGGATGGAAACTACCGGAATCCAGTCTCCCGGGGTCTGCAGCGTACCACCGAAATCTCCGGATACATTGTTATAGATAATGGCACCGGCAGCACCAGCCTGCATGGCATTGTCTGTTTTTTCAGAGAAATAAATATCACCCCGCTGGATCAGGGCCAGGTTTCCGGCAACGCCCTCTGGAAAATCGTCAGGTGTCTTGCCCATGCCGCAGTCATAGAGACTGCCGCTAATGCCGGCCTCATCGGTACGGCCGCTGAATGTCATTTCTTCAGCCGTAAAGGTTGATATGCTGCCGTCCAGATCTGTCTTGATCAGCGCTTCCGAATAGGTGCCGGCCGGCACCGTCGATTTTATGCTTACTCCAGGCGCCATCACATCAACGCTGTTTTGCCCGTAATTGGAATCGTTCCAGAGGTCTCCATTCTGATCATTGGCAGCAACCGATAGAATATTGTCCAGATCATATTCCGCAGGGTAATTATTGTCATCTCCGCCAATGTCAACGCCGTCATTACCGGCCGCGCACACGGCAAGGATGCCCTGATCACCCAGAAGCGAAAGCATATCTTTTTCCGAATTGACAGAGGCACTGCCGCCGTAACTGCAGTTGATCACACGTGCGCCGTTTTCCATGGCATACTGCATAGCCTGAATGATATCCCAGGTGTCCATGCTGTCCGAATTATCGGCCTCAACCTTCAAAGGCATGATTTCAAGCTGCCAGCATACCCCGGCAACACCGAGATCGTTATTGCCTCTCGCCGCAACAATGCCGGCCACATGGGTGCCGTGTCCGTCCATATCAACAGGGTCATTGTCCTGATCCGCCGTATTGTCCTGCACGGCCCCGGCAAAATCCCAGCCGTAGATATCGTCCACATAGCCGTTGTCATCATCATCTACGCTTGTGACACCGTTTAATTCCGCCGCATTGATCCAGATATTGTCAGCAAGGTCCGGATGACTGTAATCCACACCGGTATCGATCACCGCCACCACCACGGAATTGCTTCCGGTGGTGATATCCCAGGCGTCAGGCGTCTGAATCATGGTCATGCCCCATTGATCACCAAAAAGAGGATCATCAGGCTCGGTGTTTTTATAGCGCAGGCCATGCTTTTCAGCAATGTCCACAAGACCCGACTGCATATACAGCCTGGCAGCCTCATCTTCGTCCATATCTTTTTTCAGTCTGATTTTCTGCAGCCGAAGGCTCTTGATGGTTTCCAGAACCCGGCTTCCCAGGGTTATGTGCAATTTCTGGATATCTGCGGGAGAGATGCCTTTTTTCAACTTCACCAGCAGTTCACCGGGCTTGTACAGCAACCGGCCGTTGTGATCGTACAGCTTTTTATCTGCGGAAAAACCGGGTACCGGCACTGTCGCGGTTTCATCTGCTTTTCCCTGTGATATTTTCGAAGCTGCCGGTAAAACCGGGGCTGTCTTGCCGGTTTTTATATCTGGTGTCGCATTTTCTTGTGTCGTATCAAAACCATACCCGTTAATAATCCTGTATGCACCGGTTTCCGGTTTATATTCATACACAATGGCATGACTGGCGCAGATCTTTTTCAGGATTTCCTCAAAATCGACGCCTTTCATTTCCAGACTGATGTTACCGTCAATTCGGGGACTGGCGGTCAGGACAACACCGGTTTTACGGCTCAATTCGACAAAGACATGCTTTAATTCGGCATTTTCAGCATACAAAAAAATACCTGACGGCTCGACCCGGATATCGATTTTTTCGATCATGGCAGGATTTGTTGATTCCGGCAACGGCTGAGCTATGGCCTGTGAAAACAGGAAGAAAAAGAGTCCGACAACAAGAAATAACCTGAGTTTCATAGCACTCCAGATATCATCAAATGGTTTATCGCTTAAATGCCATAATGTTCCTCCATAATTTCAACTACGCATATTATCTGATATACGCAGCTCTCTGCAACCCTAAAATTGCATCACCGACATCCACCTTGCCGTTGCCATTGACGTCCACAGCGCTTAAATCCTCAACGACAGGACTCAGACCGGTCAAAATCTGCAGGGTGATAATCACACAGGAAATATCCATGGGTTCACCACGATAATTCACCTCCTCAAGGAACCACGGGGCATTTTCAGGAGTGACCGACATATGCTCCTCATTTTCAGCGGAAAAATAGATGACATCAAACGGTGTTTTTTCTAAAATCAAAGCGTCGTCTGCAATATCGTAAAAAAGATCCGTTGTATCGATATCAAGGGCGCTGATAGTCGGTACAAAGCAATGGCTCGGATGCAGGGCGATGATGTCGCCATACCCCGGGTCAACATCGGCCAGTTGCTGGTTGGTATCCCGGGTACCGCCGGGGGCATTGTCGTAAGGCCTTGTTCCGGAAACGGCAGCGCTGTCGTACGCATCGTCGACGAAATTGCTTTGAATCCTGCCGTCAAAAATCAGGGTTTCAGGGAGATTATCAGGAACAGCCCAAACATTGCCTGTAATATTGGCCAAAAAGCTGCTGTGTTCATAATCAATCAATTGATCTCCCGGATCAAAGCCCAGCCCGTTGCCATCACCCCGGCCATTTGCAAAAGCCGCCTTTCTCAAATTTTGCGGGTATCCGCCCAGTGCTTCCAATCCTGTATTCAGAGCAGCATGCAATGGATCAGCCCCCGCTTGCTCTGCCCCGGTCTGCAGATGGTGATAGACAAGCATCTGCCTGGCTGCAGGCGATATTTCGGAATCGAGAATACCGAGCAGATATTCGGCATCCGCACTCTGGCCCGCAAAAAAAGCCAGCCAATGCTGAATCCCCAGGGGGATATTGGCCCCCTGCTGGGGCGCATCAAAAGAGATAAACGTGCGAGTGTCGTGGGGAATGTTGTTCTGCTCCATATATGCCAGGGCGTAGCGGGCTACCAGCCCGCCCATGCTGGCGCCTGCCACCACCAGCTGGGAATATCCGGCTTTTTCGGCATTTACCCGCTGGATCAGCTTGACCAGCAGATAGGCATTGCGCTGAATATAATCCATGGAGTTGTCAAAATTCAGCATTACCAGGTCATACCCCTGCCCTCTCAGGTCTTCCAGCAGGTTTTCCGCATTCAAATAACCGTAAAGTTCATCCCATCCCATGTCATTTAACATGTCAAAGCCTTCGACGACAATGAGCGGATTTTGCAGATCTGCATGACCTTCGGCACGATAGACATAGGCGTCTCCTGATGCGTAGCCATCCAGATATGGCAGATCGCTTTGAATATCCCAGATGTCGTCGTCATCGAGAACTGGTGTGGAAAGCGCCTGAACATCCAGTGTAAAACGGCTCGTCTGCACGCTGCCGTCCGGTTCGATGGCGGTTAGCAGGATGGTCTTTTCTCCGGTTGTTAAATAGCTGGTTGAAATCTCCTGATCAAAAGCTACCTCCCGTAATCCCTGGCCGTCATCAAGATCCAGTTTGAAGCCTGCAAAGGCTTTTCCCCGGTTTGAAAAATAAAAGGACCGATCCAGGACAAATGTGATAGCCCCGCCGCGGCGGGTATCGGATTTCATAAGGGTTGCGGCAAACACACCTTTTTCATCAAAATCATCAGCCAGGAATTGAGGAACCGAGGCCGCCGTCTTTTGCCTGCCGCGGGACAATTCCCGCAAAACGGCTTCTTTCTTTAACGCATTGTATTTCAGATCCAGCAGACCGATGGAAAACACTCTTTTATCCTTGTATTTTTGTCTGGCCGCGGCCCTGACCGACTCCAAAGCGGGTAAAAGGGGCTTATCCACCGAGCTTTTACGCAGTTCAAAAAATATCTGGCGCCAGCCCTTGAGGCTCAGTTTCCCGGAATTCGCCCGTCCGCTATAACGATAAATTTGGGAAAACGGTACAACTTTATCATACAGAAAGCCCGTGGGCACGTTTTGCCTTGCCGTGGACCCGACAACACCCTGGCCGGTTCTGATTTCTATTCGATCGACACCGGCTTCAGTGATGCCTGTTTCACCGTAAAGGTTCCCTGCCGAAGCCGCCAGAAACAGCAATAAAATGCCGGCATAAATTCTGAATATCCGAAACAATCTACTCTTTTTGTATTTCATGGCAATTCCCATTTATTTTTCGGTTGGAGACAGATGCACTTACCTGGAAATGGTTTCCAATTTTTATATATCCTGAGCAAAAATATGGCAACCGAAAAATTAACACGGATTTCCCCCTTGCATCCCCTTGTGGAAGGGACGTTCCACGTATCAATCTTCTCTTTTGCTTTTTCAACGGTCGCCATTTTTTTCATAAAACCCGACCATCCTCCCAAACCAACAAATCTTGCATTGCAATATCGCCCGCAGCGCAGGACGGTCATACCGTTTTAAAAAGCCTCCCCTCCAACCCGTGGGGAGGTGTCTCGGATACAGGGTAAAATCGTACAGTCGTGCAAAAAACCTGGATATTTGAACATTTGACAATATGCAATTTTTTAGTTACTGTTTTTTAAACTTTTTGCTATTATTCTGCCAGGCTGGATATTCAAGGATAAAACTATGATTATCGGATTAGATGTCGGCGGCACACATGCGGATGTGGTACTCCTGGGAAAGAAGGGCCTTATACGGGAAGTAAAGGTACCCACCGATCCGGCAAACCTTTTTGATACGGTGCTTACCTGTCTTGATGAAATAACGGAGGGCATCAAACCGTCGGATATTCACCGGATAGTTCTCAGCACAACACTGACCACCAACGCCATTATTCAGCGGCAAACCGCCCCGGTGGGAATGATCGTGGCCGGGGGGCCGGGTCTCGATCCGGAATTTTTCCGTACCAATAAGGACTACTATCCGGTTACCGGATCCATTGACCATCGCGGACGGGAAATTGAGCCCATAGACCCGGAACAGATTAAAAAAATATCCTGCCGCATGGCAAAAGCCGGTATCCGCAATGTCGGCGTCATCTCTAAATTTTCAATACGCAACCCTGAGCACGAGATACAGATCGCTCGTCTGCTGGACCCTTCTTTTGAAAAAATCTTTATGGGCCACCATGTATCCGGCTACCTGAACTTTCCCCGGCGGATTGCCACCACCTATCTGAATGCAGCGGTCTACCCGATCCATAAAAATTTTTTCAATGCCGTAAAAAAATCCCTTGAAAAAAAAGGGCTCAATGTGCCGATTCATGTACTAAAGGCAGACGGCGGCACCATGAATTTTGACGCTTCCATGGATTTCTCAGGCCAGACCATCCTCTCCGGCCCGGCCGCCAGTGTGATGGGTTCCATTGCCTTTGCCCCCGACACGGAGGAAAGCCTTGTGCTGGATATCGGCGGTACCACAACCGACATGGCCATTTTGATCGGTCATGTCCCTCTTTTGAACCCCCTCGGCATTAACCTCGGTCCCTATAAAACCCTTATCCGCTCTCTGGAAACACACTCCATCGGCATCGGCGGCGACAGCGCCGTAGCCGTTAAAAACGGCCGGCTCACCATCGGTCCGGAACGGCTCGGCAAACCGGTGGCCTTTGACGGTCCGGCCCCTACCCCTTCGGATGCCCTGCTGGTACTGGGAATGATGAAAAACGGCGACAGGGACAAGGCTGCCGGGGGCCTGGAAGATATAGCCCGGCAACTCGGCCTTGCGATTGAGGATACGGCCATGGAAATATTTGATCTGGCCTGCAGAACTATTTTAAAAGAGGCCGGGGCCATGATTGAAAATATTAACAGCAAACCGGTCTATACGATCCATGATCTTCTGGAAGGCCATACGGTCAAACCGAAAAAAATGCTGGTGCTGGGCGGACCGGCCCTTCATTTTGCAAAACATTTTGAAAAAATTTCCGACTATGAGGTAGGTGTCGTCCCCAGATGGAAGGTTGCCAATGCAATCGGTGCGGCCCTGGCGCGGACGACCTGTGAAGTGACTCTTTTCGCCGATACCCAGCAGGGTATTGCTGCCGCCCCCGAAGAAAATTTTTATGACAGCGTGACCCGGTCATTTTCAAAAAAGGACGCTATCAGACAAGCCTGCAGCCTGCTTGAGAAAAAAGCCATGCAAATCGGGTCTCACGCGGAAGATCTCGAAATAGAAGTCATCGAGGATATGGAATTTAATATGATCCGGGGCTTTACTACCACAGGGAAAAACATCCGGGTAAAAGTCCAGGTCAAACCGGGGCTGATCCATGGATACGATCCCGTTGCCGGCATGCTGCTGGAGGATATGTAAGTTATGCGTAAACTATAGTGAGAATTGAAAATTGAAAACTTAGGGTATCGCTATGCTCTGTCTCTTTATAAATAAAATCGACAGAATGCCTTAATTTTTCACTTTTCAGTATTCACTTTTCAGTTTTAAATGACGCTTACCATCGGAGTAAGTAATGATGCAAGCCAGACATAAAACCGGACTCGTCTTTTTCCCGGCATTCGACTGGGCCATCAGCCCGACCCACCCCGAAAGAGAAGAACGGTTGCTCTACACCCAGGACCAGGTATTTGAAGAAGGCCTTCTGGATATTCAGGGTATCGAAGAATTCAAACCGGATATAGCCAACGTCAGGGATGTCCAGAGAGTGCACTTCTGCGTACCCGACGTCTGGAACGTCATGACCGAATCACATTTTATCAGTGCCGGCGGAGCCAAAACCATTGCCATGGCCGTGATGGAAAAAAAAATAGACAACGGCTTTGCCCTGGTGAGGCCGCCCGGTCATCACGCCATGCGCGTTGTTCATGGACCCCGGGGATTCTGCAACGTAAATATCGAAGCCATTATGATCGAATTTATGCGTGAAGCATATGGCATTGACAGGGTCGCCATCGTGGATACCGACTGTCATCACGGCGACGGGACCCAGGATATATACTGGCATGATCCCGATACGCTTTTTATATCCCTTCATCAGGACGGCCGCACCCTGTACCCCGGTTCCGGCTTCCCTGATGAACTGGGAGGCCCGAATGCCATGGGCACGACCCTGAACATCCCCTTGCCGCCCCATACTTCAGAGAAGGGCTTTTTATACACAATCAACAATATTGTTCTGCCTGTTTTAGATGATTTCAAACCTGATATTATTATTAACTCCGCAGGGCAGGACAATCACTATGCCGACCCCATCACCAATATGAATTTCTCGGCCCAGGGATATGCCAAAATGACGGAACTGCTGCAACCCGATATAGCGGTTCTCGAGGGCGGATATTCCATTGAAGGGGCCCTGCCTTATATTAATGTCGGTATCATTCTGGCCATGGCCGGAATCGATTTCAGCAAAGTCAGGGAACCCTCTTATGATCCTGGAATTGCGCGCCAGAGCTCAGATATTACCCGCCAGATTGCAAAAACCGGGGAAACCATCCTGGAAAGCTGGCAAAACAGGACCCGCAAGCAGGAGCATTTCTGCAGGGGAAAAAAATTTGATGAACGTTCCCGGAATATTTTCTATGACACCGCCAACATCGCCGAAACGCAAAACGAAAAAATCAGGATATGCCCCAATTGCCCCGGAGCATTGCGAATTGACTCATCAGCCGACAACGGATCCCATATCCTGGCCCTTCACATTCCCAAAAAAGCCTGCTCCAAATGTCGTGAAACGGCTTACCAATGGTTTGATACGGCAGATAAAGATATCTATAATCTGATCCTGCTGCAGGATCGCACAACAGACGAATTTCATGAGAAAAAAAGTTAGAAAACCGCTTAAACTTTGAAGAATTCGTAAAAAGTCGAATTCTTCAGGTTTTAGGTTTTGGGTTTTAGGTTTTAACTTAATGATATTATCTGTTTTAACAGAGACTTAAAGCCTAAATCCTAAAACGTCTTGTACAAATTGGAACCTGAAAACTTTGATCGATTTCAAATTGTCCAGCATAAAATCCCGCCTGAACCGGAGGGCTCTCATCATCCAGGCCATACGCAATTTTTTTATCCAGGGCGGTTATCTGGAAGTGGAAACGCCCTGCCGGATTCCGGCCCCGGCCCCGGAAAGCCATATAGACGCCCAGGCCACGGGTGACTGGTACCTGCAAACCTCTCCGGAACTTTGCATGAAACGCCTCCTTTCCGCCGGGTATTCGAAAATTTTCCAGATCTGCAAATGCTTCCGACAAAACGAAAGAGGTCAATACCACCTGCCGGAACTTACCATGCTGGAATGGTACACGGCAAAGCATGATTACCGCCACATGATGAAGCAGTGTGAAGAACTGATATTAGCCGTGGCCTTGCATACGGGGGGTGGCAAAACCATTGTCTATCAGGGTAAATCCGTTGATCTGACGCCTCCCTGGACCAGGATGACGGTGGCGGATGCCTTTGACCGATTTGCTTCAATGTCACTGGAAAAAGCCCTGCAGCGCAACTGTTTCGATGACATCATCGCCCTTGAAATAGAGCCGCGTCTGGGGAGTGGAAAACCACTTTTTCTCTATGATTACCCGGCCTGCTGTGCCTCCCTTGCCAGGTGCAAACCGGGTAAGCCCGATATCGCCGAGCGTTTTGAACTGTATATCTGCGGTATTGAGCTTTGCAATGCCTTCAGCGAATTAAATGATCCATCAGAGCAGCGGATGCGTTTTGAAGCCGAGCAAAAACAGCGCCGTGATTCAAGAAAAAAAAATTACCCAATGTCGGAAAAATTTTTATCTTCTCTTTCACACATGCCGCCGGCCACGGGCAACGCCCTGGGCATTGACCGACTGGTCA
>CAYQNS010000137.1:0-10915 GCA_964418755.1 uncultured Desulfobacteraceae bacterium
CTGCTTTTCGAGAGCAGCGCCTTCAGCCACTCGGCCACCTCTCCAGCACAAAGGGCCATTTCCAAGTGCAGAAAAAGTGTTAAATTATCCTTTTTAAAATCATCTGTCAATCATCATCTGGTTCAAAAGCAATTTTTTTCAACCAAATTCTGCCATATCCGTCGTCTGCCGATTTTCAAGGTCTGTATTACGTGCTCACACCTATGTTCCAAACATTTTTTCAACTGCCGGCGTATAGGTTCCGTCTTCGCGGTAGATGACCAGCGGCGGAGCTATTTTCATTCCCGGACGTCCGCCCTTTACGCCTTCGATAACCATTAACTTTGCAGGTGTTTTCCGGCCGGAATGAATCATGCGGAGCCATTTCGGTTCAATGCCGGCACCGCGCATCCGGGTTAAGATATCGGCCAGCCTTTCGGCAGGATAAACAACGACAAATCGCCCTGCCGTCTTTAGCAAACGCCGGGCCGCCCTCACAACGCCTTCAAGCGTAACATGGATTTCGTGTCTGGCAAGGGCCTTTTGGGAGTCCGGATTGATCCTTCCCGAACCGGATTTTCGGTAGGGGGGATTGCTGACCACCAGGTCCACGGGCCCGCCCACGGATCCGGCTGTTACCGTTTTCATGTCCCCCTGCAAAATCACAATCCGATCCTGCATATGATTTTCCGTAACATTGTCTTTGGCAGCAATTGCAAGTTCCTGCTGCAATTCAATCCCATACAATCTGATGTCGGGATACCTGTAGGCCAGCAGCAGGGACACGATGCCGCATCCGGCCCCCAGATCGACGACACGCTCACCGGGACGGACTGCGGCAAGGCGAGCGAGCAGCACGGCATCAACGGAAAACCGATATCCATGCCGACTCTGTTTGACACTTACCTGTCCATTAAAGAAGGCATCTGTGGTATAAAGTGACATATACATTTCCCCAAAGGATCAAACCGACTATCGACAATTTACCGGGCAAAGGATTACCGCAGCCGCATGGTGGCTCCGATGGTTCCTATTTTAAACTTTATCTCCTCGACCAGTTCCTGACCCAGCGCATCATTAATTTTGACAATGATATCTTTTTTTAAAAACTGAAGATGGTGTATCCAGGTTGAACTGCTTACCTTGACAATCAATACTTTGCCTTTGAATGCTTCCGGCTGCGCATCGGCGGCAATGACGGCACCTACTGCGCCATCCCACAGATCCCACACCCGGATCAGGGCCTGATCCGACTGGGCGCGGCACGACTGCAATACCCGGGGAAGAATATGACCGATGGCAACAGGACGCCCGTGCTTTGCTTTCTTTTGCATACCATTAAAAATACCGACAGAGTCGAACCCATGTCAAGAAAAACTCCCTCATAAATTCCGGTCATCGCATAAAAATCAAAAAACGCTTCCCCTTGCGGCGGCAGAAGGTTGAGCTGCAGGGTAATTCACCGCATCACTTTGGGGGGGCCGATTTTTGGTTTTTGCTTGACTTGCAGGAATGCTTAATTTAAAGATACCATATTATAGGGAATTCGAGAACTCGGGCAGGTGGGCAACCAACAATCGCACCTGCACCCTTACCATCCGGCATTAAAACGCCGGGGCAGGGACAAACAATCAACCACGAACAGTTAACGGAGCTGTCATTATGAGTTGGGACTGGGAAAAACTTAAAGAACAGCAACAAAGCAAAGGCGGGGGCGGGGGTATTCCCCCACAAATGGATGATATCATTAATAAATTCAAACAATTCAAGCTACCGGGTGGCCCCATAGTGCTGCTTGTCATTGTGGCGGCCCTCATGGCTTCCTCCACTTTTTATACGGTGGGGGTCGATGAAGTCGGCGTTGTTCAGCGCTTTGGCAAATATATCAGAACCAGTCAGCCCGGTCTTAATTTCAAATTACCGGCCGGCATTGAAAAGGTGACCAAAACCAAAGTAAGAAGAGTATATAAGGAAGAATTCGGTTTTCGGTCCCTGCGCGACGGCACCCAGGAACGGTTTTCATCGCAAAGTGCCGATGCCAATGTTGCCCTTATGCTTACCGGGGACCTGAATGTTGCCATCGTACCCTGGATCGTCCAGTACCGGATCAAAGATCCCTATCAATACCTGTTCAAGGTTCGGGATATCAGAAGACTTTTAAGGGACATGTCCGAAGCGGGCATGCGGCTGGTTGTCGGCGACCGCAGTATCAACGAAGTCATCAGCAAACGTGAGGAGATCGCGGTGGAAGCCAGGCATGTACTGCAAAAGGAACTGGACATCGCTGAAAGTGGAATCCATATTGTCACCATAGAGATGAAGAAAACAAACGTACCCGACCCGGTGCAAAACTCTTTTAACGAGGTCAACCAGGCCACCCAGGAAAAAGAACAGGTGATCTACCAGGCAAAAGAAGATTACAACAAAGCCATTCCCCAAGCCAAAGGAGAGGCCGAAAGGACCATCAAGGCCGCTGAAGGTTATGCCCTGGACCGTGTTAACAGGGCTAAAGGAGATGCGACCCGGTTCACGGCCCTTTATACCGAATACGCCAAAGCCAAGGATATTACCAGACGGCGCATGTATCTTGAAACGCTAAGGGAGCTTTTCCCCAAACTGGGTCAAAAATATATTCTCGATTCCGATCAGAAGAATCTTTTGCCTTTACTTAATATTGGAAAACAGGACGGTGGCAAATAATGAAATCTAAAAGCATTATTATAATCATTGCAGTGTTGGTAGTGATCCTGGGGTTTACGTCGGCTTACACCGTCGATGAAACAGAGCAGGTCGTTGTCACCCAGTTCGGACGAGTTGTAGGATCTCCAAAGCTGGCGCCGGGGCTCTATTTTAAACTTCCGTTTATTCAGAACACGACCTATTTCCCCAAAAACCTGCTGGAATGGGACGGTGACCCGGGCCAGATTCCAACCCTTGATAAAACCTACATATGGGTGGATGCTTTTGCCAGGTGGAAAATCGTCGATCCGATAAAATTCTTCCAGACGGTCAACAACACCGCCAGCGCCATGGGACGCCTTGACGATATCCTTGATCCGGCGGTACGCAATTTTGTGACATCCTACGAGCTGATTGAAACCGTCCGTAATACCAATCGCGTAATGGATACATTTGAAATCGGGCTGGCCGCAAGCGATGCAACAGACACCGTTACGCAAAAAACTGCCGAGGACCACTCCAGATACAACGTAAAGACAGGACGGGAAAAACTCACAGAAGGGATCATGAAACAGGCCCAGCCGAAACTGCGCCCCTTTGGCATTGAGATCGTGGACGTCAAAATCAAGCGGATTAATTACGTGGAGCAGGTCCGGAAATCCGTGTATGGCCGAATGATTGCCGAACGAAATCAGATCGCGGAAAAATTTCGCTCCGAGGGGCAGGGCGAGGCCCGAAAAATTCTGGGTGAAAAGGAACGCGATTTAAAGCGGATCACATCCGAGGCTTATAAAACCGCCCAGGAGATCAAAGGTAAGGCCGATGCCGAAGTGACCAAACTGTTTGCCCTGGCGTATGGGGTTGATCCGGAATTCTATTCGTTCTCCAAGACCCTGGAAACTTACAACCAGGCCCTGGATAAGAATATTTCCATCGTACTTTCAACGGATTCGGAATTTCTGAAATACCTTAAAGGGTATACCAAATAAGTAATCAGCAACCCCTGAAACAGAAAAAGCACCGCATTTTTTTGCCATAGTGCTTTTTCTGTTTCAATAATCTATTCCAATCGGCATTATTTACCCTTTCTGCGCTGATGCCGAGTGCGGGCTAAAAGCTTTCGGTGCTTATGTTTTCGCATTTTCTTTCTTCGTTTTTTAACGACGCTGCCCAACCGATCACCCCCATTCTTTGTTTAATAAAATATATAAAAATTCTTGGTAACACTATTTATTATCATTTGTCCATGTTTTTTTTACATAATTGGGGAAGGACCGGGCAAATTATGAATTGTGAATTTCAACCCGGATAAACCGGAATAAAAAAAGCTCACGCAAAAATTTTTGAGCAAATTCATCTTATTATTTTTCTTTACGACCTTGCGTGAACCAAAAAAATGATCATTTCAAGACAATGGAAAATATAATAAAATTCAACAAAAAACAGATTATCGCGGTTAATAATGCGGTATCCATGGCCGAAGAACTGGTCAGCAATTACTATAAATTATCGGCGGCCCAATGGCTGCACCATAAATATGATGTGAAAACGGTTGCCGACCTTGCCCCGAAAGAACTTGTTAACGGTCCCTTTGCCCAGATTGTCCGCTACAAGGGGCAACGCCGGGATACGGCACTGGGCAGTGCCACCTATGATTTTTACAAAATCTGTCTGCAGGATCATGCTATTCTTGCCGTACTGAAAAAATCCGGCACGCTGCATATTTTCCCATTCACCCTGTATATCATTACCCATGAACTGATTCATATTGTCCGATTCAGTAAATTTTTACAAAACTTCAGCGCCTCACCTGCGGAAAAAATAGCCGAAGAGATTCGGGTGCATCAAAAAACCCACACGATCCTGGAGCCCGTCCAGGTTACGGGCTTACCAGATACGCTTGATTTCTTTGTTAACTGGCGCAAGCCCCTTGATGATCTGTCCAGCAACTGATCCAAACGGATTTACCCCCGTATCTATCGAATACCTGCCTTGACAATCAAATATTTCAAACTATATTTAAATCAAATCAAAATTGCGGAGGTTTTGTAAATGCCTATTTATGAATATGAATGCACCCGGTGCGGTAAAAAAGATGAGGTGCTCCAAAAATTTTCCGACCAGCCTTTAACCACATGTAAATACTGCTCGGGCAAACTGCACAAACTCATTTCACACAGCAGTTTCCATCTCAAGGGGTCCGGATGGTATGTCACGGACTATGCCGATAAAACAAAAAAATCATCGAATACTCAATCCCGGGAAAAACCCTCGGAATCAAAAGCATCCGATGTAGAGACACCTGATGCAAAGACAACTGATGCAAAAGCCACCCAAAACACTGAAAAAAAATCAGAAAAATAAAAACCGCTATCCTAAATTCAGGGAGCTGTCAAATACGGATAAATACAAATTTTTATAAAAATTTAGGTTAACTATTCTTTACAACTAAAAATGTATGCTTATAGTTTGAAACAAAGAATAGTATCTTTTCGAGATTATGCGGCCCGCATATAACAACATCATTCTATCTGTTATAATTTTATTGATTAAAAAAAGGAGAAAGTAATTATGAAACTCAGACCATTGCAGGATCGAATTTTAGTAAAACGTGTTGAAGAGGAATCCAAAACCAAGGGCGGAATCATCATTCCGGATTCAGCCAAAGAAAAACCGGCCGAGGGAATTGTTGTGGCTGTCGGCAACGGCAAACTGGCGGATGACGGGAAAAGAGTTCCCCTTGAAATCAAAAAAGATGATCGTATTCTCTTTGGCAAATATTCCGGTACCGAGGTAAAAATTGAAGATGAAGAATACCTGATCATGCGCGAAGACGACATCCTGGGTGTTATCGAATAAAAAACCAACTTTTCATTATGGAGGAAAAATAGATATGGCTAAACAGATTAAATACGATATGAAGGCCCGCGAAGCAATGCTGAACGGGGTTAAAACACTTGCTGAAGCTGTTGTTGTAACACTGGGGCCCAAGGGCAGAAATGTAGTCATTGACAAATCATGGGGCTCACCTACAGTGACCAAAGACGGCGTAACCGTTGCCAAAGAGATCGAGCTGGAAGACAAGTTCGAGAACATGGGCGCCCAGATGGTCAAGGAAGTTGCCAGCAAAACAAGTGACATGGCCGGTGACGGTACGACCACCGCGACCGTGCTTGCAAGATCCATCTATGAAGAAGGTCAAAAACTGGTCGTTGCCGGCAACGATCCCATGTCCATTAAACGCGGTATCGACAAAGCCGTCGAAGCTGTCGTCAAAGAGCTTGCCGGTATCAGCAAACCCACCAAAGACCAGCGTGAAATTGCCCAGATCGGCACCATTTCCGCCAACAACGATGAGACCATCGGCAATATCATTGCCGAGGCCATGAATAAAGTCGGCAAGGAAGGTGTCATCACGGTGGAAGAAGCCAAAAGCATGGAGACAACCCTTGAGGTTGTTGAGGGCATGCAGTTTGACCGCGGCTACCTCTCCCCTTATTTTGTTACAGACCCGGAAAAAATGATCGTCTCTCTGGAGGATCCCTACATCCTGATCAACGAGAAAAAAATCAGCAACATGAAAGATCTGCTGCCCGTCCTGGAGCAGGTTGCCAAAATGGGCAAACCCTTGATGATCATTGCAGAAGATGTGGACGGCGAAGCCCTGGCCACACTGGTTGTCAACAAACTGCGCGGCACGTTGCAGATCGCTGCGGTCAAGGCCCCGGGCTTTGGTGATCGCCGCAAGGCCATGCTCGAAGACGTCGCCACCCTCACCGGCGGCCAGGTTGTTTCCGAAGATCTGGGAATCAAGCTGGAGAACCTGACCCTTGCAGACCTGGGTAAAGCCAAACGCATTACCATCGACAAAGACAATACCACTGTTGTAGACGGTGCCGGCGAACGTGCCGCCCTGGAAGGCCGGGTAAAACAGATCCGCGCCCAGATCGAAGAGACCACATCCGATTACGATCGTGAAAAACTCCAGGAACGTCTGGCCAAACTAATCGGCGGGGTTGCAGTGATTAACGTTGGTGCTGCGACAGAAACCGAGATGAAAGAAAAAAAGGCCCGCGTTGAAGACGCTCTGAACGCCACCCGCGCTGCCGTGGAAGAGGGAATCGTTGCCGGCGGCGGTGTTGCACTGGTTCGCTGCATCCCGGCCCTGGGAAAAATGGAACTTGAGGGTGCCGAACAACTGGGTGTCAATGTCATCATGCGTGCCGTGGAAGAACCGTTGCGCCAGATTGCCAACAATGCCGGTCATGAAGGTTCCGTGGTGATCGATAAGGTCAAGAACAGCGAAGGTGCAGTGGGCTACAACGCCGACACCAACACCTATGAAGACCTTATTAAGGCCGGTGTTATTGATCCCACCAAGGTATGCCGCTTTGCACTTCAGAATGCCGGCAGCGTTGCAGGCCTGATGCTGACCACCGAGGCCATGATCGCCGATAAGCCGGAAAACAAACCCGAACCGGCTATGCCTCCCGGAGCAGGCGGAATGGGCGGAATGGGCGGAATGGGCGGAATGATGTAATCCGCCACTCCGTATAGCCGGCAGGCGGACAGGCACCATGATACTGCCGCCGGCCGGTTTGAAAATATAATAACAAAAAGCCTTCCTGCATTTTATCGCAGGAAGGCTTTTTTTGTTTTAAGGCCCTCCCATGGAAAACCTTGACAAATAGATTGCAAACAGAGTACTGATATATGTCATAAAATTGCGGGATTGGGGAACACCCACCCTTTACCACTAAAAACCTAAAATTTAGTATCCGGAATTGCCTTGCTTATTAATAAAAAAATGGGGAAACCAATGAAACTTAAAATAAGATTGCATATGATCATGTTCTGTTTCATCGTTACCGCAATAACTGTTTTTTGCCGGACAGATCTTTTTGCTCAGGAAAATGAAATTGCACTTACCCATGAAGCCGGTTTTTACTATACCATCAATAAAGGAGATACCCTGTGGGATCTATCGGATCACTTTTTTGATTCGCCCTGGGTATGGCCTGAACTGTGGAATAAAAACCGCCAGATACCCAACCCTCACTGGATTTATCCAGGAGAACGGATACGCCTGTACCAGGGTGAAGGGACCGATAAACTGACACTGAAAGCCCCCATGCAACCATCATCAGCCAATCAAATGGCGCCTTCTGAAAAAATGCCGTTCTATCTCTATGCCTCCATCGATCAAGTCGGATTTATCAAAAAAACGGCGGTGTCCGCCAATGGTTCAATTTTCAAAGTAGATGGCGATCATGATATGATCAGCACTGGAGACATGGTTTATATTCAACCGGCATACGGCAAAGAACTCATACCCGGCAGCCGGCATACGGTTTACCGAACTATGGCACCTGCCGCCGGCAATTCTTATCGTGCAAAGACAGGCATCCAGCATTACTTGACCGGTGTGATTGAAATTATAAAAAAAGAGCCTGATTTTGTTATTGCCCGGGTAATGGACACTTACCGTGAAATCAAAACCGGCGACAGTCTGCTGCCCTTTCGGCCAAGAAATTCTAAAATCCCCCTGAAACCCAGTCCCGGGTATATTAAGGCCATGGTGATCGTTTCCGAAGAACATGCCCAACTGATCGGTGAAAATACAATTGCATTTATCGACAAGGGCGCTAAAGATGGAATCGAGCCGGGCCAGCAATACAGCGTTTATTACCAGGACACAAAAAAACTTGACGCCGCCTCGGATAAAACAATACTCTTAAATCCGGTAAATTTCGGCACGCTTCTCATTCTGCACACCGAAGAGACAACTTCCACTGTTATCGTCACCAATTCAAACAAAGATATTCATCCCGGGGATAAGGTCTGCAGCCCGTTGCAGTAACAGACCACATCATTCCTGTCCCCAGGTAACCCGGAGGACTTCCTGATAAGTGGTCTCTCCCTTGAACAATTTTTTAAGGGCATTTTCCCTGAGACTGACCATGCCCTCTTCCCGGGCCCTGGCGGACAGAGATTCCTGGTCAGCGGTAGGGCCGGTCATTTTTTTAAGCGCTTCGGAATACGGCAGCACCTCAAGAATAGCCGTCCGGCCGAAATAACCGGTACCCCGGCAGTGCAGACAGCCTTTGCCGCGGGCAAGACGAACCGGTCCTTCCCGGCCGAGATTCAACCCCATGTCCTTTAATTCAGCCGCATCCATCTCAAATGTTTCCCGGCACCGGTTGCATACCTTGCGAACCAGCCGCTGGCCTAAAATACCCACCAGTGTGGCCCTGATTAAAAAAGGCGGAACGCCCAGATCCAGCAGTCGCGTAATAGACGACGGGGCATCATTGGTATGCAGGGTCGATAATACAAGATGGCCGGTCAAGGCCGCCTGAACAGCGTTTTCAGCGGTTTCCAGGTCACGCAGTTCACCGATCATAATAATGTCCGGATCCTGCCTTAAAATATTCCTCAAAATCGTGGCAAAAGTGATGCCTATAACCGGTTGCACCGCGATCTGATTAAAGCTTTCATGCACCATTTCAATGGGATCTTCCACCGTCGTTACGTTGATTTCAGGGGTTGCAATTTTTCTTAAAGTCGAATAGAGGGTTGTGGATTTCCCGCTACCCGTGGGACCGCATACCAGTACGATGCCATGGGGTCGATTGATAAAACCATCGTAACGGGCCATATCCTGATCGGTAAAACCCAGTTTCCCAAGGTCCTGAAAAAGAATGTCCGGGTCCATGATACGCAGCACGGCTTTTTCACCAAAGGCCACCGGGATCGTGGAGACCCTTATTTCAACCTCGACACCGCCCTTGTCGGTCTTGATCCGGCCGTCCTGAGGCCGCCGTTTTTCGGACATATCCATCCGCGATAGATTTTTTAACCGGCTGATAACAGCCGAGTGCACATTTTTTGGCAGTTCATAAACCGTATACAATATGCCGTCAATTCTCATCCGTATCATGCTTTTTTCCCGCTTGGGCTCTATATGAATATCACTGGCCCGCTGCTCAAAAGCATAGCTCAGCAAGTGATTCACGGCATTGACCACATGCTGATCGTTGGAGGGCAGTTCATCTGCTGATTTCAACCGCACATACTGTTCCAGGTTGCCCAGATCCACGATGGGTGCGGCAAATTGATGTTCGGCGGCGACAATGGACCGTTTAAAACCATAAAATTCGTTGATAATTTTGATGATATCGGATTTGGAACTGACAACGGTCTTAATTTTCAGATCACTGACCCGGGAAATATCCTCCATGACTTCTTCGTTAAAAGGGTTGGGCGTTGCCACCGTCAAACACCCGTCACTGACATCTATGGGCAATGCCAGGTGTTTCATGGCAAAAGAGCGGGGGAGTGTGGTTGTCACCACATTAAGATCCAGCTTCAAAGGATCGATTTTGGTATACGGGACCTTCCACTCGGCGGCAAGGGTCTGGAAGATCGTATCTTCATCCAGTTGTCCGGACAATCCGTCGGCCCGGCTCAACTTAAGAGATACAATAATGTCCACAATGGTAACAGGCTGCTTGTGCGTCTTTTCAAGACGTCGCCCAATCGCCTCTTTTTTTGATACTATCTCCAAGGCCCGGGTTTTGTCGAGCAGCTTGTTTTTGATCAATATTTTAAAAACATTCTTTGCGGAAAACAGCTGATTGGATTTGTTTGGCATGGGCATTTTTTAAACCACTGCAGATTGTTCAGGATTAAGAGACGGAAAATCAGAGCCGAAAAACTCAGCCATTGCGATTAATATTATTTGCAGCCGTTTCAGTCCATCCGGCAATGCGTTTCACCAGCATTTCATGCCGGACAGTTTCTCCCAGACTCTGGAACCTCCTGCTCCTTCCTTTGATCTTTTGAAACAGTGCCAGGTCAGACTGGTTGCCGATTCGTCCCAATCCGCGAATCAGGACAATCAGATGGTGCAGCAGGGCCTCGGTATGGTCCCGGCTTTCTGGTTGAACAAAAACAATTGATTCCGGATCACCATAAATTTTTATGGCGCTGCGCAATATGCTCCGGGCGGTCTTTCCAGCCATCAGAGACAGAAAAATAAATATCTCCCTTTCAAGGCCTGCCAGGAATCGAAACGGCATGGCCCGGGAAGCTGTACCTGAACCCGTAAGAGCTTTTACGATAGCCTGATGAATGGTTCGAATTTTGGCTATAAATTTTTCTCGATCACTTTCTATGCGCCAGGCAGCATAGGTGACCACTTCCCGATCAAGCCCATCTTTGATCAGCAGCACTTCTTCCGGCGTAAGCTCAATAT
>CAYQNS010000138.1:0-10823 GCA_964418755.1 uncultured Desulfobacteraceae bacterium
CTCAAACTTATAAAAGAATAGAAAGTTATAATTTTATGGGCGTCCCCAAAAGCCCACACGCGACCCATTTGAAACAGCGAGGGATCATTTTTTTTGGGGAGGATTGGCGATGCCCCCTTTGCCGGATCAATGGGGGCATCTTTTTGTCTCATGAGACAGGTTTGTTTCAGGAGGCATAAATCGAGCACTGCCGGACCGCCATGGCCGCTTCCTGAAGGGCTTCGGAAAAGGTCGGATGCCCGTGCACGGTTCGGGCGAGGTCTTCGGCACTGGCGTCAAATTCCAGGGCCAGGACACACTCGGCGATCATGTCCGCGGCCCGGGGACCGATGATGTGCACCCCTATAATCCGATCGGTCTTGGCATGGGCGATCAGTTTGACAAACCCCTCCGATTCACCCATACAAAGGGCCCGACCGGCCCCTGAAAAGGCATAACTGCCGATGCAGTAGGGAATTTTCCGGTCCTTGGCCTGTTCCTCGGTCAGTCCGACACTGGCCACCTCCGGCCAGGTATAAACCACGGCCGGCAGGGTATCATAGTTGACTTCACCGGCCCGGCCGGCCATGCATTCCACAGCGGCGATGCCTTCGGCGGAAGCCTTGTGGGCCAACATGGGGCCCGGGACAAGATCCCCGATAGCGTAGATGCCCGGAATATTGGTTTGAAATGCAGCGTCCACCAGCACCTGCCCGGTGACAGGATCGGTGTTAACGCCAAGCGCATCCAGCCCCAGGCCCCGGGTCAGGGGCCGGCGGCCCACGGCCACCAGCAGCCGGTCAAAACGGACCGATTCTTCACGGCCCTTTTTTTCCAGGACCACTTCAACCTTTTTCCCTACGGTCCGGGCGGAGCGTACTTTGGTGTTGAAATGAAAGTCGAACCCCTGGCTGCGCAAAATCCGATCCAGGGTCCGCCCCACCTGGCCGTCCAGGGTGGCGGCAATACGGGGCAGCATTTCAATTACCGTGACCTGGGCGCCCAGCCGCAGCCACACCGCTCCCAGTTCCAGGCCGATATAGCCACCGCCCACAATGCCAAGACTTCGCGGGACCTTATCGAATTGCAATGCCCCGGTGGCATCGACGATCCGGTCACCGTCGAATTCCATACCCGGCACCGCCACGGGGCTGCTGCCGGTGGCCAGTAGAATGTTTTCCGCTGACAGCATCAACGGTTTTTTCTTAGCCTGATCCACAGCGACCTGGCCGGCAGCCGCAAGACGAGCACTGCCGCGGATGATTTCGATTTTGTGACCTTCCAGAAGCCGGCGGATATTATCGGTCAAATTTACGACCACTTTGTCCTTACGCGCCATCATGGCACCCAGGTCAAAGCTGACACGGCCGGTTTTGATGCCGTGCTCGGCAAAATGGTCCCGGGCCAGGTGATAGTATTCGCTGGAATCCAAAAGGGCCTTGCTGGGGATACAGCCCACATTCAGACAGACACCGCCGAGGCGGGCGTGTTTTTCAATGCAGGCGGTCTTCAATCCGAGCTGGGCAGCCCGCACAGCGGCCACATAGCCCCCAGGGCCCGAACCGATAACGACCAGATCAAATTTTTCTTTTATTGCCATCTAAACCTCCAGGAAAATCCGTTCCGGGTTTTCAACAAATTCCTTTACACGCTTTAGAAAAGTGACCGCTTCCCCGCCGTCAACCATTCGGTGATCATAGCTTAAGGCCACGTACATCATCGGCCGGATGACGATTTGATCATCTACCACCACCGGACGCTTTTCAATTTTATGCATGCCCAGAATGCCGCTTTGGGGCATATTTAAAAGAGGGGTGCTGAGCAAAGAGCCGTAGACGCCCCCATTGCTGACGGTAAAGGTACCGCCTTCCAGGTCCGCCAGTTCCAGGCGATTTTCTTTGATCTTGGCCACGTAATCGATGATGGCCTGTTCCACGGCGGCAAAACCCATTTTTTCGGCATGCCGGATCACCGGCACCACCAGTCCCCGCTTTGTGCCGATGGCCACCCCGATATGATGATAATGATGATAGACAATATCGTCGCCATCGATAAAGGCATTCAATTCGGGAATCTCCTGGAGGGCCGCCACGCTGGCCTTGATAAAAAAACTCATAAAGCCCAGGGAGACCCCGTGGGCTTTCAGGAACGATTCCTTGTAATCCGATCGCAGGGCCATCACGCGGCTCATGTCGATTTCATTGAAGGTGGTCAAAAGGGCCGTCTTCTGTTTGGCTTCCAGCAGTCGCTGGGCGATTCGTTTACGGATGGGGGTCATGGGCTTGCGGACGGTAAGGTCCGCATCCGGTGCCGGCGGTGCAGGGCGTTTTTCCGGAATACCCGCAGGGGCGTTTTCCAGGTATACCAGAACGTCCCCCTTGCTGATCCTGCCCCCGGGACCACTGCCGGAAATTTTGTCCACATCCAGTTTTTTTTCTGCCACCAGCCGCCGCACCGACGGGGACAGACCTGGCCGGTCCGACGCCTCTGCCAAGGCCGGTGCTGCCGGTGGTGATGCAACCGGTGCCTGGGCCGGCGCAGGTGGGGTGGACGGCGGGATATCAGCCGGTGCCGGTGTCGCCTCAAGGTCAGCATCAGCGGCGACCGCCACCGGGGCACCATCGGGTTCAATGTTCCCGACAACCGCACCAATGCGCACCGTCTCGCCGGCGGGAATCAGAATTTTCAAAATACCGCTGGTTTCTGCGGCCACTTCCAGGGCCACCTTGTCGGTTTCAATGGCCAGGAGGGGTTCGTCTCTGGCCACGGTATCACCGTCTTCTTTGAACCATTCGGCCAGGAAGGCTTCCTGGATCGATTCTCCAACACTGGGAATTTTAATCTCAAGGGTCATGGTCGTTCCATCCTCATAGGGCTTAGGGTCGGGGCAGGGTCTACCCCGACAATTCGTTTTTCTCGTTCAGGGGGCCGACGGCTTCGTCGGCAATGGCATTTTGCTCTGCTTTGTAAACAAGCGGAAATCCGGTTGCCGGACTGGATGATGCCTTTCGACCCACATAGGTCAGTGCCTGTCCGATCACCCGTTCAATGCGGGGCCGAATGAAGGTCCATGCCCCCATGTTGGCCGGTTCCTCCTGTACCCAGGTCCATTTCCGAACATGGGTATAGCTGGAAACGATTTTTTTCAACTGCTGTTCCGGAAAGGGGTACAACTGCTCAATCCGGACAATGGCAACGTCTTTCATCTTCAAATCTGTCTTTTGCCGCCGGAGCTGATAAAACAATTTACCGCTGCAGAAAAGCACCCGCCGGACGGCCAGTGGATCATCCGCATTTGCGATTACTTCGTTAAAAGACCCCGTGGTAAAAGCCGTGAGCAAAGATACGGCTTCAGGATGGCGAAGCAGGCTTTTGGGTGTCATGACGATCAGGGGCTTGCGGTATCTGACAATGGCCTGCCGGCGGAGCAGGTGAAAGTACTGAGCCGGTGTCGTGGGATTGCAGACCAGGATATTGTCATCGGCACAAAGCTGAAGAAACCGTTCCAGCCGGGCGCTGGAATGCTCGGGCCCAAGGCCCTCCCAGCCGTGGGGCAACAGCAGCACCAGGCCGTTGAAACGTTGCCATTTGGACTGCCCGCTGACGATAAAAAGATCAATGACGGACTGGGCATTGTTGACAAAATCACCAAACTGCGCTTCCCAAAGATTCAGGCCGGCGGGTCGCATCGAGGCATAACCGTATTCGAATCCCAGAACACCGAATTCGGAAAGCGGGCTGTTGTAGACCGAAAAGGATGCCTGACCTCGGGCAATGGCGTTCAGCGGCACATAGGAATCTCCGGTACCGGTGTCCACCAGAACGCTGTGGCGCTGGCTGAAAGTGCCCCGCCCCACGTCCTGACCGCTCAATCGTATGGGCAGCCCCTGCCTGAGCACAGACCCCAGGGCCAGCAGCTCGCCGGTGGCCCAGTCAATGCCGCGACCCGCTGTAACCGTTTTTAGTCGTTTTCCCATCATCCTTGCCAGGCGGGGATGAACACTGAAATCTTCGGGGACCTGGGTGACCTTCCCTATCAGGCTGGTGAGAATTTTTTTTGTAACCCCGGTTTTGACGGCTTTATGGGAATAATTGCCGTGATAGTCTTCCCAGACATCATAGAAGGTGGTTTCCGGAAAAGGGCATTCACTGCCGTGAATGGCTGCAAACGACCTTTCCAGCCCATCGGTAATCTCTTTTTCCTCGCGGGCAAGCTGCTGCCGGTCGATAAGATGCTCTTCCTGGAGTTTTTCGGCATACATCTGATACGACGGGGGGCGGTTGCGGATTCGGTCGTACATCAGCGGCTGGGTAAAATAGGGTTCATCGCCTTCATTGTGCCCGTATCGGCGGTAGCAGACCACGTCCAGCACCACATCCTTGTGAAAGGTGGCCCGGTAATCGGAAGCCAGTTCGGCCACGTGCACAACGGCCTCGGGGGCTTCGCCGTGGACGTGAAAAACAGGCGCCATGAGCATTTTGGCCACATCGGTGGAATAACGGGTGGAGCGTGCATCCGCAGGCAGGGTCGTATAGCCGATCTGGTTGTTGATGACGACATGGACCGTGCCGCCGGTGGTATAGCCCGACAACCGGGACATGTTCAGGGTTTCAGCCACCACCCCCTGGCCGGCAAAGGCGGCGTCCCCGTGAACCAGAAGGGGCATAACGCAAGCCCGGCCGTTTTCAGCCAGAAGATCCTGTCTGGCCCTGGCAATGCCTTCCACCACCGGGTTGACCGCTTCAAGGTGGCTGGGGTTGTTGACCAGATACATCCGGAGGTCATCGCCCCCATCGGTTTTGACTGTGGCCATGTAACCATTATGGTATTTGACATCCCCTGACCCCATGAGGTTCTCGGGATCATAGCAGCTTTCAAATTCCGCAAAAATCTGTTCATAGGGACGCTTGAGGATATTGGCCTGAACATTTAGGCGTCCCCGGTGGGCCATCCCCAGGATAATCTCCTTTACCCCGTTTTGGGCCGATTTTTGAACAATAGTCGCGAGCAGGGGTATGACCGCATCGCCGCCTTCAAGGGAAAATCGGGTCACACCGGTATACTTACGGTTCAAATAAGATTCAAAAAGTGCCGAAGCGGTGAGCAGGTTTAAAATTTTAATCCGCCTTTGTGCGGAAAGAACGGGTTTATTCTGCACCGGTTCCATGCGTTCCCGGAGCCAGCGCCGTTCGGCCGGGTCCTGAAGGTGCATATACTCAACACCGATATCCCGGCAGTAGGTTCCTTTTAGAATCTGAAGGATCTCGGCCAGGGGGGCTTTTTCGCGTCCGGAAAGCTGGGGGGTAAAAAATTCTTCGGGCAAGTCTTCTGGTGAAAGTGAAAAAGCCTCAAGGGTCAACAGGGGGTGGTCCAGCGGGCAGGCACTCAAAGGGTCCATGCAGGCCAGCAGATGACCAAGATCGCGGAACCGGTAAATCAGTTCTTCCACACGGGCCTGCTTGAAACCCTGCCGTGAATCGCCGGCAGGCGCTGCACCGGCAACGCCCAGTTCAAATCCTTCGAAAAAAAACTGCCAGTCGTCGGGCAGGGCCTTGGGATCTGTTTTCCATCGCGTGTACTGGGCATCGATAAATTCAAAATTCAAAGCTTGGGGCAGTTTCATGGTATGGCACCAAATTTTGTGTATAACGCAAAGATTGAGCGAAAAGACCGTTTCTGGATGGCCACTAGTTGACAACCAGAACGGACAGATCCTTGGCCAGTTGAAACACTTTTTGAGAGACACTGCCCAGGATGAAGTCCTTGATGCCGGACACCCCTCTTCGGCCCAGGACAATGACATCATAACCGGAGCGGGCTTCATTGACAATATCCCTGGCCACGCCCTTTTTTTTCACGTCTGCCTTCAGAGTAATGCGTTGCCGGTCAAATCCGGCATCTATTAGAGTTTTAATTGCATCTTCCATGGACTGGCTGACAAGGGCCTTTTTTTTATCCTCCAGGGCACAGAAATGTGTTTGCTGGGAGGTGAAATAGGGGGTCAGTTCCGGGCTGTTCATCTCACACAGGGCTGCGGTATCCTGGGCCACATTAAAAAGCGTCACCTGGGTCTCCGTGGAAAAAAAACGAGCCACAAACGCCACCGCCCGTTTTGCATTTTCCGAATCATCAAAGGCTACGAGTACTTTTTGGTCCATGGGCTCCCCCCTTCATGGAGATAAGGCAGTATTTGTAAATTAAAACAAATTGCCTGTTTTTATTTTAAGAATATAATTCAATTTCCGTGCCAAATAATATTGAAGAAAAAACAGGGCTTTATTTTTGCATACACGCAGGGGCCGGGTTTTCTTTGGCGAATAAAAATGATGGGTAATGAGGCGGCAGAACAATCCTTTCTTTCTCACAACTCAAAACTCAGCGCTCACGACTTTCATATAATATCATGACCCGCCTCATGGGGAGATGAGACAGGTTGTCTCAGACAACCTGTCCGATGGATCCCCGAAAAAAGACACCGGTCAAAACATATGATTATGACTTTTCCGGCTTCAAGGTACCGAAACCGCCGTGCCAGTTGCAGGCATTGCAAAAGGTTTCCGTGCCGTTGTCTATTGAAGGGGAACCGGATGCATCGACATCAGGATCAAAACGGATGCTGCCGTCCCGGCATTGGAATTCGTAAAGGTCATATTCGTCTTCCGGATTTTTGACATAAAATGTCTCACACCCGCACACCGGGCATTTGGTTTCAGCCATGGGTCGTCCTCCATTTTTCAAAGCTATGGTTAAAAGCGCTATCTTTATGGACCGGCAGAGGGTTATTCACAGAGCATCTGCCGGAGCCGCTCACTTAAAAACAGGATGGACTCAACGTCCAGGTGATCGATGATGCTTTCGTCAAAGAGCAGCTTTGCCATCTATGCCCATACCTCCGGATAGCCGATATCCACAAACGCGGTTTCCAGTTTGAATTTGTGTTCCCGCTCCATTGCGGCCAGGTCGAGAAACACCGCTTTTATTTCCGTATCACTGCACGCTGCCGCCATTTCAGTGTACTGGACCATGGCTTCGGCTTCCTTTTTCATGGCCAGGGCAATGGCATCCGCCGGTGTCATCTGTGTGGAAAGAACCGGTGTATCGACCGTTTCAGCCACCTTGTAATCTCTATCTTCGTTGAAATATCGTTCAATACGATCGCTGCTAAAAATTTTTTTCAGTATCTCCCGGTGTTTTTTTTCCTCAGCAGCGAATTTGCCGAACATCTCCCGAAGATAAGGGTCTGAGAGCTTCCGGGCCGCATCTTCGTAAAATTCCTGGGCCTCAATTTCATTGTTGATGGCGCCTGTGATAATTTCTTTGTATTCGTTTAAATCCATCGTCCCCTCCGTTGCAGGTTTTTTCCAATTAAAAGCAGCAAAGCGCATGCCAACCCTAAACCTGGCGTGCAGATTGCATCGATCAAACCCATACGGCTGATCAAATTGGTTTTTCCGAAAACCGTCCCAAAAGAAAAGGTGTCTTATGCAAAAAAAACTCGTACTTGTGGGGGGCGGACACGCCCACATGGTGGTTTTGGCCAACCTTAACCGGTTTATCGCCAGGGGGCACCACGTTACGGTTATCGCGCCGTCACCCTACCACTATTACTCGGGCATGGGGCCGGGTATGCTCTCGAAAACCTATAGTGCCCAAGAAATCCGGTTTGATACCCGCAAGGGTGTAGAAGGGCAAAAAGGTCAATTTATTACAGGAAAGGCCGTCAGGATTGATCCGCAATTGAAAAATATCCACCTGGCCGCCGGCCAGATTATCGCCTATGATGTGCTCTCCTGCAATGTCGGCAGCTATGTCCCCGAACCTGAGATAACGGGCAACCAGGAGGCTGTCTTTACCGTAAAACCCATAGAACGGCTTCTGGCAGCCCGGCAGCAACTGCTTATGCTTGACGGACAGAAAGGCCGGCACGTGGCCATCATCGGCGGCGGCCCTTCCGGAGCTGAGATTGCCGGCAATACCTGGCGCCTGCTCAAAGACAGCGGTGGGCATATGCCTGAGATCACCCTGTTTGCCGGCCGGGGGTTTATGCACCGTTTCCCGCCGCCCATCGCCGATCGGGTCAGGAGGTCATTAACCCGACGGGGCATCGAAATACGGGAAGAAGGGTATATCAAACAGATTGCCGCCGGAAGGGTTGTGTCCGATGCGGGCCAGAGTCGTTTTTTTGATGTTATCTTCCTGACCCCCGGCGTCAAACCATCGCCGCTGTTCGTTCAATCGGACCTTCCCACGGGCCCGGACGGTGGTCTTCGGGTCAATGCATACCTGCAGTGCCCTGATTTTCCCGAAATTTTCGGCGGCGGCGACTGTATCCACTTTCAAGATCAGCCCCTGAACAAAGTCGGTGTGTATGCGGTGCGCCAGAATCCAATACTGTACCATAACCTGATGGCCGCCCTCGACGGCAAAGCGCTTTTACCCTTTGATCCGGGCGGGGATTACCTGCTGGCCTTCAACCTGGGGGACGGCACCGGCATTTTGCGCAAGGGCAGAATACTGTTCGGCGGCAGACCGGCCTTCTGGGTCAAGGATTATATTGACCGGCGATTCATGCGAAAATTTCAAACAATGACGTAATGCCGGAGGGTTTCAGCGATGTCCCCGGTGACCAGGGTCAAATAATTGATGCCGGTGTCGTTGCCCTGTCTCAACGCCCGGATCGGCCATCGTCGCACGGTTCGTCAATGTTCAGCCCCCTGGCGTGTTCGGCTGTGGGGCTATCCACACAGACGTCAAGTTCCGGGGGCGTCACCAGGGCAGCAAGGGCCTGGTCGTAATCCGGTTCCGCTGAAATTTCACCGACCAGCTGAGAATGAATGACATTTCCGCCCTCATCGATGACCACCACCGCTCTGGCAAACAATCCGGCAAGGGGGCCATCGGTAATGCGGATGCCATAGTCCCTGCCAAAATCAGGATTGCGAAATGCCGATGCACTGATGACGTTTTCCAGCCCTTCTGCACCGCAAAACCGGGCATGGGCAAACGGCAGGTCCATGGAAGCGCATACGGCCACAGCGTTTTTGTGACGGTCAATTTCAGCATTAAATTTACGGACCGTCATTGCACAGACAGGGGTATCCACACTGGGAAAAATGTTCAAAACCACTTTTTTCCCGGCAAGGTCTCCCAATGAAATCTGGGAAAGATCGGTTCTGGTCAGTGAAAAGCCCGGCGCTTTTGTATGGATTCCGGGTAAATTCCCCGAAATTTGAACGGGTTCTCCTTTGAATTTTGTTTGAGCCATGGACGACCTCCTTAAAGCGTTTGGTTTATCTTGTATGAATTTCTGGACGGACAGGCACAGGCCTGAACATAAAACATTACAATATTTGTGCCAGAAATACCAGGTGACAAAACCTGTCGATGTCCCGGCACTGGCCGGCAGGGCATGCCAAATGCCGGCGAGGGGCCTTCACTGCACCCTATTTGCCGGATTCCCCGGGTTTCTGATAAGACCTTTAATAAAGGGCGTGGCGGGATGTTTCATCGCCATCGGCAACAAAAATAATGCATGTTTTTATATTGGGTCAGTTTATTCATTCACAGCATGGACCAACATATGACGAATACCGGCAGGGTCTCTATTTTCTGTTTTGTGATACAACCCTGTATCATAACTTATTTTGAGACAAACCGACGGTTTCCATAGATTCCGAATGAAAGTACCCCGGAGAGCCCTTCTTGAAACTGCGAGTAAGCTTTAAAAGACCTTCGCTTAAGGGTTGAACAAAAAATAATGGGTATCAGCAACCTTGCCAAAAACCAAATTTATCGGATAATGCCTTATTGATCTCCAACAGGACGTCATCACCTGAAAGTGAAAGAACGTGTTCATTATTTTTTACGGTAAGAGGAGTTCTGTCGCCACTCTTTATTCTTTGCAGGAGTTCATTTTGAAAGGCCTGAAATATCCCCAAATCAAGGGTCAGCTCATTATTTGTCCACCTGTAATTTATGAGTGTTCTGAAGTTAAACCTTGTTTCGGTGAATGCCGCAAAATAATTGAGGATATTTGCAGATAATCTGGTTGCGCTTATTTTGTTTGGCATTGAATTTACCCCTCGGGTCCACCGGTTCGATAATTCCTTTTTTTGAAGATTATTGCCACGGTTTCAGAAATGCCGAATAGCTAATTGAGAACCTTTCACAAAACGAAAGATTAACATTTGAACAGATTATATAAATAATAATTGTAATATTAAAGCATAGATAACGGTTTTATGTCAATTTGTTCTATCATTCAGCAGCAATTCTCATTATGGTTTCAATTCGACTTCTGTGGCTCGTAACCTATTGAAAACACGTTGGCACAAACAGACGGTCTAAGGATTTGAGCATTGCTCTGTTCCATAATGAGAATTGCTGCTCTGAGAGGTGGTTTGCGTTGATGTCTCACCTCATAAAGGTATTTTTTCGATTCATTCAAAAATTTTTTAAGTTCGAACTAATTTCAGAAAAAATTCAGATTTTTCAGAAAAAGGGAGACATTTATTTTTGTATATGGTATCTAATGCTAAATCACTTTAAACTTTAGGGCATCCGATGAACATAAAAGACATCCTGTCATCCACTTACGCAGTTTTATCAAAATTATCCAAGAACAGACTTCTAAGGGCGATTCAAAGCCTACGGGAGCAATATATCGAATTAGAAGAAAAAAACAAGGAACTTAAAGCAGAAAATAAAAAACTGCAGGAACGGTTTAAAGATCAAAAAATCAAATCTGTAAATATGGATGCAAATAAGCCATCATCAAAGCAACCGGAGTGGGATAAAAAAGGAGTGGGTAATGATGGCAAAGAGAAGAAGCGCAAGGGACGAG
>CAYQNS010000139.1:0-10756 GCA_964418755.1 uncultured Desulfobacteraceae bacterium
CCGCTTCACTATCAATCATTATGTCTAATTGCTAAGAGCTAATCGCTCATCTTAGTATTAAAGAGGTGTTTGGAAAAATACTACTATGGTCAGGAAAGAATCATTCAACGAAATGAGCAAACCCGATAACACGACGCTTTTATTGAGATACAAAAAGCCGTTTAATTTCAAGCAGACACTGTCTTTCATGAAACCCAGAGAGATGAAAGGTGTCGAAGTGGTTACGGAAAAAAGCTATGGCAGAACATTCAGGACGGACAATGCAAAAGGGTTTTTTACTGTGGCAGACAGCTCTGAACAATCCGCTCTGGAATTGAAAATAGACTGTGACGACATAAAATGCTACATGGAAATTTATAACAGAGTCCGTAAGGTTTTTGACCTTGATACCGACTTTACAGCCATAAATGAAAGGTTTGCAAAAGATAAACTTCTGTCAAAAGGAATGGTGAACGGACATGTTCCGCGATTGCCCGCGGCATTTGATCCCTTCGAGTTTGTTATAAGGGCAGTACTCGGGCAACAGATATCCGTAAAAGCAGCTACGACTTTAGCGGCAAGAGTCGCCGGGAAAGCTGCAATAAAATGCGATAACATCTTCCCCCATGGGCTGGATTGTTTCTTTCCAAATCCATCGGAATTATTGAGTCTGGAGCTTGACGGGCTTGGGGTAACCAAAACCAGGCAGGCAACAATCAAAACCGTTGCCCAAAGCATTCTTAACAAAGATGTCAAACTAACGCCCCATCAGACGTTTGAACAGTTTCATCAAGATTTTTCAGCGCTAAAAGGAATCGGGGACTGGACTGTCAATTATGTTGCGATGAGAGGACTGGGTATGGTCGACAGCTTTCCTGCCGGTGATTTGGGCGTTGTCAAAGCACTGGCAAAAGATGGCAGGCTCCCGTCAAAAAAGGAGATTACAGACATGGCCGAGCATTGGCGGCCATACAGAGCCTATGCTACGTTATGTCTGTGGAATTTATAATAGGAAAGAGGATATCGCCAAAGCCACCGGCCATGAAAAAGCGGCAATAGCTGTTGGTATGGCCAACAGGAAGAACCCTGTAGCGCTGGTTATACCGTGTCACCGAGTGATGTTTACCATGCTCATGCCGGGCGCACACAAACAAAATCAGCGGGCGTAAAAAGCCTTGTTACCCAGGGGCCGGCGGCGTTAACCTTCATAAAGAGTGAATGAATATGTCTCATGATCACAACCATACAATAAGCAATTACAATCGGGCCTTTGCTGCAGGCGTTCTGCTCAATGTCATTTTCGTTGTCATTGAAGTAAGTTATGGCGTTGCGGCAGATTCTTTGGCCCTGATAGCAGACGCCGGGCACAACGTAAGCGATGTGCTAAGCCTGCTACTCGCCTGGGGTGCCGCTTTACTGGCTAAAAAACCCGCAACAGAGAAAAGGACATATGGCTTCCGAAAGGTAACGGTAATGGCTTCTTTGGCCAGCGCAATATTGCTGCTTGTTGCGCTGGGTGGCATTACATGGGAAACCATCGGTCGATTTTTCGATCCAAAACCGGTTGAGGGAATGACCGTTATCGTGGTTGCTGCCATTGGTGTTGTGATTAATACAATCACGGCGTTGCTCTTTGTCTCCGGCCGGAAACACGATTTGAACATCAGGGGGGCGTTCCTCCATATGGCCGCCGACGCAGGTGTCTCATTCGGTGTCGTCCTGGCGGGTGTCATTATCATGGTTACAGGCTGGTTGTTTGTTGATCCGCTGATCAGTCTTCTAATTGTAGCCGCCATCCTTGCCGGTACCTGGTCTTTGCTCCGCGATTCTATGAATCTTGCTATTGATTCCGTTCCTGAAGGCATTGATATAGCAGGCATAAAAAGATACTTAACCGACTTTGAAAACGTTTCTCAGATTCATGATCTGCATGTCTGGCCCATGAGTACAACGGAGGTTGCCCTGTCTGTTCATTTGATTATAGATGACTATCCTTTGGCAAATAATTTTCTGCCCAAACTCCAGGGGCAATTACATGAGCGTTTCAAAATAGAACATTCTACGATCCAAGTTGAAAGGCAAAACGATGACCCCTGTTTGTTAAACAGAAACGGATGCATATAAAAGGGATGGCATGTCGTTGAACCGGGGGGAGAATACATTGTGTTGTTGAAACCGGTTTGAATCAGGCATCAGAGCAGATGGGAAAAATAGGGACGGGAAATTGCGGATCGAAACAGGTTTCCGGAAAAGCCGGGCGCTGTTTTTTTCCGGACCCGATGCGGTACATTTATTTAAACTCGCTTTGAGCCGGGGTTGTAAACAATTTGAGACTACTTGGCACCTACTTTGGTAATCCTATAGCTTACCGCGGAATTTAAATAGGATGTAAAAATTCAACTGTACCCTGAACATCTTTCGGCGTATAACCAGACAGGATCAGTGCGCTCGGCATTGCCTTGCTGTAGTTGGCTTCAGCGCTTCTTCTGCGATTATGTCCGGATCTTCGTTCCGGTATATGTTGGAAATAGGAGAATTCTCGCCTTTCAACATTTAAGCGACACTCCCCATTGGGCGGGAATTCGGAATCGTATTTTATTTTCATTGAAATCAACCCTCCTCCAGACCTTAAAAAATGGCATCGTTATCAAATAATGCAGCAGTTTTAATCGATTCGAACACTATGAGGATAATGCCTTCACCTTAAGTTGTTTTTATTCTTAAGAACGCAAAAAATATGCCGAAATTTCGATTCTCCTCAATTATTGAATTTAGCTGATTTTATCTCCGTCACTGCCAAAAGAAGAGGCGCATTCTTGCGCTTTAGGTTACGATTTTTGCACACATTTCAAGGGAACTGCCAATCCACGCGGATCAATACCGGAATCAATGCTGATATGCCGCAATTCTTTTTATTTGTTATACATGTATTCAACCCTTATTTTTTGGCGAAAAAGAAACAGTTTCCGATAACTTCGGCACAAGGGAATTGACTCAATGAAGACAACGACGGTAGCTTCCCAACGGTTTGCCGGCCATAAACTCTGCACCTCCGGGTTTCGCAAAAAGCTGAAAATGGGGCATGAAAATGTTTGGAAAAACAGGGTTGAAATGACTTGCCGGATATGCCTATACCGGTTATACCTGTATTTTGGTAAACGAAAAAAATCTGGCAGGATATTAATCCGGCGCCGCAACGGAGGTGTATGGCTCGGGATGATGGGTAGATAAACGATGATTGTTTTATGGATGCTGAAATTGATTTCTCAAACTATTTGCCAATTTTATTAAAATTATCAGATAATATCAAGGATATGGAATGAATGAAGCAAAACTAATCGAAAAAATGAAACTGATCGAGGCTCTTTTTGCAGGAGCAACTATAGAAGGTGAGAAGGATGCGGCTTTTAACGCGTTTCAAAGAATAAAAGAACGGCTAAAAGAAATTAAGGAAATTGATCCTCCTGTTGAATATAAATTTACCCTGTCGAACATGTGGACAAGGAAGCTCTTTGTGGCACTTCTTCGAAGGTATAATATCAAACCGTACCGTTATTATCGGCAAAGATATACAACCGTCATGGCGAAGGTCTCAAAAACGTTTGTTGATGAAACCCTTTGGCCGGAGTTTGAAAAATTCGATAAAACGCTTAAGTCTTATCTGGACGAGATTACCAACAAAGTGATTTCTGAAACTATTCATGCGGATAGTTCCGAAGCGGAGGTTGTTCAGCAATTAGCAGCAAATTGAGGCAGGGTGGTGCAGTTTGTACAATAGGCGTTGTTCCAAAGTATGTATCTGAAAAAAACGTCTTTTCGAAGATTTGCAGCATAATTCAATTTTGGGGTTAAAGCAATTCGGTGACAAGACAGGCAAAAGAATTCTCTAAAGGCATTTTTTAGAAGATTTCAGGCGGGGATGTAAACAATGAAATGTGATAGATGTGGAAGCCTGATTCAAAAGGGAGAGGAAATGAAATATCATGAACAGATATTATGCGAAGATTGTTACATGGATGTTTTATCTCCTGCTCGTGCTTGTGATCCCTGGGCAGTTTATACGGCAAAATCTCTTTCAGGCAAAGAAGCGATGTTCAATGAAATTCAAGCAAGGATGCTAAAAATATTGGAGGATACAGGAGGTACAGAGCCGGACGTTCTGACGGAATTGCTTCATATAAAATCAAGCGATTTGGAAAGAGAAATTGCTGCATTAAGACATATGGAGAAGGTAAGGGCGAGAATGAAAGATGGCAAGAAGGTTATTTGTTTGTGGTAAAGAGTGAAAGCCATTGCATTAGGACTGCGGGGACATTTGAGGATACGCCGATTTTTTGGTTGCAATTCAAGATTCAAAAAATGAGGAACATGAATTTTTACTCCAATGGATTGGTGGGAATTTGAGAAAACATCCAGGATTATTATATGTCATTTGATGGACTTGGCCTTCGGGCCGAACTGCTTAAAGCCGTTGAAGCCAGGGGATACACCGCCCCCACCCCCATTCAGACCGGGGTGATTCCCGTTATTCTCGACGGACGGGACATCCTTGCCCGGGCCCAGACCGGAACGGGAAAAACAGACGCATTTGCACTCCCTCTGGTTGAAATCCTGAGTCGCCGGACCGGCAAAGGGCGACACCCCCGCGCACTTGTCCTGACCCCCACGCGGGAACTGGCGCTTCAGGTGGGAGAGATCATCAAGGCCTATGCAAGGAGGGTGTCCATTCGATGCAGCGTGGTTTACGGCGGGGTTCGCATCAACCCCCAGATCGATCGGCTGAAGCGGGGCATTGATATTCTTGTGGCCACGCCGGGCCGTTTGCTGGATCTTGCCGGCCAGAGGCATCTGGATCTTTCCCGCATAGAGTTTCTGGTTTTCGACGAGGCGGACAGAATGCTGGATCTGGGATTCAGTGATGAGATCTCCGAGATCATCGATCTCGTTCCATCTGAACGCAGAACCATGCTGTTTTCCGCCACCTACTCCCGACAGATCCGGGATCTTGCCAAAAAAATGCTGCAGGAGCCTGAATATATCGAGGTGACGCCCGGCAATACGGCGGCGGAATTAGTTGTCCAGAAGGTGCACATGGTGGACCGATCAAATAAACGGGCCCTTCTCATTCACCTGATTATCAGGGGGAACTGGACCCGGATACTGGTCTTTACCCGCACAAAACACGGGGCAAACAAGCTCACGGAGAAACTTGTCGCAAAAGGAATCCGTGCCGCTGCCCTGCACAGCAACAAGAGTCAGTCTTTCCGGACACGTACCCTTAAAGAGTTCAAAAGCGGTGAGATCCGCACCCTTGTAGCAACGGATGTGGCGGCAAGGGGTCTGGATATCAGCAATCTGCCCTATGTGGTCAATTACGATATGCCCGGTAGCCCCGAGGACTATGTTCACCGTATCGGTCGCACCGGCCGTGCGGGCGTAAGCGGTATTGCCGTCTCCCTGGTCAGTCACGATGAGAAGCCTCATCTTAAGGCTGTTGAAAAACTGCTGAAGCAGAAGATCCCGATGGAAAAAGTTGACGGCTATACAGAGGATAGCGCAGTTCCGGATTTTGTTCTTTTTCGTCCCGGCAGCCCGTCCAGCGAAAAAAAGGCGGACGAGGCTTTAAAAGAGATGGTCGACAGAAGAAAGTCTGCAAAGCAGCTTTCGAAAACCCGCATTGCGAAAACTACAGGCTCCGGTAAAAGCTTTGGATCAAAATTGAAATCCCGATCCGGCCGGAGAAATAATAAGGCAGGGAAAAAGCAGCCTCGATCAGGATCGCGCTCCCATGGATCGTCTAAACAAGGCAAAGCCGGGGGTAGAAGATAGCTCAATATAAGAGGCGGAACTCTGTAAAGAACACTTATTATTCAATCCCACACAGGAGGACATCATGGAGACTCGACCCTTTGGCAGCACAGGTGAAACATTTCCGATTTTAAGCTTCGGTGGACAGCGGATTGTGGACAGCCATGGTTGCAGCGAAGAGACGGCGATTAAAATCGTCAATACCGCCCTTGACCGAGGCATCCGCTATTTTGATACGGCTTGGCTTTATTCGGACGGTCAGGCTGAAGAGCGCCTGGGCAAGGTCGCCAGGCACCGTCGGGCCGAGATGTGGATTGCCACCAAGACCTATGATACCCGTGCAGATGTTGCACGCCGGCAACTGGAGGCCAGCCTCGATCGTCTGCAGACAGACCATGTGGACGAATGGCGCCTGCACAACGTTACTGACAATGACCGGCTGAATGCCTTTACCGGCAAAGGCGGTGCCCTTGAGGCAGCGATTCGGGCCCGCGAAGAAGGCCTGGTCCGTAATATAAGCATCAGCAGCCACACCGATCCACAGTTGCTGGTTACAGCCCTTGACCGGTTTCCCTTTGACAGCGCATTGATGGCCCTGTCGGCCCTGGACCATTTAATGCTCAGTTTTGCCGAGGAGTTCCTGCCTGTGGCCAATGCCAGGGGTGTAGCCACCATCGGTATGAAGGTTTACGGGCTGGGCAGTCTGACTCATGACGTGGAGCGGGCGTTGCGCTACACCCTCAGCCTGCCGGTGAGTACGGTCATCGTTGGAATGGAGACCATGGCCCAGCTCGAACAGAACCTGGCCATCGCCGAAGCTTTTATTCCCATGACCGACGCTGAGCGACTGGCTTTTTTCAGGGATATCATCCACCTGGTGCGACCGGAAAATATGCCGTGGAAAGCAGCCGATTGGGCCGCCCCTGACGAGTGGTTATCTCGCGGCGGTTCGGTGGCCATTTAGTAACTAAATTCTGAGATTCGTGTTTTTTATTTATGCTTCAGGGTTAAAGTTTTGTAATTACGCTTGACATCCCAAATGGGCATATTATCATATTAAAATAATTTGTATTTTAACAATACCTGTCGGGAAAGGAATCCAACATATGGCAACTATAGAACTTACTTCGGAAAACCTGGATTCGTCTATTGAAAACAACGATATTTTGATTATCGATTTTTGGGCGGAATGGTGTGGTCCATGCAAAATGTTTGGACCTATTTTTGAAAAGGCTTCAGAACAGTATCCTGATATTGTCTTTGCCAAATGCAACACTGAACTTCAGCAGCAAGTGGCGGGTTCTTTTGGGATTCGCTCCATCCCTACTATGGCTGTTTTTTGTGAAAAAGCACTGGTTTTTATGCAACCGGGTGCGCTTCCGGAACAGGGTCTTATAGAGATAATTGAAAAGGTTAAAGAACTCGATATGGATCAAGTCAGGAAAGATATGGCTGAACAGGAGAAAAAGAACAGCTCCGGCGCTTAATTTCCAGCTTGACAGGATCACGCCCCTACAAATCGTCTAAGCAAGGCAAAACCAGGTGTAGAAGATAGCGCAATCTAAGGGGCGGATATCGGTCGCATCAAGTGTTGGGTCTTTCGCGTTTCGCTTTATCGAGCTGGTACAATGTCGCCCCCACCGGCGCAAAGGACAAAAGCAGTATATTGAGTCCCGGAACCAGGAACAGGATGCCGAATCCCATGTGAAACCCAAGGCTTTTCAACAACTGTACAAACCGGCGGTTAAAGGGGACCATCTGCCGGGCCGGAATCAGGTCGGTGTTGTCCCATGCCAGAAATACGGCCGAAACGCCGGCCGACAGGAGGGTCAGCACCGGTGCCAGAGGGGTCAACCCTCCGACAATCAAAATAATCAGTATCAGCAAAAGCGGGAAAACGGTTCTGGGGATCTCTTGTCGAATCAAAAACCAGAATCGTCGCGGCAGCGATGTCTCGGCCGGTGTTTGCTCCCGGCCGGTCACGATTCGTTCGGTAATCAGGGACATATAATCCATGATGACAACGCTGAACAGGATTTGTGACAGCAGATAGGACAATATGGCCGCCAGCCCTGCCAGCAGCAGGGTAAGCAACCATGCGCCGACATGCCACAGCCAGACGATCCAGAGGCTTTCCGGTTTGGCCCAGACCGCATTCAGGATCTGTTCATGGTACACCAGCAGCAACCCGGTGGAAAAAACCGTCAGGATCATTACCGCTGCAAAGCGGGCCATTCCCAGCAGCAGCAACCTGGGCGTTTTGACACCCATCTTCAGGCCCTTCATATTATAGCGTATTCCGCTGAAAAAATTCATTAAAATCGATCCTTTTGCTAAGCGTAACCACCTTTTTTGCCAAATAAATCGGCCAGGCGGATCGGAAATCAAGCTATTCGAGACGGATTCCCATGGCCGCCATTTCTTTTTCCACCAGCGCTTCCCAGCCCTTGTTGGCCCGTGGATTGGCCGGGCTGGGGTGGTTGATGCGGCCCACGACAATATCCGTTTCTTCAAGAGCTGTACGAGCACGGGCTGCGGCAAATTCGCCTACGCCCACCACAAATCGGGGGCTCATGGCTGCAACGGTTTGTTGCAGGGCCCGGTCGCAAACGTCCAAAAGCGGCTTGCGCTCCGTTATTCGGATGGCGTTGGGGGTCCGGTTGCGCCCGCCGGCTTCGACAAACAGCAATGGACAGTAGTTGATCACAAAAAAACGTTCAAAAAAATATTCGGGGCTCTTAAATCGTTTTTGGGCCCATCCCCACAGGCGGCGCCCGCTGACTTCGCTGCGGGTGCAGTCGAACCCGTTGACCGGCTTTTTGGGATGTACGTCCACCGGACGCCCCACCGGCGCGTTGATTTTCAACCAGTTTTTGACAATGTCGATTTCGCCGAAGGGAATGCCGGTCTGGGCCATTCCCCAGGGGCCGGGGTTCATCCCCAGCAGGAGGATGTCCTTCGAACCGGTTCCGTAACGCTCGATGTAGAGGTCAAAGGCCTTGCGGGCGTATTCCAGCGGATTGTACACGTGGCTTACCGGCGGCGTGAATTTGAGTGGTCGCAATGCCTTGACAAGCTCATCGGAGATCGTCTTTAGATTCATAAAAATCGGTTTCCTATAAAATGATCATTCGGGTGATCGAAATCTTGCCGCCGAAGCAGGCTTCCACATCTTTGCCCGTTTCCCGCGGGCGTTCGTGGAATCGTCTTTCAAAAATATAGGCACCGTTCTCCTGCCGATAGCCGACATGGTGCGATGTGGTGTCCAGATCGCATTCTTTGAAGGCCGGTTTCGAATCGATCCGGAGCGGGTGAGGCAGATTAACATTCCAGAAGGCACCTTTTTCGAGAGGCCGGTTGGTGAGCATACGCAGTACCGGGGAGCTGTGATGACCGGTCACATTCCAGTCGATATAGTGGTCTTTGGCGATATACTGGGAGATTGCGATGGATTTACAGCCCAGTATCGACGCTTCCCGGGCCGCGGCCACTGTGCCTGAATTATAAACATCCAATCCCAGGTTGGCGCCCGGGTTAATGCCGGCAATCAGCCAGTCGGCATCCGGCGCAATCGACCGTAAGGCGATCCGGGCGCAGTCAGCCGGGGTGCCGCCTACGCTGAAGCGGTTGGAACCGATTTTTTCGACGATGATCGGTTCTGCCGTGGTGACCTTATGGCCCACGCCCGACTGGGCCAGTTTCGGTGCCACGACAACAAGTTCTCCGTCTCCGTTCAGGCATTTTGCCAGGGCCTGCAGGCCGGGCTCATCAATGCCGTCGTCATTGGTCAAAACGATTTTCAAGCAGCCTCCAATCCAAATGGTAATCGTTTACGGTTTACAGTTATCATCTTACGGATCAAAACAGTGGGTTGAAATTCATTAAGCATCCATATTGCAAAGTTAAGTTTCTGCAGTCCGGTTGTCAATCTCATCGGGTCATTGCCGGCAGCATCGTATCCAGATTGAAAAAAACCGGATCTGATCTTTTTATGCTATCCTTGTAAATTGAAAACTATCCATAATAATCTGCTTCTATTTTTGATTATCGATGTTTTTTCCCAAAGCAGCTCTTTTTTATTAATTGACATCTATAATGGCCCCCGTTATAATATAACCAATGATAAAATCTTTTAAGTCTGCTGGTACAGAGGATATTTTTGATGGTTTGGCATCTCAAGCAGCCCGAAAATGCTGCCCACAATCCATTTGGCCAGTTGCTCGCCGGAAGTTAGATCAAATAAACCGGGTTCGAGAGTCCCATGAACTTAAAGTGCCTCCAGGCAACCGACTGGAGCGCCTTAAAGGCGATCGGGAAAATCAATACAATATCCGCATTAATCAGCAGTACCGAATTTGTTTTACATGGGAGGAGGGCCATGCATACGAGATTGAAATCACAGATTACCACTAATGATGTTGCCGGACGGCGGCTTCCTCGAAATCGTCCCCCAACCCATCCGGGAGAGATGCTTTTCGAGGAATTTGTTAGGCCGCTTGACCTGACACAGGTCGAACTTGCCCGTCGTCTGGGCGTATCTTATCCGCGTCTTAATGAAATTATTAAAGGTCGACGTTCGGTAACCCCGGATACTGCTTTGCGGCTGTCTCGTGTTTTGGGTATGTCAGCAGATTTTTGGCTGGGTTTGCAACAGGATTGGGATCTTTGGCATGCCATGAACAGCCCTGAAGCAAAACAAATTAATCGGCTGAAACCAATTCTCAGCGATCAAAACTATTTTGCATAATTATTCTCTCCACTTGATAACCTCCAATTTCTCCTAAATTTCAACCATCTGATGATAAGCCAAATAATACAGCTTGCCTTGATATTTCGAGCTTTTGCAACGCAGTCAAGCAAGGATGTATCGGCGCTTAAAATGTTACGTTATTTTTGCGCGAGCCCTAACCCATTTTTTTCACTTTAATGAGCTGGTGCTCACTAAAAGCCACTATTATAGAAATTGTGA
>CAYQNS010000140.1:0-10350 GCA_964418755.1 uncultured Desulfobacteraceae bacterium
GCGGGTTGCCGGCTATGCCATCGCATGCCGCTTCACTATCAATCATTATGTCTAAGAGCTAATCGCTTATCTTAGGTATAATTGTCTGTGACGCAAATAAAAAACCGCTTGACATTTTTGTTAGTGACACTTACTAACTAAGTATCACTAAATCATTATTCATAAATTTAACACCTAATAAGTTTAAATTCAAGCAAGAATAATTTTTCCATCCTTATTTTTTTACGGATATCAATGGAAAGCGGCTCTTACTAAAAATAAAGATTGCGATTGTTAAAAAGGAGAATCCATATGGGACGTAAAATCCGATCCAGTGAGCAGCTCTATTTTACCAAAGAACATGAAATGGTGCGCAGGTCGGTCCGTGATTTTGTGAATAAGGAGATAAATCCTTACATGGATGAATGGGAAGAAAAAGGAGCCGCACCCCTGCATGATCTGTTTAAAAAAATGGGCGATCTTGGTTTTTTGGGTATCCGATACGATTCCAAATACGGGGGAGAAGGGCTGGATTACTGGTATGAACTGGTTGTGATGGAGGAGTTCGGTCACATCCATGGGTTTGGCCTGCCCATTGCCATCGGGGTGCAGACCCATATGGCCACCCCTGCCATCCATGAATTCGGCAGTGAATACCTGAAGGAAACATATCTCAAGCCGGCCATCACCGGAGAGATGGTGACCGCTATAGCGGTTACGGAACCCGGGGCCGGATCAGATGTCGGCGCCATTGCCACCACTGCCGAAAAGGATGGCGACTCCTATGTCATCAATGGTTCCAAAACATTTATCACCAACGGCCCCCAGGCTGATTACCTTACCCTGCTGGCCCGCACAAGTGCTGAGCCCGGATATCACTGTTTCAGCCTCTTTGTGGTGCCCACTGACCTGCCCGGTTTCAAGATCAGTCGCAAGCTCGATAAGCTCGGTATCCGGAGCAGTGATACGGCCGAACTTTTTTTTGACAATATGCGCATACCGGCGGAAAACCTGATCGGTAAGGAAGGCGAGGGGTTTATCTATCAGATGCAACAGTTCCAGCATGAACGCTTTTCCGTCATGCCCTTTTCCTATATAGCTGCCAGGGATATGATCGACATGACAGTGGAATATATCCAAAAAAGAATCGTTTTCGGCAAGCCCCTGATAAAAAAACAGGTGCTGCGGCATCGGCTGGCGGACTGGCTTACCGAAATCGAATGCATGCGTCATCTCACCTACCACGTAACCCGATTGAAAGCAGCCGGTCTGGATGCCACCCGGGAGATCTCCATGGGTAAACTTTTTGGCAGCCGGATGCTGCGTAAGGTGGCTGACGGCTGTCTGCAGATGCATGGTGGCATGGGGTTCATGAATGAAATGCTGATATCCAGATATTACAGGGATGCCCGTATCGTATCCATCGGAGCTGGTGCCGACGAGGTCATGAGCGATGTTATTGCCAAGCTGGCGGGGTATTGATGGTTGAGAATTGAAATTGGAAAGAGGGCAGAGGGCGGAGATCAGAGGACAGAAGTCAGAAGTCAGAGGTCAGAGGGCGGAGATCAGAGGGCAGAGGACAGAGGACAGAAGTCAAGGGACAGAAGGCATAGGACAGGATTTCTTCAATACATTGAATAGGAGACGAGATGGCTGAAAATATCGTTTTGTTTGAAAAACAGGATAAGATATGTACCCTGACGCTCAACCGGCCCGGAATTATGAACGCGGTAAACCGCGAAATGCTTACGGAGTTTCAGGCAGCCCTTGATCGAATAGCGGCCGATGAGGAGATCCGGGTCGTCATTTTGACGGGGGCGGGTGGTCATTTTTCTTCCGGAGCGGACATGCTTCTTCTGGATCAGGCCGATTATTCACCCGAGATGTTGATGTTTATGCGGCGTCTGCGCAAGCTGATCATGGCCATGCGCGAACTGCCCCAGATTATTATTTGCAAGGTCCGCGGTGTGGCCTACGGTGTTGGTTCAAATACGGCCCTGGCCGGGGACTTTGTGGTTGCATCGCACACTGCCCGGTTCTGCGAAGTGTTTGTCAATATCGGTACCGTACTGGATGGCGGCGGCACCTATTTTCTTCCCCGGCTGGTAGGTCCGGCAAAAGCCCGGGAACTGGCCCTGCTTGGAGATGAATTCGACGGCCGGGCTGCAGCCGAAATGGGACTGATTTATAAATCGGTGCCCGAAGAAGATCTCGATAAAACCGTAGAAGATCTGGCCCAAAACCTGGCCGGTAAACCGGCCTTGGCCATGACCCTCATCAAAGAAGGGCTGGAAAACAGTTTTGACATGACCCTGGGCCAGATCCTGGAGTGGGAGGCGGCTCATCAATCGATAATGCTGCAGTCCCGGGAAAACAGGGAAATCGCAAAGATGTTTCTGAAAATGAAGAAAAAATAAAGTTGGAAATAGTTTTTCAACCTGCGAAATCTGCGGGTCAATTGACCTTTACACCTAAGATGAGCGATTAGCTCTTAGCAATTCAGCGGTTAGCTCCTATATTTTAGGCGTTTACCAGTAATGCGATTATCACCCATTGAGTGAAATGATGACCTTTGCCAATATATTGAAATTATTGTGCTAATTGCTAAAAACTAACCGCTAATCGCTCATCTTAGATAACAATATCGAACTGATAAACGGGTACATACTTTTGACAAGGAAGCAATAATGGATAATGCTATACTAAAGAGCTACCCTGAAAACAACCCAAAGCCCCCGAAAATGCCCCCCGGCCGCATTAAAATAATCAATGCGTTAAAGGCGTTGCTGCAGGAAAAAGATTTCAATGCCATCACAACGGCTGAGATCGCCAGATCCGCCGGTGTCACCGAGGCCCTTATATATAAATATTTCAAAGGCAAACGCGATCTGCTCCATCAGATCCTCAGGGAATACCTCGAACAGTACTGTAGTAAATTTGAACTGGACCTGAAGGGAATCAAGGGGGCCTGCAACAAAATCCGAAAGCTGATCTGGGCACACATTCATGCCTATGCAACCAACCGGATTTTTGCCAAAATTTTATTGATCGAAGTTAGAAATTATCCGGATTATTATAAGAGCGAAACCTATGAATTTGTAAAAAAATACTGCAATGTTTTGCTGGATGTCATTGAAGAAGGCATTGCCGAAGGAGAACTTCGTGACGACATATCCGCCAGGATGGCCCGCCAGGGCATTCTGGGCGCCATTGAGCATGCCTGTCTGACCGAAATCATTTTTGACCGCGAAATATCCCCGGATCAGCTAACCGATGATATCTGTGAATTTGTCTTCAGGGGGATTGAGCGTCGTTGAACGCCGAAGGTTGAAGCAACCTTTGCAATCGCAGGGTGGGCTGTGCCCACCGACAGATAGAATGCCTTTTAAGGAGGTTCACGGTTTACAGTTATCGGTTTACGGTTGAAAAAACTGTGAACCGATAACCGTGAATGGTTCAAAAAATAGTAAGGAGAAGTTGATATGGGCACCTGGATGAACGGCTATATGGACAAGCTTGCCACGGTCCGCAGGGAAAACCTGGAGGGCGGCGGTACAGAACGCGCGGCCCTCATGCACAAGTTGGGCAAGCTGACCGCCCGAGAGCGAATCGCCCGGCTTGTGGACGGCGGTTCCTTTGAAGAGATCGGCTCTGTTGTCAGGGACCACCGCCGGCCCTTTGACGGCACGCTCAGACCCAGTCCGGGGGAAGGGATCGTCATGGGGTTTGCCACGGTTGATGAGCGCCCGGTGATGGTGTACTCATTTGACTTTACAGTCATGTCGGGCTCCCTGGGTGATCAGGCGGCCTGGAAACTGGCCGACCTGATGGAAATGGCCGGTCAACGGCAAATGCCCATCATCGGCATGATCGATTCGGCCGGTGAGAGACTCAGCTTAAAGGGCGGGGATTCGGGGCTGAACGCTGTGGGGGCACTGATCAAAAACTACTGCCTTTACTCGGGCGTTGTTCCCCGGATTGCGCTGCTGCTTGGACCCTGTACAGGGGTTTTTGCCTCTGTGCCGGTGCTGTCCGATTTTTTGATTATCAATGAAAATTCCGGTTTTCTGTGGTTGGGCGGTGAAAAGCAGTCGAAAGATGCCGGCAACGCTGAATTTCATATGGAAAACAGCGGCCAGTGTGATCTGATTGCCGAAAGCGATGAAGATGCCATTGATAAAGCCCGGAAACTGCTGGAATTTTTGCCCGGAAACTGCTGGGAGAAACCACCTTTGAGCAATACGGGTGATGATTCCGAGCGTAGGGAAGAAGCACTGCTGGACGTTATGCCCGACAATGTAAAATTTACCTATGATATTCATGAGATTATCGAAAAGATTACCGATGACGGCGAATTTTTTGAACTCAAGGAAGATTTCGCCTCTCACCTCGTGGTGGGGTTTTGCCGTTTTGGCGGACAGGTAGCGGGTATCGTAGCCAACAATCCTGATGAACTCAGCGGTATCCTGGAACCGGACGCTTCGGATAAGTACGATCGTTTCATGAATTTTCTGGATGCTTTTAATATTCCGCTGGTCACGCTTGTGGATACAACCGCTTTCCCGCCGGGGGACCGATGGGAAAGGATGGGCATTATCCGCCATGGGGCCAAGTTGCTTCACTCCTATTCCCACCTGACCTGCCCCAAAATCACCATAGTCCTGCGGCGAGCCTACGGCGGCGCCAATATCGTGCTGGGCTGTTCCAAGATGTTTCCCGACTTTGTTTATGCATGGCCCACTGCCGAATTCGCGCCCACCGGTCCGGAAACAGTGGTTCATGCGATATTTCATAAAGAACTGGACAAGGCAAAAAAAGAGGGCAATTATGATGAAGTCTATGGCATGTTCCTGGGCATTTTAAGAGAGCAGTTTTCCGTGATGAATCTGGCCAAGCACTGGACGACCTATTATACGGCCCATGAAATTATCGATCCACGGGACACGCGGCCGAAAATCATACGGGCGCTCAAATCTCTTGCAAAAAAACAGGAACATTTGCCGAAAAAAAACAGATTCATCAAACCCGCATAAAACAAGGAAATAATCGTTCACGGTTAAAAAAACCCAAAAATTGAAATCAATACGCAACATGTTGCAACAATGAGCAACGCCAATCGTTGTATAGTTTATTGAAAAACTGTGAACCGGCAACTGTGAACGGTTGCAAAAAGGAGATACCATGGGGAAAAAAATGAATGCGGCCATTGATCGGCTGCGAGATATAAAACAGGCAAATCTTCTGGGCGGCGGTGAAAAACATATTCAGCGCCAGCATAGCCGGGATAAACTCACGGCCCGGGAACGGATCGATTGCCTGCTGGATCCGGGCACTTTCAACGAACTGGGTTCCTGTGTCAATACCACCGGCGCACGCATAGACGGCCGAAAGACAGATGCTCCCTGCGACGGCGCCGTGGTGGGTACCGGTAAAGTCGACGGCCGGCCCATGGTTGTGTACGCCAGTGATTTTACCGTGTTAGGGGGGTCGCTGGGGGCCCAGCATGTACTGAAGTTCGTAAAATTGATGGAAATGGCGGCCGAATGGGGCGTCCCCATGGTCTGGCTGCTGGACTCGTCCGGCGGGCGCCTGGGATACCAGGATGTACCGTCTGCGGGCATTGACTGGTGGTTTGCCCTGCAGTCGCGCTATTCCGGTCTGTTCCCCCAGGTCAACGTTCTCATGGGACCCTGCATTGCAGGTCAGGCCTACTGTCCCACCCTTTGTGATTTTCTTTTGATGAGTCGGAAAACAGCTCATCTCTGGCTCGGGGGCCCGCGAATGACACAGGCGGCCACTTCTGAAAAAATCAGCGATGATGTGGGCGGTGCAGACTATCATATGGCCTATAGCGGCACCTGCGATGTCGTTGGCGATACGGATGAAAAAACCATTTTAAAAACCCGCCGGCTAATGGGCTACCTGCCTTCCAATTGCCGGGAAAAGCCGCCGTTTGCCCCGGTGACCGATGATATCGACCGTGATATCAGCCGGATTGTCGATATCGTGCCGGATGAATATGACAAAACATATGATATGCACGATGTCATAGAGTTGCTGGTCGATGATGGAGAAATATTCGAGATCAAGGATGGGTATGCCAAAAATTTGATCACCTGCTTTTGCCGCTTCAACGGTGAAGCCGTCGGCCTGGTGGCCAGTAACCCCGGGGAGCCGGGCAGTATTTATGAAATCAATGCCTGTGACAAGTATTACCGCTTTCTGCAGGTGTTGGATGCCTACAATATTCCCCTTGTCAATCTGACGGACACAGCGGCCACGGTCGCCGGAGAATCGCAGGAAGAAAAAGGCCTGCTGCGCCACATGGGCAAAATTCTCGACGTATATGCTACGGCGAAAATACCCAAGATCAGCATTATCCTGCGGGAAGCCTATGCCGATGCCGGAAGCCTGATCATGGGCGGGGTGAAAAGCATGGGGACCGACATCTGCTATGCCTGGCCCATTGCCCGTTTTGCCGTAGAGGCATCTACGCTTGATTATTTTGAAATATGTGGAAAGGGGATCGAACCGGATGCGCACACGGGCTATCTGAATCGTTCCCGCGAAAAGATCGATGTTTTTGATGCGGCCGGAAGCTGGACAGCCCAGGTGGTGGATGAAGTCATCGAACCCGCCTGGACCCGTCGAAAAATCATTGAAGCCCTTGCCATGGTTCGCACCAAAAAGATCTCCATGCCGCCAAGGGCAAAAATGCACTCTACGGCTCCTTGTTAAAAAAGGGCAGGGCCAAAAAAATCTCACGCAAAGGCGCAAAGGTTCGTGAAAAATTCATCTCACTATTTTTTTTAGAGAACTTTGCGACTTTGTATGAAAAATATATTCGGAAGTCATCGTATGGTGGGCTGTGCCCACCAATAGACAGCATACCTTTTTCTGACCTTGAATAGTGAATTATGAATCTATGAACGATTACCAAACAACAAACAATAAATTTTGTAAGGAGAACATATGAGCAGTGATAAAAAGACAAAGCGAATCGAAGTAAAAGCCCCCATGTCCGGTATATTTTATCGCACTCCGGCGCCTGATCAGCCGTCATATGTGGAAATCGGCGATACGGTGAAAAAGAAACAGGTACTGGCGCTTCTTGAAACCATGAAGGTTTTTCAAAAGGTAAAAAGCCCGGTCAAAGGGAAAATAGTTGAAATAGTACCTGAAAACGAGACGGCATTAAAAGATGAGCAGTTAATGTTTGTGATTGAAACTTGAAACTTGACGGTCTCGTAAAAAGTCCAACTCCTGCGTTGCGCTGCACTTTGCAATCATTCAACGTACGATCAGTACGCCTCATGATTACAAAATTTGCGCGCCTTGAATTTGAACTTCTTACAAAACCTTTTAAATACGGTTTTTTAAGAGTTCATCAAGCTGGAAATTTGAAATTGTAGATAAAGGAAAAATATGTTCAGCAAAATTCTGGTTGCCAACCGGGGCGAAATTGCACTCAGGGTAATCCGGGCCTGTAAAGAGCTTGGCATAAAAAGTGTTGCTGTTTATTCCGAGGCGGACGATGCTTCCCGGCATCTTGAACTGGCGGATGAACGGATCTGTATCGGTTCGCCCATCAGTGCCAAAAGTTACCTGAATATTCCCAAAATTATCGATGCGGCCATTGAGACCGGCAGTGGGGCCATCCATCCGGGCTATGGCTACCTTGCCGAAAACGAATCTTTTGCCGGGGCCTGCGTCGATGCAGGAATTGTTTTTATCGGTCCAACACCGGAGAATCTGCAGCTGGCCGGGGACAAAATTACCGGAAAACGGCTGATGCAGGAAGCCGGAGTGCCGATTATTCCCAGCAGCCCCGGAGCAGTAGACAGTATAGAAAGTGCCAGAATCTTTTGCCGCGATATCGGCTATCCGGTCATGATTAAATCTTCCGGTGGTGGTGGTGGAAGGGGCATCCGAATCTGTGAAAATGAAAGTATGCTGGAAGAGGAGTTCCCTGTGGCCGGAATGGAGGCAAGGGCCGCCTTTGGCAACGACGAAGTCTATCTTGAAAAATATATTCGCAGGCCCCGCCATATAGAGTTTCAGATTCTGGCAGACCATCATGGCAATATTATTCACCTTGGAGAGCGGGAGTGCAGCATTCAGAGAAGATTCCAGAAGCTGATCGAGGAAGCCCCCTCTCCCCGGCTGACATCCGAACTTAGAGCGACCATGGGAAAAGCCGCTATTGCAGCGGCCCGGGCCGTTAATTATGTCAATGCCGGTACCGTTGAATTTTTGCTGGATACGGATGGTAATTTTTATTTTATCGAGATTAATGCCCGCATCCAGGTGGAGCATCCGGTCACGGAACTGACCACCGGAATCGATCTGGTAAAAGAACAGATCCGGCTTGCGGCCGGACAGGAACTCGGCTATACTTTTGATGACATTATCATGCGCGGATGGGCCTTGGAGTGCCGCATCAATGCCGAAGATCCCGAAAAAAATTTCATGCCCTGTCCGGGAACAATTAAAGAGTATCATCCCCCGGGGGGATTCGGGGTGCGCCTGGATACGCATCTGTACCAGGGCTATGAACTGCCGATCTATTATGATTCCCTGATCGCCAAACTCATCACCTTTGATCTTACCCGGTCGGGTACCATTCAAATCATGAAGCGGGCCCTGGCGGAATTTACCATAAAACCGCTGAAAACGACCATCCCCCTATACTTGAAAGTAATGGATGATCCTGATTTTCAAAAGGGAGAATTTGATACCGGATTTATTGAAAAATTCATTCCGGAAGAAGAAGATGATGACGATGATGATGACGAGTAGATCGTAGGGTGGGCTGTGCCCACCAACCGGTTGAAATCATTTAAAGGTTACAGGATATTTTTTTTGTTAAACAACCAAGATGAAATTAAAAAGTGAGAATTAAATATTGAAAATTTGTGGTATCGCTCCTTCCCGCAATCGCTCTCTCTCAGGCGAGGCGGGCGGGTCGCTCTGCCTATTGGTGGGCACAGCCCACCCTACGATGGTTTGAACCCAACACCCAACACCCAAAACTCAGAACCCAGAACCCAGAACCCAGAACCCAGAACCCAGAACCATTGAACCAATACAAAAAAAATATAAAAAGGAGCAAAAAAATGGCAAAAAAATTTACGACCAAAATTACGGAAATGCTGGGAATCGAATATCCCATCCTTTGCGGCGGCATGCAGTGGGTCAGCCGCGCACCCTTTGTGTCATCGGTCTGCAATGCCGGCGGATTGGGGTTTATCACCGCCGAATCACTGGATAAGCCGGAAGACCTCAGGGAAGAGATTAAAATCATGCGGGATTTGACCGATAAGCCCTTTGGCATTAACCTGTCCATGATTCCCGAATTCGGTCTGCCGGAACGTACCTTGCGTTTTTGCGATGTTCTGTGCGAGGAAGGGGTAAAAATAGTTGAAACCGCCGGCCGCAGCCCGAAACCCCTGATGCCTGTACTCAAACAGGCCGGCGTCAAGGTGATCCACAAGCTTACCAATGTGCGTCATGCCGTCAGTGCCCAGAAACTGGGGGTGGATGCGGTTACTTTAATCGGTTACGGCTCGGGCGGGCACATCGGCCTGGAAAACGTGGCGTCCTTTATCATGATTCCTCTGGCCGTCAAAAAGCTCGATATCCCGGTGATCGCCGGAGGCGGAGTTTCCAGCGGTGCCGGTTTTTTAGGTGCCATGGCCATGGGGGCCGAGGCGGTGCTCATGGGAACGGCTTTTTTTGCATCGGAAGAGTCCCCGATCCATCCGGCGATCAAGGAAAAACTCCTTCAAACCAAGGAAACCGATACCGAATTGATCTTGAAGTCCATCAATAATCCCATGCGCTGTGCCCAAAACAAACTGGCGGATGAATGTATCGCCCTTGAAGAGGCGGGCGCATCCTTTGAAGAAATTCTTATAAAGGTCGGCGGCGGCAAGGGTAAGCTGGCCTATGATTCGGGCGACCCCGAAGCCAGCCCCATTGCCTGCGGTCAGATTGTCGGTATGATCGATGAGATCAAACCGGTTAAAAAGATTATCGACGATATCATATCCGAAGCCGACGACCTGCTGAATCGCCTGAACCGGATCAACGGGTAGCGGTTATGCTCACGCAAAGCTGAAAAGCCCGCAAGGGAAAAATGGGAATTATATTCCAGGGCAGGTTATCTGTAGCGGCATATCACCATCGTAGGGTGGGCTGTGCCCACCCTACGATGGTGAATCCCGGGACATTAGGAGAGCGGCACCGAATTCTTGAACAAAGGGATAGAGATATGCAATGCGTATGAAGGAGAATATAATGAGTAAAAACAGCCCTTTTAAAGTTGAAAAACAGGGCCATATCGCCTGGCTGATTCTGGACCGTCCGGAA
>CAYQNS010000141.1:0-10245 GCA_964418755.1 uncultured Desulfobacteraceae bacterium
GGGCATGAAGAAACGAAACGCCATGCTTCTCCTTGTTTTGTTCGTTTTTCCCATCATCCCACTCAAAGCTTGGCTTCATATGCCAAATGTAATACAAACGGTGGGCGTTGTCAAGAATACATAAGGATCACATCTTACCGCAGATGAACGATAACTGGTCCACTAATTTCACTGATTTACACGAAAAATAATCAATCAATAATTCGTGGTCATTCTTGGATAAGAATCTTCGGGGACATTTCTGGCTGAAAACAAACGAACCTGAAGAAAAGAATGGCTTGGCGGCAAGCAATATATCTATTAAACATTATGTTTAACAGACATATCAATTCCCGGATTCGGACAGGCAAACTACCCTTCATGGGAAATCTTATTGTCGCCCCTGCAACATCAAACGAATAAAGGGACAACGCTGGTTATCGATGAATTCCCCTATCTGGTCCAAAAATCTCCTGAGCTGCCAAGCATCATCCAAAAACTAATCGATAACCGCCAGAATAAAACAAACATCATCATGTTGCGGGTCTTCACAAAGAATGATGCAAGGCCTTGTCCTTGACAGCAATGCACCTTTATACGGCCGGGCTGCGGCAATTATACGGGCTTGGGGATCATTGAATTGTGAACATTGTTCAGGCGCATTCCTGACTGAAAGGTAAAAACAAAAAAAGGGGCTCGCGCAGAAGCGCTGAGAAAGCCCAAATCAAGCGCGGTGATTTCAAGTATTGCACACTGGAACCCCATACCGTATGATGCTTGGTGTTTTACGGTTTGTTTTTAAACGCTGCGGTTTGGCGCAAAAAAGGGCAAGGAAAAAAATCGTGCCGATAATGATAAGCAGATACATCTCTCTGGCCATTCTGGCAACGGTTCCGGTTCTATTTGCCGCCGTCCAGGCATGGGTGTGGTCGGTTTATGCCGCATTAATGATGGCCGCATTTGGCCTGATGCTGTGGCAGTCGGCTGAGGACGTGTCCTTATTGCCGGGGAAAGGCATGGTGGTTACAGTTGGCGGTTTTTTAGCCCTCACCCTGTTTTTGTGCCTGCCTTTGCCGGATACAATTCAGGCTGTTTTCAACCCGACCCTGAACCGGCTGGCAGGGGAAACGCAAACCTTCACCGGTTTGCCGGCCGTTAAAATGGCGGTGAGTTACGCCCCCGCCCAGTCGCTGGCCCGCTGGATGCTGCTTTTCAGTCTGAGTCTTTTTTTTCTGGTGCTGCGCGCCCACCTGAATGCCCGCCGCTTTCTCACGATAACCCTCTGGATGCTGTTTATCCTCGGTACTCTTGAGGCGCTCTATGGCCTGGTCCAGGCCCTGGTGCCCAATATCGGGGTTCTCTGGGTGGATACCATTCATTCTTATCTGGGCGATGCCCGGGGCACCTATATCAACCGCAACCACTTTGCCGGTTTTCTGGAGATGCTGCTGCCCCTGCTGCTTGGCTTTGCCCTGTCCAACGCCAATTGGCGAGGGGAAAAAGGCCGCGCGTTTTATGCCTCCGATCGACCCCAGCTGCAGCTCCTGCTGGCCGTGGGGCTGGTGTTCATGGTACTTGCCCTGCTCCTGTCCAGGTCCCGTGCCGGCATTACGGCGACCTTTATCGGAATGACCTGTTTGTTCCTGCTGCTGCATTCGGGGGGCAGCAAACTGCCGGGCAGCGTGAATCTGACCTTTTTCGGCATCTTTCTGCTGGTTGTGTTTTTCGGGTTTAAAATCGGTTTTGACTCCATCATCGAGCGGTTTTTAAACCTGCCCAACAACACGTCACGCCTGGATTTCTGGCGCGACAGCCTGGCCATCATCAAAACCCATCCCTGGGGAACGGGCCTGTGGACTTTCAAGCCGGTGTTTGCCATCCATAATGTGTCCACAATAGCCGATCTTACGGTGTCTCACCTGCACAACGACTACCTGCAGCTGATCGTGGAAACCGGCTGGGCCGGATTTTGCCTGCTGGTGGGCGGATTTTTTGTTTTTCTCATGGGCAGTTTCCGCAAACTCCGGGGTCTGCGTATCCAGTCGGATCCCTTTCGCTACCTCGTGGGGGCCGGCGCATTGAGCGGCCTGACAACCATGGCTTTTCACAGCCTGTTTGATTTCAACCTGCAGATGCCGGCCAATTGCGCCTATTTCGTGATGCTCATCGCTATTGTCCATGCGCAGGTATGGGGGAAAGAAATTAAAGCTGAAGGGAACCGCAAAAACGATAAACGGTTATCCGTTACTGGTTATCCGGAAACAACGCAACAACGGCACAGAGGGGAAAGCGATTTTTTTTCGTTCCACCCGTCAGTGTTATTATCGTCAGTTGCCTCCAAAGACCCTTAACGAACAACCAATAACTGATAACCAATAACGCACTCCGTATATGATCGATCTTCATTCCCATATTTTGCCCGGCATTGACGACGGGGCCAAAAGCATCGACGAGAGCCTGCATCTGGCCGGACAGTATATCGCCGCCGGGTACCGGCAGGTGGTGGCCACGCCCCATTATGTCACCGGCACCCGATGGACCCCGTCATTGGAAAAAATCAGGGAAAAAACGGCATCCCTTTCCCGGGTGTTGCTCGAAAAAGGCATTCCCCTGACACTTTTTACCGGAATGGAAGTGGCTCTGGATCCGGCCATCCCCCACCTGCTCACCGACGGCAAACTCGCGCCTCTCGGGGACTCTGCCTATGTGCTGGTGGAAACGCCGTTTCAGCTGTTGCCCCGGGGATGGGAACGGGTTATCCATGCGATCCGGGCCGAAGGGTTCAATGTGCTCATGGCCCACCCGGAACGGTGCGACCAGATCTGCGACCACCCGGAACTGGCCGACCAGCTGGTGGCGGCGGGGTGTTACCTGCAGGTCAACTGGGACTGCTTTCTGGGGTATCAGGGCCGTGAAAGTGCTGCCCTGGCCGTGAAAATGGCCCGAAGCGGATTGATCCACTGCCTGGCAACAGACAGCCATGATCCGAATCATCGGCATGCGGGATCGGTCAAAAAAGCGGCTGAAATTGTTGAACAGGTGGTGGGGCGGGAAAATCTGGCGCTTTTGTCCATTGAAAATCCGGGCCGGGTTCTGAAAAATGAACCGCTGATCGATATGACGGCACCGGCTCCCGGCAACTGTGGCCGTAAAAAACGGCGGTGGTGGCATTTATGAAAAAAAATAAAATTTCCAACATCCCCCTGCGCCTCACCGTCACCGTACTCCTTGTAGTGATGGCCGCATGGCTCGTGCAGTATACCTGGACCCTGCGCCGAGTTCATTATAAAGCGTTTTCCTACAGTGAAAAGGAGGCCCGGCAACTGCAGGATTTTCCCCGAGCCCAGTATGAATATGGGCGGCATGCCTGGTTTCGAAGTGATGCCCCTGCGGCCGCGAATTATTATCGCCGGGCCGTAACCGATGATCCGCTTCTGATCGATGCCTGGATCGCACTGGCCCAGGCCGAGCAGGCCCTGGGCAACAGCGATGCAGCCCGTAAAATACTGGCCTTTGTCAACCGCCTCACCCGGGATGTGCGGCGCTGGAAATGGCCCCAGACACTACTGGCCAACGAGTTGGGCATGGAAAAAATCCTGGTCGAAAATGTCAATTACCTGGTGGCCCGTGGCCAAAAACTAAATGACGCGTTTTACATGACCGATGTGTATTTCAATGGTCAGGTCAAAGCAGTGCTCGCCGTGCTCAATGATGCCGGCAAGACGGCTTACCTGAACTGGCTCATGCGTTTTAAACGGGTTGCAGACGCCATGACCGTATGGACGGACATGGCGGGCAGGCACCTTTTTGATGACCAGCTCCTTTCGCGCTATGTGCATTTTCTGCTGCACAACCATAAGATCGGAGAGGCCGGCAGGGTCTGGCAGCAGCACACCGACACCATGGGCATCACCAACGCCGGTTTTGAAGACGAGCGCCCGAAACGCGGCTTTGACTGGCGGTATAACGATCAATCAGATCTGCTGTGGCGAATTCGGCGGGTAACATCGGAGCAATACGAGGGGCTAAGCGCCCTGAAGGTTCGGTTCGGGGGGCTGGAGAATGTTAACTTTCACCATCTTTACCAGATCGTGCCCGTTTTACCGGACACGGCGTATCAATTGACCTTCCAGGGCAAAACCCGGAACCTGACCACAGACCAGCGGCCCTTTATCGAGGTCTATTCTTTTCAGACCCGGGGGCTTTACCAGAAGAGCGAAATGCTGCCGGAGCATCAGGACTGGCACACAAGCCGGCTTGAATTCACGACGCCAGCGGACTGCAACGCCGTGGTGGTGCGTCTGCGACGGATGAAGAGCGGACGGTTTGACTGCAACATCAAAGGCACCGTATGGCTGGATCATTTTACACTGGGGAAGGCTGGAAAGAATCAAGATTAATCCCGCGGATAACGCTTGTTATTATGAATTCACCACACTATAACAAACTCGTAAAAAGTATTTAAGATGGCTAAGTAGAAATCTCTATAACGCAGTAGATGGAGTCACCCATGTCGAAAGAGATCGAGGCCCTGAATTTTCTGGCGGAACGGGCTGTGCAAAGAGAAAACGAATCCTCGCAAAGATTGCCGTCAACCCTGGTCAACCAGCAGGAGATCGGCTGGGACCAGGAAGAGATCCACCTGCGTGATTATCTGGAGGTACTGGCTCGGCGCAAGTGGCTGATCATCGCTTTTTTAATGCTGTCCTTTATTTCCACCCTGGTCCTGACCCTGGCGGCCACCAAGACCTATAAGGCATCGGTGGTCATCCAGGTGTCACCCCAAAATCAAAACGTGACCAAGTTTGAGGAGGTGGTGAGTTCTGATATGCGGGCCCGGGAATTTTATGAAACCCAGGTCTCCCTGATCAAAAGCCACGGATTGCTGCAGCGGGTCGCAGAAGAACTGGACCTGGAGGTGCATCCGGTGATCATTAAAACCCTGTTTGACAACTCAGCACCGGGACCGTTGGCCCGGGCCAAAGACTGGATCAGGGGCCTTGTGGTGAGCCTGATCCCCCGAGCGGAAAAAAAATCTGCCGGCAATAATGGCGTCATAGCGGCCCAGACGCTGAAACATAGAAAACTGCTCGCCTATATCGCCCATAACCTGACGGTTGAACCCAGCCGGACGTCCATGTTGATGACCGTCTCGTTTACCTCGCCGGATCGCTGGTTGTCCAAGGACGTCGTCAATACCCTGGCAACCGAGTTTTTAAACTGGAAAATGGAAAAAAAACTCGATGCCTCCCGCCTGGCCCGTGAATATCTGATGAAGCAGATCGATCGGTCCAAAATCGACCTTGAAAAAGCCGAAGAGGAACACAATCGGTTTGCCAAGATCGCCGGTATCGTTTCGTTGGATTCCAAATTAAACAGCGTCTACCGGCAACTCGAGGAGTTGAACACGGTATTGGCCGAAGCGGAAGCCGATCTCATCAAAAAAGAAGCCGTTTTTCAGCAGGCCCGGCTGGACGGGGCTTCGCACCTGCCCCAGGTAATGGAAAGCACCATCATCGCTTGGCTCAAGACTGATTATGCCCGGGTGCGCTCTGAATATGAAGACCTTTCCGTCACCTTTCACGAAGCGTATCCGGCCGTAAAAGAGCTGAAGGTCAAAATGGAAAGCCTGGCCGAACGCATTCAGGCGGAAGAGGAAAAAATCGGGTTTACCCTGGAAAACGAGTACAAGACCACGTTGATGCGCACTGAAACACTGCGTAAACGGCTGGCCAGCCAGCAGCAACTGGCCATGACCCTCAATGAAAAAGCCGTCCAGTTCAAAATCATGGCGCGGGAGGTGCAGACCAACAAAGAGATCTACCAGAGCCTGCTCGAACGGGCCAAGGAAATCGAATCCATGGTGGGGGTTTCTTCGAACAACATCCAGATCGTGGACCAGGCCCTGCTGCCGCTGCTGCCATTTAAACCCAACCTGAAGCGCAACCTGCTGCTGGCCATTGCCCTCGGCCTTATGGGGGGCGTCGGCCTTGCGTTCCTGCTCGAATACTTCAATGATTCGGTGACCAACCCGGATGAGATCGCCGAACGGTTTCAGATTCCGATTCTGGGGATTGCCCCCATTGGCAGAGCCGAAGGCTATCCCGTAGAAAGGAGTTTTTTTTATGACCCCCGGGCCCCCCTGTCCGAAGCCCTGCGCACCACCCGGGTCTCGATCCAGCTGGCCGGCACAGAGGCCCAGACCAAAAGCATTCTGATCACCAGCACCCAGCCCAGCGAAGGCAAAACAACCCTGGCGGCCAACCTGGCCCTGACATTTGCCGGTGCCGGTGAAAATGTCGTTCTTGTGGACGCGGATATGCGTAAACCGCGCATACACAAAGTTTTTGATTCAGACCAACTTCGGCGCAGTCCCGGGCTTTCAAGCTTTCTGGCCGGGGGCAAAAAGGACAATCTCATCGCCAGCAACGGCGTACCCCGCCTGTCGATGATCCCGGCCGGCCCGATTCCCCCCAATCCGGTGGAACTGCTGGCATCGGACCGGTTCAAAAAACTGATCCGGGACCTGGAAACGCAGTTTGACCGGGTCATCATGGACAGCCCCCCGCAAATGGGGTTTGCCGATACCTTGATCATGGCCCAGCACGTGGGCGGTGTTGTCCTGGTCAGCTCCCTGGGAGACACCAAACGGGATGCCCTGCGTTATTTCCGGCGCACCATGAGCAACGCCCACGGCACCCTGCTGGGCTGCATCGTCAACAAGGTCAATATAAACAAACGGTACGGGTACAGCAGCTACTATCAATACTATGGCGACTACGGAGATGGTAAAAAGGGAAAATTGCCGGCGGTGGTGGATGACGGTGATAATAGTTATTAGTTATCAGTTAATAGGGTCCGGTACCGAATAACTGATAACCAATAACTGATAACCAATAACGATTAACTATTAACCGATAACCATTTGCAAATTGACGACAAACAGATTTTAAAAAATCAGGTGGCGGTGCGCCAGTTTCTCAAGCGGACCCAGCCCATCGGCGATACACCGGCCCTGATTCAACTGGTGCTCAGGGACCGGTGCCATCTGGTGATGTGCCGCGCCATCGTCAACCAGGGGGCCGGACAGGGGACGGGGCCTGGCCGGGACGTTATCCAGGGGGTTTGCCGTCAGCTCAAGATGGATGCTGATACCCTTCGCAGGAAGCTGATACCCGTGGCCCAGGCGTTGGGACTTTTGTCCGGCAGTGAATACCCCCTTGATTACTATCGTATTTTAGGGGTGTTGCCCACGGCCGGACCCGATGCCATCCGCAAGGCCTTTCGCCGAAAGGCACTGAAGGTTCATCCGGACAGCGGGCGGGGCGCAAACGCCGGTAACCGGGCCTTTACCGAACTGCACACGGCCTATAAAACACTGATGGACCCCACCCTCAGGGGCCTGCACGACCAGTGCCGCCATAATTTTGGCTGCTGGGTGGAAGCACCGGCAGAGGCCCATCCCCAGTGGAAATGGCGCCGGCTCACCTGGCTGTTGTGGCTGCTGCTCTTTCTGGCTGCAGCCGCCTTTGTCCTGGATGCAATTTTCACGGGACCATGGGGGTAAAAACAGGTAATTAGTAACTAAATTCTGAAATTTGTGTTTTTAATGTCAAAAAAACAGAACACGAGGTGATTGGTATAATTGAAAAATGAATAGTGAGAATTGAAGGAATTCTGTCTATTTTAATCCGTAGATTAAGCAGATTACAATGCAACCTGGTTATTTAAATAAAATAGATAGAGCGAAGCGATACCACAAGTTTTCACTTTTCAATATTCAATTTGGTTCTGGCTTTGCCAGGTTAGGTGGAAGGCTGAAGGATTTATCTTTCCGGGTCCCTGTAACCGAATCCCATGATACCGGGGATTCCAAAGGAAAAATTGGTACCGGACCATAATTTACCAAAGGCACTGCCTTTGGCGATGACCACGTCCCGGTCCTGCATTTTGATTTGATGGGAGTCGGGATCATTCAGATCGATTTCGGTAACGACCTGCTTGCCTTCCGAATTGGTGCGCACCAGCAGCACCTTCTCATCGTCGGCCCATGATGCCAGACCGCCTGCCGTATGCAGGGCCTCGGTGAGCACAATGCCGTTGCGGACGGAATACGGACCGGGCTTGCGCACCGCGCCGTCCACAAAAAAGACACCGGCTTTCGGCACATAAATCACATCACCGGGGTTGATTTCGATATTGAGGTCGGCAATACCCTCCTTGATCAGCCTGTCCAGGTCCACCAACACGACGGCCCGTGAATCGGGGCTCGATGATGACCGGCGGATCTGGGCCATACTGCCCGCATTTTCGGACAATCCCCCGGCCAGGGCCAGCACATCCACCAATCGCTGTCTGGACTTATAATCATACGTGCCGGACTGTTTGACCTCGCCCACCACGGATATGCGCTGGCTGAAATTTTCCTTGACAAAAATACTGACATGGGGATCCTTGATATACAAGGATCGGTAGAGATCCTCGATTTTGACCTCCGCTTCCCTGGCGGTGAGGCCTTTAACTTCCAGGTGGCCGAGCAGGGGCAGGGTGATGAACCCCCGTGACGTGACCCGCACCTCGGTCTTGAGTTCACCGGCTTCAAAAACCGTGACCTGGAGCAGGTCGCCATGGCCCAGGAGCAGGTCCCCGGGATCGCTGTTCAGATTGCCGGTTGCAAAAAGCTTCTGGTTCAGCTCAAAGACTTGCTGCCGATGCTCATTTTCAGCAGCATAATGGTCGAGTTTGCCTTCAATCTTGTCGCTACCGGCACATCCGGTCATGACCAGTGCGGCAACGGCAATAAAAATCCAAAAAAAAGAGCGCATCAACTTCATCGGAATACCCTGCACCGCTAATTAAAATGGCTCCGGAAAAACCGGAATCAAAAAACCTTTCATCACCCATACCACGATACGTCTGAAAAATAAATCCGGCGGGGCCCTTTACTTAAAAGTCCCCGCCGGATTTATTTTTCGCATGATCAAAAACCGTATCTCATTACTGGTTATTTAGTCAGGATCACTCGGACTGGCGGCTGAAGAACCGCCACCCCCGCCGCTGCCGGCAGCAATAGCGATAATGCCGATGGCACCGGCACCAATGGCGCCCATGGTAACCATGCTCAATTTTTTAGCTTTAACCGGCGGGTTCTCGACGACATCTTTCCCTCCGGAAACAGCGCCCTGGGGATCGCTCGCCGTATTCTGGGCGGCAATGATCATCTGTTCGCCGGAAGAGATCATACTCGAACCGTATTCAGTGGAGACAACCATTGAACCGCCTTCAAAAACGCCGATGGCCGTCTGCCCTTTATCTACTGTCACATATCCCTTCAGCAGGCCGCCATCGCCCGATGCGTTGAGCAGCGCCTGATCAATGGCAAAATCACCATCGGGTGTTTTCAGAGACAAGGGATAGGGCAGTTTGGACAGTGCAAAGTAAAATTTACCCCGGGTAAAGTGCAGGCCGACATGATTCGTGCCGAATTTGTTTCAAAAGCAACGCCCGAGGAACTGAAAAACACCAAAACCACCGTCATCGAAAAAAGTATTTTAAATAAGCGATTCATAAAAAATTTCCTTTATGTAAAAATTATTAACATAAAATGCTAACCATAAATTTTTTTTGTTGTCAAGGGTTGTTTTTTGCCTGCTCAGGGGACCGGTGGTTTCCACCGCTGTTTCGCATGGCCATGTGCTTGATGCGTACATCCCAGATTTATTTGCCTCCTGATTTGAGAAGTACGGATGTCAAGGTTGAACGACGCGGTGACTATTACCTGTCCATGGGGGCATCCTGGGGGACGTTGTTTGCAAAGCACACAAACCAAAATATAAATAGCACATGACGTCTTGGGGAACATTAGTGCAGAGCATACACAAGCCCCGGCATTATAACCTTTTTGCAACCAGCAGAGTCCTGCCAACAGTCCCTAAAATACGTTTATTCTGCATTCTTTGCACCTGGTTTCCGCTCAGACGTTCAGATGACAGAGGGCATTCTATTCGATGGGTTATTTTCCATCCGGTTTTTGATAAAAGGCTGTGGTAATCGAATATTGTGATTGATCTATCGGGTTTCTCTTTTGCGGCGGATGTGGATTCAAAATCTCGCCAATCAGCATTTAAGAAAGCCATGGTGGTGGTTGAATTTGCGTTTTTATGGGCCAATAGAAAAAAATCTTTAAAAAACGCCTCGTAGTCCGCCTTAATGGGGGTCACCCATTAAAGGGCAGGTCAAGTAAAAAAACACCTCTCCATGCAAAAT
>CAYQNS010000142.1:0-10226 GCA_964418755.1 uncultured Desulfobacteraceae bacterium
TGAAACACCCATTAATAAAAGGCAAATTGCGCTAACCGCGGGGTTTGTTGGTTAGTTGCCACAAGAAAGAGAGCTAAGAGAGCCCATGAAAAAATGTCCGTTCTGCGCTGAGGAAATTCAAGACCAAGCGTTGAAGTGCAAACACTGTGGCGAATGGCTTTCACCGAACCCCCCGCTTCGAAGCACAGAATTACTCCATAGCCGTTATTTCGGCACGTGTGGACAATGCGGTAGGCAGCGCGTCACTTTCCGTGGAGAGTTTCACGAGAATATCAGCTATTTTTTTAAACGAAAGGAACGTACTGTTGATGCCAAGCTGTGTTTTCTATGCACGGCGAAAATATTTGGAACTTTTACCGGCCGAACTCTCCTTGGCACTTGGTGGGGTGTTATCGGCGCTATAGTCGGGCCAATATACATCGTACAAAATATTGGATGGTTCTTTTTCAATATGTTCAGATTCGTATTTGCACGATGGCAACGAAAGTATGCCGCCTAACGAAAAAGGATAGATCGTTTGAGCAAAGCGAACCACGATCTTATCCGGTGGTTGAACAAGCCCGGTAGTGGCTGAGGTGACTGTATATAAGAAAATCTGGTTATCCATAAAGCGAAAGTTACATTACGTTATGCATTGAAAATACTGACAATTTGTTAAAAAGGCCGATTTGAAGTAAAATTACAGTATCTTCAGCCATTTAGGCCATTATCACTTTAGCTTTATGGATAACCATGTAAGAAAATATCTTTTTTTGAATAAGGGGCAGGAAGGGCGTTTTTAAGAAATATGAAACAATGCGTTGAATATCCAAATCATATCGCACGATTTATAAAGCATGTTATACCTGCTATCTATCAAAAATTATGAAAAAATTACTTATCATTCTTATTTTATCGTTTACACTCATATCCTGCCAATCCGCCCCTACCCCTGCCCCATCACCAAATCCATCACCAAACCTTCGACTCCTTTTCTAAGTTTAAAAGTTCCTTGTGTAGAACCTTCCTTCAATCATTTATTGAACGAAAAACAGGGACCGCACCCTTGGCCAGAAAGGGCCTTGCGTGCTCAATCGCCCTCGCTGTCAGTGTTTCGTCCGCCTCATTCCCCGCCCTCATAATCCGGTGCTCATTATACGACCATCCCTTCACCGGTGGGGGTGGGGGCGCGTCTTTGCTCGCATCGACAACGTGAAGAAAAACCCCCTCTGGCAGGGCTTCCGTATCTACAAATACTTTGCTTTCCAGTGCTTCAATTCTTTGAAGTTTCTTCATTTTTTCTCATCTCCTTTTCTAAGTTTAAAAGTTCCGTTCCCGCTCATTCATTCGTTTTTTTTACCTCCTCTTCCAATTTTGCAAGGCGCGCTTCAAGGTCAGAATCACTCATTACGCCTCGTAAGATGTTCAATAAAAACCCCAGTTTTCCCGCCAATCCAGGTTCCACCTCGCCCGACCGTGTTTCGTTTAGGAACATAATTTTCAATACTTCCCTTGACAAAAAGCAAATTTCTATCCTAATTAAAAAAACAATAAAGACTCTGAAACAGACATAGAACGGCGTGTCGACGAATGGGTCACGGCAAACCCTGAAACGTGGGAGACCTTGCCGAACAGGCAAGAAATACGGCTCCATGATGATTTGAGAATGAACGGAATTTAAAAAAAGGAAAGTATCATTTATGAACAATACCCCTAATATTTTGTTGATTCAAGCTGATCAGATGGGTGCACATGCGCTTCCCTGTTATGGTCACCCGGTTGTTCAGGCCCCTAATATGGAAGCACTGGCTGAGAAGGGGGTGATTTTTGACAGCGCCTACTGCAACAGCCCCCTATGCGCCCCGTCAAGATTTTCCATGATGTCGGGACAGCATCCCTCTAAAATCAACGCGTTTGATAATGCAGCGGAATTTTCTTCAGATATCCCAACCATTGCACATTACCTGCGCTCCAGCGGCTACCAGACCTGCCTTTCAGGCAAGATGCACTTTGTAGGTGCAGATCAGCTCCATGGATATGAAGAGCGCCTGACAACCGATGTCTATCCCAGCGATTATGGCTGGACACCTGACTGGAATAAACCGGATGACCGGATTGACTGGTGGTATCATAATATGGACAGCGTGATTGAAGCAGGTCCTTGCGAACGGACAAACCAGATTGATTTTGATGATGAAGTGGAATTCCATGCAGTGCGGAAAATTTATGATATCGCACGCAGCAGGGATGACCGTCCATTTTTCCTGACAGTATCCTTCACAAACCCCCATGATCCGTATGCCTGCCCCAAAGAACACTGGGACCGCTATGATCATGATGCCATAGATATGCCGGCAACAGGTTACATCCCGGATGAAAACATGGATCCCCACAGTCGCCGGCTCCGCCATATTTACCAGCAGCATCCGGATGCTGTCACCAAAGAACAGATACGCAATGCCAGACATGCTTATTACGGTCAGATCAGTTATATTGACGATAAGGTCGGCCGTATTCAAAAAGCACTTTACGATACAGGTTTTGACAAAAATACCATTATTGTATTCACTGCTGATCACGGTGATATGCTGGGTGAAAAAGGGCTGTGGTACAAAATGTCTTTTTTTGAAAAATCCGTCAGAGTACCATTGATCATCAAGGCCCCTGGATCATTTTCCGGAGGCAGGGTATCCACCCCCGTATCTTTAGTAGATCTGCTTCCCACCTTCCTGGATATCACCGGCAGCAAGTACCTGAAAAATCCTGCGGACAAACTGGATGGAGAAAGCCTTGTCCCTCTGTTAAAGGGCGAATCCGATTTTTCAGAACGAACGGTGATTTCAGAATTTTTCGCAGAAGGTTCCATTGCGCCGTGCTTCATGGTCAGACAGGGTAACTACAAATATATTTACAGCAGGCCCGACCCGCCGCAGCTCTACGACCTTGTGAAAGACCCCGGAGAATTACAAAATCTGGCATCACGGCCTGAATACAAAAAAATTGAAGAAAATTTAAAAGGCAAGGTATTTACCCATCAGAATCCTGAAGCATTACACAGGGTAGTTCTAAAAAGTCAGAACCGGAGAAGGCTCGTGTTTAAAGCCAATATGGAAGGTAAGCGGACATCGTGGGACCATTGTCCGAGTCGGGATGCATCCTCACAATACATGCGTAACCATCTTAATCTGAACGAAGTTGAAAGCCGGGCAAGGATCAAATCCAAAAAATAATACCAATCAAACTATGTGCCCCTTTTTTGCCTGTCTTATCCGCAGTTCTGCCCAGGTTGGTGATACTGATGCCCGGGCGGCAAATTTCGTGACTATCCCGATTTGGCTTTTATTGACCAATGAGTAAGTTGAATTACTTCACCGGTATTTATTTCCGACCTCAAACGCTTTCCCAATAAATTCACCTATGCCATGATATCGTTGGGCTTCCGGACTGTAGACAATGGGGCGTATTTTTTCGATATCCGGCTTACCGTCATCACTCAACATGTTTTTATCGATTTTGACATCTAAAATCTCACCGATAAAATGAGTGTGTAACCCGATTTCGTAATGGTGAATTACCCTGCACTCTAAAATCATCGAAAATTCTTTCACATAGGGCGCATCGACCAGCTCGGATTTTACCGGCGTAAGACCTGTTTTCTTGAATTTATCTTCGTTTCGGCCGGATGCGATGCCAAAATAATCAGCCTCCCGAACATATTGGATAGATGGAACACTAATAGTATAAGCCTGTCTCTCCATTATATTGCCATATGTATAAGTAGCCTTGCGAAGGGAAATGGTCACACAGGGCGGTGTGGAACAACAAACACCGCCCCAGGCAATGGTCATAACGTTGGAGTGGCCGTTAGTATCGTACGACCCCACACACCAGACCGGTGTGGGAAAGATCAGTGTTTTAGCACCAAATGATTTTTTCATGAAGTTCAATCCTTTCAATTTTTGTAATACCGGAGTTGTCCTGTTGCAATATACCAAAACAAAGGACATTCAGCAAACTTACAGTCATTTTTTTGGCAATACAGTTGATTTTTTCCAGCCATTACCTATTCAGCCATCGATCCCACTTTTTTTGGAGCTTATGTATTCTCCCATGCGCATCCTGTTTTTTGAAGATTTTTTCATAATTTTCGTGGTATCGAAATCCCAGGTATTGAAAATGAATCAGGTAATAATGCTTTTGCATAATTTACTGTCCATGGATGCCGTATTATTTAAAACTGCTCATAAAATCCTGACTGCCAAAGCAGGCGCTTTTTGCCAATCTTTATTCACTATTCACGCTTTAGTTCCTATTTTTCTGCCGGTTGCTGATGGCTGGATTTAAAACGGTACTTTCGGCAGAATATTTCACTGGCGATAACGATTCAACCATTTTTTGCACCAATGCCCCCCATTACTCATTGTTTTTTCCTTGACTCACACATATATGTCTCTATAGTATTTGCCAGGAAAAGCAAGTTCTTATCACCTTATGTATTCCAAAAGGAATCAAAAACGCTTTTTCAGGAAGATTCGATCGGCACATCCATTATCGGTTTAATTCATAAAAAAAGGAGATTGGAAAATGACAACAAACGACGCGACAGAAAAAAAACCTCTCTGGTTGTTAATCGAGGAGAATATCCTTGCGCTCGATTCGCAGGACCTCTCAGAAAAAAATCTGGAAGCATCGATTCAACGGCTTGCTGTTGAACTTGACAACACGGGTTATAATGTTTCGCGTCATGGGGGCAATATGATTAAATTGCGATGGGCCGTGAAAGATACCATCAACGTCGGAAGGCCCCTTATGAAGGATTTCAACACTGCGCTTGCGGCATTTACACTGGAGGACGTGGCTGACCCTTATTTGGCAACGAACAAGCTTCTTGACGATATCGGGCAGACGTGGCCAAAACTCAGAAGCTCCGAGTGCCGGCCCGTTGTGATTGATTTTGTTGAAAAAACAAAACTTGATCTGCTGATTGCCAAGGCAAAAGGCCTGCCCGGCGATGACGGTATCCGATTGCTCATTGAGGAAAAAGTGGCTCCCGGCGTGATCACCGACGCGTTTGAGATTACGGGTGAGAAGCTGGAACAGGTGAACGCCGATATGGAGAAGGAGCGGGCAGAGCGGGCAAAAGTAGCCAAACTGCTCGAAGCGATGGACGGCAAGTCCACTGAAGAAAAGGTCAAGCACCTCCTTGAGGAAACCGTTTCCGAAGAATTGATAATCGAAATGGCGAAAGTTGACCAGGACGTAATCAATGCCGTCAAACAGGCCATGGAAGATGAACTGAAGGAAAAACAAAGGCTGGCAGAAGAGGAGGCCGCACGGAAAAAGGAAGCGGCTGCAGGGCCTGCGCTGGAAAATATTCCGCCCGAGGAGATGCTCGAATACATTGAATCGATTCGCGAAATCATGGAATTCAGCGATAAGGAGAAAGAAATCAGAGTGATGTGCGAGCAGAGTTCTATCCCGAAGAGCCTTGTGGACATTGCGATTTCAGAACCTGACAAATTCGATGAGCTCGAAAAAAAGGCGGAGGGATAAGAAATATATTCAGTACCTTCATCAGACATCGAGAAACCGGGGGTATCTGTGGATTAAAGAACCTCGCAGCAAGACTTCGGCAAGTTCCTTTCGATCTGAGTTCAGGGTCGAAGACAGTCAAGCCGCTGCGAGGAATCTTCAGCCGTAAGGAAATTCTGCCTGTTTCAGATTCGCCCCTTATGTTGCGTGTCTATTTTTGTCACGATATGTCGCAATACTAAACAGCCAACTCATAATTGGATTGTCTGGCAGATCCCTTCAAGCGGACCAGATTGAGTTCAATCCAATGATTTAAATCTCGTTGCAAAGTACGCCGCGTCACCTCTGAGCATATTTTTTCTTCTATCAATCGCTCCATAGGGTATATCCTTTAAAATTTATACCCTGATTTAATATGTAAGCTTTAAAATATCAGGCCAAAAACTGATAGAAAAAAGAGCCGGTGGTTATTTACCCTATATGCTCATCCATGCCTGAGAGCACCCACAAGATCAAAAAAAGCGAAGCGACATATTTTAGCATTTTCGGCTCGAGAGCCCAAGTATGAATGTTGAAACAAAAGACCTCGCGATATGGTATCTCGATATTTTGCCGTGACCCAATGCCCATCCTCATTCCTTGGTAATTGATGCCATGGTGAGGGGAAAAAAATCATTTGACAGGATAAATATGTCATGATAGGCACAGCACATTATGCAACAACGTTGCATAATGTGCTGTGAAAGGGCAAGAAATGATAAAATCCGTTGATAAGACTATTCAGGTGCTAAACTGCTTTACTACCGGGGAACCGGTCCTGGGAATCGGAGAAATCAGCCGAATGACCGGCTTTACGAAAAGTACGGTTTCCCGGTTGCTCTCGACACTCAACGGCAGGGGGTGTGTGGAAACAGTAGAAGGCCGTGGCCGTTACCGTCTGGGGTATCGAATTTATTTATGGGGACTCATCAGCCAAAAACAAAACAGCCTGAACAATATTGCCCGACCTGTTATGAAAAACCTCAGGGATAAGGTGGGGGAAGAAATTTGCCTCTATGTCGTTGAGAACAACGGGAGGGTCTGCATTGAACGGATTAAAAGCTTACATGAACTTGCCAGAATGGCAAATGTTGGAAGCCCGCTTCCCCTTCATGCCGGTGCTTCCGGCAGGGTTCTGCTGGCATATCTCCCAAATGAGCAACGAGAACAAATCCTTGCCGTATCACCGCTTGACAAGCTTACCGATCAGACACCGGCAACGCTTGAAAAACTTGAACAATCTCTGGCAAAAATTCGCCAAAAAGGGTTTGGCATCAGTAAAGGGGAGAGAGAGCCCAATGCTTATTCCGTGGTGGCTCCGGTCCGTGAGAGTGCCGGGCAGGTCGTGGCAAGTCTGTCGATTTCCGGTCCGATATTTCGTCTTTCAGATGAGCAACTGAAACTGAACATACAATCTGTCTTAGAAGCTTCGGCGGAGATATCGAAAAAACTCGGATATGTAAAAAGCCCTGGATAAGCTCAAGATACTCACAGCCGCTTGATTGCAATAGTTTCGGAAAAAACCTGTGACTCATTTTTTTTAAAAGTCATCTCCCCCAATGGGGCTATAAAAGGTATTCATTATAAAAAAAGGAGCAATTCAAATGTCAAAATTCAGTATTTCCAAAATAACAGCAAGAGAAATCATTGATTGCCGCGGCTGGCCTACGGTTCAGGCGGATGTGTGGGTGGATGGCAAACTGATGGGTCGGGCCGATGTGCCGGCCGGCCGCTCCACCGGAGCCCATGAGGCCCATGAGCTCCGTGACGGGGATGCCAAAAGATACAAGGGTCTTGGGGTGTTAAAGGCCGTTGAGAACGTTAAAAAGGTCATCCAGCCGGCACTTGCCGGCATGGATGTCATCGAACAGCGCAAAATCGACATGGCAATGAAGACGTTGGACGGTACCCCGAACAAGAGCAATCTGGGAGCCAATGCCATCATGGGCGTATCCCTGGCCGTGGCCCGGGCGGCGGCTAACGTTTGCGGTGTGCCCCTGTACCGCCATATCAACCCCATGGGGCATGTACTGCCGGTACCGCTGATGAATTGCCTCAACGGCGGCAAACTGACGGCCAACGATCTTGAAATTCAGGAATTCATGATCCTGCCCATCGGCGCGGGTTCCTATAGCGAGGCGTTACGCATCACCACGGATATTAATGAAGTATTGCGCGATCTGGTGATGAAAAAATTCGGTATCCTGGCGACCAACACCGGCGATGAAGGCGGATTTGCCGCCCCTTTACGGGGCATTCACGAACCCTTTGAATTTATGTCCAGGGCGGTCGAAAAGGCCGGCTATAAGGAAGGCTTTGACGGTGATATCGTTTACGGGATGGACCTGGCGGCCAATTCCTGGTTTGACGAGAACTCCGGATTGTATGAGCTCGATGGGAAAACCTATGACCGCGTGGCCCTGATGGCCCTCTATAAAGAGATGACCACAAAATACCCGATTGGCTCCATGGAGGATCCGCTGGAAGAGGAAGACTTCGAAGGTTTCGCACATCTGACCCGGGAACTGGGCACCCAGATTGTGGGCGACGACCTGTTTGTCACCAACGTGGAACGGCTGCGCAAGGGCATCGAATTCAAGGCGGCCAATGCGCTGCTGTTTAAGGTAAACCAGATCGGCAGCCTGTCCGAAGCGCTGGATGCCGCCGAGTTCGCCTATCGCCACCATTATGGGGTCCAGGTATCCGAACGATCGGGTGAAACTGAAGATCCGATCATTTCAGATCTGGTTGTGGCGCTGAACAGCGGCCAGATCAAGACCGGCATGCCGATCAGGGGTGAGAGAACCGCCAAGCATAATCGGTTGCTCCAGATCGAGGAAGAACTGGGCGCCGCCGCCACCTATGCCGGACGGGATTTTACCTGCCCCGCATAAAGGATGCCCTGCTGCCGCCTTCCTGCATGGCAGTGAAAAACAAAACCGATTTTCGGCCCGGGGATCAACCTCCGGGCCGAAAATTCGCTTACTTTCACCAATGGGGTGTCCTTTACCTAAACGGTTCTTTTTTATATTAATGGAAATGGTCCATGTTTTACATTAAAAATATACAGCAACTTGTATCCCACGGGAATCCTGAGGTCCGTAAAACACTCCTGGAGATCATCGACGCTGCTATCGCCAAAGCTGATCCTTATCCAGCCACCAGAGAGCTGGTACAAATTCAATGCGATCAACTAATGGTTGGTGATTTAAAATTTAATTTAACCCCGCCACCGCGTATTTATATTCTCGGAGCCGGCAAGGCCACCTTTCCCATTGCCAGAGCCCTGGAAGATCTATTGGGAGACCGGATTACAGACGGGTTGGTGATCTGCAAATACGGCCAGCAAGGGTCTCTTGACCGATCAAAACTTTGCCTGGCCAGCCATCCGATCCCGGATGAATCCGGTTTAAAATATGCCAAAAAGGTCCTGGCCCTTGCCAGACAGACCCGACCGGGGGATATCGTTTTTTCCTGTATCACCGGCGGCAGTTCCGCTTTAATGCCGCTTCCTGTCAGCGGAGTCAATATAGAAGAAAAAAAAAGGGTGAACAGGCTTTTGCTGACCTGCGGGGCCAATATCGTGGAAATCAATGCGGTCCGCAAGCATCTGAGCCAAATCAAGGGCGGTTTTTTGGCACAACAGATCCATCCCCGGGCCCGACTTATCAATCTGACGGTGTCTGATGTTATCGGAGATGCCCTGGATTATATTACCTGCCCCACAGTTCCGGATACTTCGACATTTGATGACGCCCGGGCGACCATGGCCAAATACGATTTGTGGGAAAAAGTGCCTGCCAGTGTCAGAAACCATCTCAAAAATGGCGGTCCTCATCAGGAAACCCCCAAAGCCGGAGACCTGGCCGGTCACACGATCCACAATTTCGTAATACTCAGCGCCGATGCCGCCTGTGAGGGCGCCGTTGAAAAAGCGAAACACATGGGACTGGAGACCATGGTGCTTTCCACCATGCTCGAGGGCGAAAGTAAGGAACTCGGTGGCACTTTTGCCGCCATCGCCAGGGAGATCGTGTCCAATCATCGGCCCCTTGCCCCGCCATGCGTGATTATCGGCGGTGGGGAAACCACTGTAAAAATCGACGGTGCGGCGGGCAGCGGCGGCCCCAACCAGGAATTCGCCGTGGCTGTAGCTCTGGGCATCGATCATATCGGAAATGTCGGAGCGGCTGGTGTCGATTCCGACGGCACGGACGGCCCCACTGATCTGGCCGGGGGCATAGTGGATACATACACGTTGACACAGGCGGCTGAATCCGGAATCGATTTATTTGACTGTCTGAAACATCATGACGTATCGCCGGCCTTAAAAGCTATCGGCGGTGCCATTGAAACAGGCGCCACAGGCACCAACGTCAATGATCTCAAAATTATGGTTATTTTACCGAAAACTTGAAACGGGGATCAGAAAGAGCTAAGCGATATATTTTAACATTTTCGGCTTGAGAGCCCGGGCAGTCTTCATTTATCCCACCACTTTTCTATTTTCATCAGATCAATCTTCTCAGGTTTGGAGATGACGCCATCTTTTGTCGTCCGTATTTTGTATCCGGCATCAACAGAAAAGGTTTTATCCCCCTTTGTCGCTTTCACATCAACAACACCCTCAAGCACAATCAACTCTGTCCCTGTCTTCTCATCTTCAAAAACCAGGA
>CAYQNS010000143.1:0-10184 GCA_964418755.1 uncultured Desulfobacteraceae bacterium
AGAGATCAGTGCCAGGGCAATCCGATACCGCTGGGCCATGCCACCGCTGACCTCGTCTGCATATAATTTAAGCATCCGCTTGATATCTGTGAGACCTACTTCGTTTAATTTTTTTTTGGCAATGGTTTCAATGGCCCGTTTTCGATTGCATCTGTTTTTTTGTTTTATATCTTCAATGTCCCCGGGTAAATAAATGCTGATGAGTCTTGCAATCTGTTCTCCAAGGGTAAAAACCGGATTAATACTTGACTGAGGATTCTGGAACACCATGGAGATCCGGTTGCCGCGAATGCTCTGAAGTTCGCTGTCCGACATAGACAACAGATCTTTTACACCAAACAGTACCTGACCCCCCGTTTCTCTTGACCGCCCGGGAATCAGGTTAAGTATGGATCTTGCCGTCACGCTTTTACCGGAGCCTGTTTCACCTACAAGCGCCAGTATTTCCTTTGAGAACAGATCAAAACTGGCGCCTTCAAGTATTTTTGCCTGCCCCCGCGGGGTATTGAATGCTACATTTAAATCCTTGACCTGCAGCACGGGTTCAACGGCAGATGAAAGTTCCGGTTTTTTATTTAAAACACTCTTATTCACAATTAACTTCCCCAATTACGCTGAATTTCAGGACATCACCGATTGGAACCCAAAATATCTTTAAGTGCATCCCCAAATATGTTGAATGCACTCACCACAATAAACATGGCACACCCCGGTACAATTGCGATCCACCATTCTGAAAGAATATTGGGTGCCCCTTCCCAAACCATTAATCCCCAGTCTGCCATGGGAGGCTGAGTACCAAGGCCTAAAAAGCTTAACAGGCCAATGGCAATAATGGCCGGTCCCAGATCCAGAAGAATCATAACGATAACAGGCGTCATAATATTGGGCAGAAGATGATGGAATATTATATATATTTTCCCATACCCCAGCATCTGGGCCGCTTCAATATAAAGCATTCTTTTGATGGAAAGAACTTCTCCCTGCACAAGTCTTGTATACCACGGCCACCAGGGGATGATTAACGCAATAATAGCTGTGGGCCACCCGACACCCACTATGATTGAAATTGCTATGGCAGTTAGCGTGGATGGAAAGGATAAAAACAGCTCCACCACCCTTGATATCACAGCACCGGACATTCCTTCATTATATCCGGCCCAAAGGCCTAAGGGGACACCAATGAGAGCTGCAAAAAAAACAATGCATGCGCTGCCGAAAAGAGAGATCCGGGCACCGCAGATCACCCGGCTGAGCATATCCCGACCATAAACATCTGTTCCAAGCAGGTAGGTTGACGACGGGGGCTGCAGCCTGTGTTCAAGATTGACATCCCCCTGGCCCTGCTCAGGATATGGCGCAACCCAGGGTGAAAAAATCGTTGCCAGAATGGTAAGAACCAGTATGATAAAAGATAATAATGCGCCTTTTCGTTTCAACAGGAGCTGCAATTGGAACCACTTCAACTTCCGGTGTTCTTTGACAACTTTTTTTGCCATAACCTGGTATGAATTTTCTGGTATCGCCATAATTAAAGTCTCTATTTAATTCTTGGATCAACAACTCGCCTGAGAATATCCATCACCGTATTGGCAATCACATACACGGTGCTGATCATGAGGGTTACACCCATTATTGCCGTGTAATCCAGGCTCATAATTGCAGCTAAAGCATAATACCCGATTCCCGGCCAGTTAAAAATCAGTTCCACATAAAACGTTAGCATTAAAATTATTGCTACAGTCATTCCGATCACGGTGAGTACCGGTGAAAGCGCATTTCTCAGGCCATAGTAAAAGAACAGTACTTTTTCGCTGATGCCGGACGCCCTGGCCGCCAGAATGTAATCCTGCTCCATGACATCCAGTAAAGATGAACGGGTCAGTCTTGCAATAACTCCCCAGGGCCCAACCGAAAGTGAAACCACAGGAAGCACCATATGCCAGGCAACATTAATAAAAGCGGGATAATTGCCGGCGATCAAAGTGTCCAGCATGCTGAACCCAGTGATGCTCTGTATGGGGTTGGTAAATTCCAGGACAGAATCCATTCGCCCCTGTAACGGAAACCATCCCCAATAATTAAAAAAGATCAGTTGCAATAACAGGGCAAGAAAAAAAATGGGAATGGACACTGCTGCTGAAGTAAACCATTTTATGATTTCATCTATTAAGCCCCCTTGGAAATAAGCTGCAATCACTCCAGAGAAAATTCCACCAAAGGTTGCAATCAGAAGAGCCCACAAAACAAGTTCAAACGACATGGGAATTTTTTCCATCAAATCCTGAAAAACCGGGCGATGGGTTCGCAAGGAAACCCCCATATCCGCATGGGTCAATTTTTTGATGTATCTTATATATTGCACATACACAGGTTTATCCAGCCCAAGCTCTATTCTGGCGAGTTCTATCTGTTCCGCTTTTGCATTACCTCCGATGTAAAGCGCCGCCACATCACCGGGCAGGGATCTGGTGAAGAAAAAAACCAGGGTGCTCAGGACAATAAGCAGAGCGATCAAACCGACAAATCGTTTACAAAGAAACCAAAGCATGAGATTTAAACTTCCTTGTTTATCACAGCCCGCTTGAACCAATATCAAGGGGGCTGTGACAGGTTGAATATGGAACCGTAATTATTCAATATACATTTCATAGAAAAAAGGCACATTGGGGTAGGCCGGGTTCATAACAAATCCCTGCAACTTTTTATTCATGGGCCAGTTGGCAACAATATCAACCACCCAGGCAACCGGGACATCTTTTTGAATCAGGTTCTGGGCTTTTACATAAAGATCCAGAGATTTTTCAGGATTTGAACCGGTGGTTTCATACGCCTCCCGGATCATTCCGTCATAAGCTGCATTTTTGTAATATGCCAGGTTCCAGACCGGTTTCTCTCCCTCGTCATGGAGCAGAGTGTAAAGGGTTTCATAGGGATCGCTATAGGTTGGCCACCAGAGTAAAAGGAAAATGTCCTGGGCGGTTCTGGGATCTTTTTTGGCCATTGCCCATTGGGCGCTCCATGCTATTCCTTTAATTTCAACATCCACCCCTATTTTTTTAAATTCACTCTGAATCAGGGGGGCAAATCTTTTTTCCTGGGGGTTTTCAGCAGCATATGTCAGTGTCAGTTTGAATCCACCGCCTGCATGGCCGGCTTCGGCAAGAAGTTTTTTTGCCAGTTCAATGTCGTGCTTGTACTGAATTACATCTTTTGTGCCGCCAAACTGTCCCTGGGGGACAGGGCCTCGTGCCTGACTGGCATTCCCGTTAAATCCGACATTTACAATATCCTCATAAGGTATTGCATGGGCCAGGGCTTTTCTAACTTTAAGATTATCCAATGGCGGACGGGTGGTATTAAAAAAGGCCATATAGTTTTGATAGCTGGGGCCATACAAAACTTTTGTTATTTTTCCTTTTATTACGGAAGGATAACTGTCCAGGGGTATTCTGCCGACCAGCATTGCCTGTCCTGCCTGCAGCATCTGGAGCATGGTCAAAGATTCCTTGGTGTATTTAACCAGAATATTTTCGACATGTTTTCCTTCCCAGCCTCCCCAATAATCATCAAACCTGGCCAGCATCCAGGATTCCCCGTCTTTGTAGTTTTTCAGGGTATAGGGTCCTGATCCGGCATCATTTCCTTTGTTAAACCATGCTGAATCCTTGTCACCGACGCTTGGGCTCATAATATAGGACCCATTTGCAGATGCCGCGATCTGCGGCAATGGTACAGGAGTGCTTAAAATAAGTTTGACCGTATAATCATCAATAATCCGGATCTCTTTTAAATCAGCCCAGATAAAGGCAGCACCTTTGCCGATTTTTTTAGTTCTTTCAATGGAATACTTTACGGCCCGGGCTGTAAAAGCAGTGCCATCATGGAATTTTACACCTTTTCTAAGTTTAAAAGTGTATTCCAGGCCATCCGGAGATGCAGTGTAACCCGTGGCAAGTATAAAGCTGAAAAGCTCTTTGTTGCCGGGGGGGTTCACCCTGATTAAAGTTTCATAGATATTTGCCATATAACTCACTTCCGTGGAATAGGAAGTACTGGGGTCAAGGGTTGTAATGCCCAATGGTGATGCAAATACCATGTTTTTTTCTGCTGCCCATGAAGCTGTGGCCAGCAAAAGTATCATCAATGAAAAAATAGCTATTTTAAAATAACGATTCATAACTTTTCCCTCCATACTGTTAAGGTTTATATTCATTTAAAAACCAATACAAATAATATTCCTCCTTTTTTTGAGTATTAATAATCTGCCGTCTAATCCCAGTTAATGCAGCAATGGGTATCCCTTATAAAATCAGAAACCGCCTTCGGCTCCCCCTGCTCAATAAGTTCAATCAGTGCAAGATGTTCTATATAGTTGAGTTTAAGTACATGCTCTATCCAGTCGCCTTTTGCTCCAAAATCAAACAGTCTCTGGCGAATGATATTGATCTGGTTTAGGAGCATGTCATTTGTTGACAATTTTAGATAAACATCATGAAATGCGCTGTTCAGATCAAAATACCCGTTGTATTTTTTGCCTGCCATAGCCTGGTACATCTCTTCATTAATCTTTTTCATCTGTTTAATATGCCCGGGTATAATTTGGCCAAACACTGAAAACAGGGCTCTCGAGTCCAATGCACCCAGCATTTCATATATATTTTCCAGATCCTTGCGGGATACTTGATTTATCCGGATGCCGCGTTGCGGTAGAAAGGTTACAAACCCTTCCACCTGAAGCTGCAGAAGGGCATCTCTCAGAGGTGTCCTGTTTATGCCAAGCTGCTGTGAAAGCTGGTTAATCGTGACAAATATACCGGGTTTTAAATTTTGGCTTTTAAGTTCCGCACGTAAATGTTCATAAACCTGACTTCTGAGAAGTTGAAAATTATTTTGAATGTGCATCTGCATGCTTTTTCCTTTTCTATCGGTAAAAGTTAAATCCAATAGCAATGTACTAACACACTAGTATATTAGTCAAGAAAAATTATTATTCACAAAATATGTGTCGCCGGAAAGATGAGAAGGTTAGCTTTCAAGCTTTCCGTGCATTGCCAGATCATCAAGCCCTGTGCGGTCCAATAGCTTTATTTCCTTGCCGCTTACTTCGATCAGGTTCTGGCTGCTCATTTTTGTAAAAATTCGTGACAAAGTTTCAGGTATGGTCCCAAGAAGGCTGGCCAGCTGTCCTTTTGAAATCGGCAGGGAGATATGATTCCCTGTTTTTTGCTCACGGGCGAGAAAAACAAGATAAGAGGCAAGGCGGCCGGGCACCTCTTTAAGTGAAAGATTTTCAATCTGAATGGTAAATTCCCTTAGCCGCACGGAAAGAACCGCAAGCATACTCATGGCCAGTGATGGATTATTGGCAATAAGCTCAGCAAATGCGGCTCTGGGGATAAAGATCAGATGGCTTTTGGTAATTACCTCGGAACTTGCAGGGAATGACCGTCCGGCATAAACGGCAACCTGCCCGAATGTTTCTCCCGGCCCTACAATATGAAGAATATGTTCCTTTCCTTCGGATGAAACTTTAAAAACCTTCACCCGTCCTTTGGCAACAATATAAAAGCCGTTTCCGTCATCTCCTTCTGTAAAAATTATTTTGCCTTTTACATATTTTTTTTCAACGGCTATCTGCCCAATTTGCTTTAGCTGGTTTTCAGAAAGGCCTCTGAAACTGGGAATATTTAAAAGAATGCTGAGTTTGTTATCCATAACTTTCCCCCTTTTTGAAGAAATACTATGTTTTTTTGATCTATGTCAATGAAATGAAACTATCCGTCCTATTATAAATTATATAACAAATTTATTTTAAAGGAGATAGGATATGAAAAAAAATGGGAAGATAAAAAAGATTCATTTAAGGTTGTAGATGTGAGGAAACTGACAGGTAATTTTCTGCCGAATCTTCTTAAAAAAGCACAGGATATTGAACTGGGCCAAGGCATGTGCGTTGTTCAGAGCTTTGAACCTCTTCCGCTTTATTCAGCCATGGCGGATATTGGTTTTGAGCATATTACAGAGAAAATTTCCGATGGCGAATATCGCGTCTATTTTTGCAAGACCGAAGAAAAAGAGGTTGCTTATGTCGGCGCCGGGGATATGCCGCAAAAACCGACTGCTATTTTGAATTTTAAGAAGATTGACAATGCACTTGCCGATATAGTGGTAAATTTCTGGAATTTGACCTGGGGAAAAGAAGAGCCTGCAATTGATCAGAAGACAAAATTGCTTCTGTCCCTGGCAAACGGGGTAGGTGCGCGCAGGTTTCGCCAGGCAACCCGGGAGCTGGTGAAGGCATATTCCATCGGTGCCACTGTAGCGGAACTGGATGAGCTTTTTTCCATGTTTGTCTGGAACGGAGGCGTCGGTACGTTTGCTTCCGAAATCGGTCCTTCCTCACTATTTGGTGCTTATCAACGTAACAATGTGCGGGCCTCCGGGTTTTATGGAAGCCGTCAAGAAAATTCTGGCCGAACCGATTTTGGGGAAGCCGTTTAATCTATCCAACCTGCATATGGAAAGTTTTAGCGGCATAAGGACCTCCATGGAGGAAAAACCTGCCCCGGTTGCCGGAACAGCCGAGGCGAGCCCTGCCCTGACACTGGAAGAGGAAAAACCAACAGCTTCCGTAACCGTGGAATTTGCCCGTTCGGGCAAGAAAGTCTCCACGGATGGCAAAACGCCTTTGCTGGAAATTGCCGAGGAGCAGGATATCGACCTGGATTATGGCTGCAGATCGGGTAGTTGCGGTCTTTGTAAAGCCCGTTTGTTAAAGGGAAAGGTAGAGATGGAGGATGAAAAAGGACTTGAGCCCGGAGAAAAAGACGACGGCTATATCCTGACCTGTGTATCAACGCCTCTCACAGATTGCATAGTGGATGTATAATATTTTTATGAAAAATGCGAAGTTGTTTTTTTAGAGGGCGGCAAGTTTTTTTTGAAACAGTGCCTGGTTTTCGGGATCGTTCAAGGCCCTGTAGCAGTCGGCAATGAAAAAGAGTGCCTGCTTTGAATGCTGAAACCCCAAAAGGTATGACAGTGCCCGTTCAAATGCGCCGGTATTCATCAGGCTGATGCCCAGGCACAGGTGAATCTGCTCGTCGTTCGGAAAATGTTCTGCCCCATTGGAAAGAATTCTGACGGACTCGGCAAAGTCCCCTGCCTTTTGCCGGATCAGCCCCAGTCCCAGGAAAGCCCTGGCATTCGGGCCATATGCCAGCGCTTGTGCATACAGGTTTTCAGCCACCTTTTTTCTGCCGGGTATGGCGGCAATTCCGGAATAATCACCTTGGTCAAACGTCATGCCGAGCCTGGAGCAAAAATCGGCGTGGGCCGGGTACAGCTCTTTGGCCTCCATCAGTTCAATCGCATCCACAAAGGCCGGCAGGCTTTGGTAAAACGTGGTCCTCAGGGTTTTCCCGAAGGCAAGGATCATCTCTTTTGTCAGGTCCGGATCGGTTTCAAAATACATGATGTCTTCGATTTTATTCAGCCAGATGTCGTCGCCGGCATGGGTTTTTTCCTGGAATTGCTCGTACAGGGTTGTCCCCGGGAAGATATCCAGGATGTAGAAAATAGCACTCAGCGGTTTGATTTTTTTAATCAGGTCCAGACTGGCCTCGATGGTGTTGTTGTTTTCCCCGGGGCACCCGTAAATAAAATAGGCCCGGGCCATGATGCCCTGTTTTTGAGTAACGGCAAAGGCGTTTTCGATCTGTTTTTCGGTAATGTTTTTGTTTAAAAAGTTTCTGATTTTAGTTGATCCGCTCTCCACGCCGTAACTGATCTGGATGCACCCGGCCCTTTTCATCCATTGCATCATTTCATCGTCCACATAATTGACCCGCGAAATGGCGGTCCAGGTGATGTCAAGACGGCGCTCTATGATTTTCCGGCAGACCCGGATCACGATTTTCTTACGGATGGTAAACGTATCATCGGAAAAGTAGAAAAATTTTATACCGCGGTGACAAAGCCGTTCCAGTTGATGGACAAAATAATCGGCCGAGTGAAACCTGACCTTTCTTTTCCAGAATCGTGGCGAACCGCAAAAGGTGCAGTTGGCCGGGCAGCCCCGGGTCAGGGCAACATGTTGAAAGTCAAACCAGATGGCCGGATCGGGCAGGTCATCCAGGTTTTGGATAAATCCGGCCTCGGGGTTTTTAAAGGGCCGGCCATTTTTTCTAAAGGCGATTCCCCTGATTTCCCCAAGTCTTTTCATGTCGTTTTTTTCAAGACACTGCATCAGGTGCAGAAAAGGGTACTCACCCTCTCTTAAAATAATGAAATCCACCGCTTGAAAATGGGTCAGAAAATGTTCCCACAAAAAGGTGGCACCGATACCGCCGAAGATGATTTTTACTTGCAGGTTCAGTTTTTTGGCAATTCGGGCGATCTCTATCCCGCCCCATCGGTTGGCATGCAGAATGGAAAAGCCGATGACATCCGGTTGTTTCTCTTTCAACGCGGTGGTGATCCCGGAAGGATCTTTATTTATATCATGCCAGTTGAGAACCTCAACATTATATCCGTGTTGCTTTAACAGCGCACCGACATAATACAGCCCCATGGGTACCACCGCAGAATCTTCGGCATGCAGGCGGCCTTCAAGGCAGAATGGGTATATAAGTAATATTTTCATTTTGGCATTTGGTTTGCTGATAATTTGGGAAAAATTGTAAAAATAGCGGTGCGTCGCATTGGCTATTCATCCACAAGCTGATCCAGGATCAGTCCGTTAAAGCTCGATCCGCTATCAGATACAAAAAGCCACCCCAGATGGGCAAGGCAGGAGCCGCATGCGGCAATGCGCCAGCCGTATCCCTTGAACCAGGTAAATTCGTTTGAAAAAGAACCGGCATAGGCGCAACCCTCGGCCGTGCTGAAGCACCCGATGCAAAAGACAAGACCGTGGGGATTGGCAAAGCTGTGCTGATGTGACCCCTGGACGGTTATGCGCGCCGACCTGCGCGTAATCTGGTAGCCGCAGCGTCTGCAAAGGATGTGTCTGCCCTGGTCCGAATCATCCTCTACGGCTTTGTCTTTTACAAAGGCGTCGGTTTCGCCCTTGTTCTGCATGTCGGGCACAGCCCGAAAAAGATGGGGGGTAATTGGTTCAATCCGCATCATTGGTATCTTCCGGTTTTGGATCCGCCCGGCCCCCGACGGCTTGAAGCAGGGTCGGAAAGGGGCGCGTTTGAGCTTTTCGGAAATGTTGATGACAGGATCATTCATGAGCTGCAGTATAACCCGTTACTGTTTATAGCCGATGGTGCGCAGAAACTGCCGGCGCTGCTGAATATCCTCTTTGGTCTCGATCCCCTTGGACGAGTGCCCGTCGATTACGCCCAGGATACCGCGTCCCTGGTCGGTTTCGGCAATAATGACTTCCAGGGGATTGGCAGTGGCGCAGAAGATTCGGCAAATTTCCGGAACGGTCTTCAATGTGTTCAATATGTTGACCGGGAACATATCTTTCATGAAAAGGATAAAACTATGGCCGGCGGCAAGAGCGTATGCATTTTTTTTGGCCAGTTCGATCAGTTCGTCATCCGTGCCGGTATAGCGTACCAGGCAGACATCCGAAGCCTCGCAGAAAGCAATGCCGAATTTGGCCATGGGAACGGTGTTGACCACGGCTTCATAAACATCTTCCACTGTCTTGATAAAATGTGAATGACCCAAAATCAGGTTCAATTCATCGGGATTTTTGATTCTTACGGTTTTTAATTCCATATTTTCCTCCATTGCCAAAGATTGTCATATGACTCGTTAAAAAATTAGTTTTAAAAAATTCTCGGAAGGTCAATTATGCGTCAAGCATACCACTCCCCCAAGGGTGCTTCAAATAGTTTTTGCCCCTCAAAGACCCATTGTGCCGAAAATTCAGATAATAGGGGCTTGACAAAGCAGGTTTTTTTCAGTATTAGATCAGAAACCTAAGGATTGATCATAGAGAGATTCCCATGAAAAATAGTTTCTGGTACTGGTGGTGGCCCATATTTGGGAGCTGACTCACCAGTCTGAATAAAATTAATATCAGAGTCGTGAGCAGCTTTTAGCGGTTAACGCAGAAGCAGTTCATGGCTCTTTTGGTTTAAAAGCCGGGGTTTCTGCAAAAAACTCCGGCTTTTTTTATTTAAAGGGAGGATTACGGTGACAAAAAAAAAGTTAATGCT
>CAYQNS010000144.1:0-9990 GCA_964418755.1 uncultured Desulfobacteraceae bacterium
CGCAAATTGCTTGAAAAGACCAAAAAGAAAACAAAAAGAGTCATTGCCGATTCCGATCTTGCGGATCTGTTCGGTATTGATATGGAAGGCAGTGAAAATCCAGGCAGAAAGAAATCGAAAACTGCAAAAAAAAATACAAAAGTAAAGCCCGGGAAGCAGAAAATTACCAAAAAAACAAAGCCGACAACAAAAATCAGGCCGCCATATGATACAGTGGTGGGCATTATCCGGAGAAGCAGCAAAGGTGTTACCTTAGCCCAGATTAAACTCAAAACAGGCTTTGATGACCAGCAGATCCGAAAATTTATCGCTAAAGCCAAGCGCCAGGGAAAGATCAGGAGCCGGAGCAGGGGCGTTTATGTAAAAGTTTGAAATCGTCGGGGGATCTTTCAATGTCCAGGGTATTGTTTTGGGTGCGGCTCTTTTAGAACGACGAGAGGAATTCATGGACAATCTATTTTAAATCAAAATGTTACGCAAATGATGGGGTCAGGATGCTGGTGCTTCCAATGGTTGCTTTATACCATTTTTGTGCACGGTATGTGCGGCATAGCTATTACTTATCTATAAAACGCCAGCATAGCTCTGACATAGATACAAAAGAAGATTTTGCTAATATCCAATCCTTAATCAGTTAGATTCTGGCGCATGTTTTAAATTGATATAACTGCTTATACGGCCAGAGGATTGAAGGCTATTGAAAGCAATGGGATATCCGTTTTACGTCGTCTCTCTAAGCCCCTTTTCCTCAAGCACCCCCAGCAGTACCTTAAGGGCGGTGTTGGCGGCCGGGACCCCGCCGTATATCATGGTCTGGAAGATCGTTTCGGCGATTTCATCGGGCGTGCAGCCCACGTTCAGGGCCGCTTGGATATGCAGCTTGAGTTCTTCGGGTCGTGAGAGCACGGTCAACGACGCCACGGCGATCAATTGCCTTGTCTGATGGGGGATCTTTTCGCGGGCGTACATTTGTCCGGTGATAAACAGGGAAAGATCCCTGGCAAGATCCTTGTCAAATGTCCGCCACAGGTCATACGGTTTTTCACCGGTCACGTCCTTGAAGTAAAGCGCCGCGGTTTTTCTGGTTTTTTCGACGACATCCTCTTTGTTGCTCAATGAATCCCTCCTCTGTTGATTTGTCGCTTAATTCTTGATTTTGTATTTTTTATATCAAAAAAGTGTGAGGTGACCTATATGATTGGATATTGAATAGTGAATAGTTACGGTATTCTATAGATTTTTTATAATAAGGCAGAGCGGAGCGATACCACAAATTTTCAATTCTCACTTTTCAATTTTCACTTAAAAGGGCCCCGATTATCGGTTGGCCTTGCGGATGCCAAGCTGGTCAAGGGCAATGATCCATTTGCAGATGTTGGCTGAGCCTTCCACCATGGTGTAAGTAGGGGCGTCCCGGTAAAAACGGGCCACCGGATATTCGGTGGAATATCCATAGGCACCCAGAATACGCATGGCATAATTGGCGGATTTGGTTACCACCTCTCCGGCAAGATATTTGGCCTGGGCCACATCCAGGCCGTTGTTCAGACTTCCCTGGTCCTTGACCCAGGCCGCCTTGTAAACCAGCATCCGGGCCGCTTCGATTTCTGCGGACATCTGGGCGATCATATCCTGATTCATCTGGAACTGACCGATGGGCTTGCCGAATTGCTTTCTATCCTTGCAGTATTTTATCGTAGCGTCCAGGCATCCCTGGGCCAGGCCGACTGCGCCGGCGGCCGCTGACAGGCGGGTATGGTTCAACGAGCCGAATACGATCCGTGCGCCCATACCGGGTTTCCCCAGTATGTTTTCTTTAGGTACTTTCGTGTTGTCCAGGAATATCTCTCCGGTGGGAGAGGAGTGGGACCCCATTTTTTCGAGGGCCGACGTTTTGATCCCGTTGAAGTTTTTGGTCTCAACGACAAAGGCGGAAAGGCCCTTGGAGCCGGCTTCGCGATCCGTGTAGGCATAGTAGATGATCACATCGGCAAAGGCGGCGTTGGAAATCCAGGTTTTGGAACCGTTGAGCAGCCAGTGATCGCCCATGTCCCGGGCAGTGGAAGTTAGGGCCATAACATCTGAGCCGGCATCCGGTTCGGTGATGGCAAAGGCCCCCACGGTCTCGGCGTTGACCAGGTCGGGGATGTATTTCTTTTTTGTTTCTTCGCTGCCGTAGGTAAGGATGGTATACGCCGTGCCCAGGGTCTGCATGTTTATCTGGACGCGCAGGGAACTGGATGCCCTGGCAATCTCTTCTGTGACGATCATGGCCGCCATCCAGCCCATGTCCACGCCGTCGTACTCTTCCGGGATAACGGTACCGAAAAAACCCAGATCCGCCATGGGTTTAATGGCTTCTTTATAAGGATAATAATGATCAGCGTCCCATTGGTCGGCATTGGGTGCAATTTTTTTGGCGGCGAATTCACGAACCGCTTTTTGTAGCATTTCGAGTTCTTTTGATAGTTTAAAATCCATGTTCATACCTCCGGTTATATGTGTTGGTTAATCAAAACGGCATTTTTTATGACAAATCAAAAATAGTTTACATTTTGTTGATTTTGCATCTTAGCAGTGAAATTAGAAAAAACAGAAGCACGTAATACGTTATCTGATTTCCGGTTCGATATTATATCGCTTTGTCCTGTTTTAATTGATTCATTTTCTTTTTTCCATACCCCAATTTTTCCAGTAAAATTTCTTGTGTATGCTCTCCCAGCAGAGGGGGATGGCGGGTTATTTCACAGGGGGTTTCCGTCATTTTCATAGGGCTGGCCACCAGGGGCACACTGCCTGCGGTGGGGTGGGGCACCTGGGCCACCATCCCACGGGCTTCGATCTGGGGATCGCTGAAAAGTTTGTCCAGAGTGTTGATGGGGCCGGAGGGTATTTTCAATTCATCCAGTTCACGCAGCCAGGTATCACCTGTTTTTTTCAACATGGATTCGGTTACCAGCGGAATCAGCACTTGGCGGTTGACTACCCGCAGAGAGTTGGTTTTAAATCGCGGGTCATGTGTCAGTTCGGTTATGCCTGCCAGGCCGCAGAATTTTTCCCATTGGTGGTCATTTCCCACCGCCAGAGTGATATATGTGCCGTCTTTGGTTTTAAAGGGTTCATAGGGAACGATGTTGGGGTGACCATTGCCGTAGCGCTCCGGGTTTTTCCCTGAAACCAGATAGTTGCTGCCGACATTGGCCAGCCAGGCGGCAATGGAATCAAGCAGGGAGATATCGATGTATTGTCCGCGACCGGTTTTTTCCCGGTGCCGCAGAGCCGCCTGAATTGCATTACAGGCAAACAGTCCGGCGGTAATATCCACGATGGCCACCCCGACCTTCATGGGCTGGCCGTCGGGCTCTCCGGTAAAACTCATGACGCCGCCCATGCCCTGAATCATAAAATCATAACCGGGCTTGTCCTTGTAGGGCCCGTTCTGGCCGAAACCGGTGATGGAACAATAAATCAGGCCCGGGTTATCTTTTTTTAAATTTTCATATCCAAGCCCGATTTTATCAAGGGTCCCGACCTTGTAGTTTTCAACGACGATATCGCTCTGGATCGCCAGCTTGCGGATAATATCTTGGCCTTCCGGGCTTTTCAGATTAATCGTTACACTTCTCTTGTTCCGGTTAATGCAAAGGTAATAAGCGGCTTCACCGCCGGCTTCGGGCGGTCCCCAGTGGCGGGTGTCGTCTCCTGCGCCGGGACGTTCGACCTTGATCACATCGGCGCCAAGGTCCCCGAGCATCATGGTGCAATAGGGACCGGCAAGCACGCGGGAAAGATCCAGCACGACAATATCACCAAGCGGTTTGTTTTCCTCCGACATTGTTTCGTCCTTTTCTTTGAAAACGGTTTTTATGGGTTACCGCCCATGATTTTAGAAATACCCTTGGCTGCAACAAGCAGCTCCTGAAGACAAAATTTGCGGTGTTTTATATCCTTGTACCTGATTTCAGGAAGGGCAATACTAAGAGATGCTGCCAGCGTGCCCCTGTGGCTGAACACCGGGACGCTGAGAGACCCGATGCCCGGGTTGCGTTCCCCTGAACTGGCGGCATACCCCTGTTTTCGAATTGTGGATAGTTCGGCCTGAAATGTATCGATGTCGACGATGGTGCGGCTGGTAAGCGATTCCAGCGTTACTGTCCGTAGCTGTTTCTCAATGAATTCTTTCCGCGAAAAAGCGATAAGGCATTTGGAGGAAGCCCCGGCATGGAAGGGGGAGCGGCTTCCAATGGGCATGACGGCTTTGAGATCTTTTGGGGATTCAAGCATGTCTATGCAGATTCGTTTATCGCCTTTGATAACGTTTAAATGTACGGTCTCCCGGGTCAGGGCCAGCAGATGTTCCATAAACGGCACAGCCGCCCGGCTGAGGGGCTGGTTGCTTTGCAGGGCGTTTAAAAAATTGTAATAAATGCTGCCCAGGCTGTATTGACGCGTTTTGTGATCCTGGGCGATAAAATCATAGGCCTTGAGGGTCTGCAAAATGCGCTGGATCGTGGCCGGACTGAAGCCCAATCGGGCACTGAGTTCCCGGACTCCCCAGGATGTCTGTTTTGCATCAAACGCCAGCAGAATTTTCAGGGCTTTTTCAATGGAGTTAAAGTTTTGTTGTTTATGTTTCATATTATAAAACGCTGTTTTATTAAATTAAAAAAACATATGCCAGATAATGCCAACGGCTGTCAAGGGAATTTTATAAGAATGGATTTTTAAACCTGCCCGGCAATAAAAAAAGGCTGCCGAAAGCCATGTTTCGGCAGCCTGTAAAAGATGGCGCGCGGGTTTACTTTCGGCGCCGCGGTGTCTATGTCAGGATGTTATATTGGAAAACGGCGAACTGTAGCCTTCCGGGGCAAACTCAGGGGCGCTGCACAGGATCATGCCGATGCCGCCCTGTACGTTTTTGGTATCAACATTGATGCCTTTCTGGCGGAACACCAGTTGGGCCTCGTAAGAACGCGGACCTGACCCGCATATCAGCAACAGGGGTTCGTTTCGGGGGACTTTGTCCAGTTGGGCATGCATCTCATCCTGGTCTATATTAATCCAGCGGTCCCCGTATTTTTCAACAAATGGTCCGGCCTGCACCGGGCTTCTGACATCTATTACCCGGGTTTTCCCCTCTTTAAAGATTTTTAAGAAGTCAATGACATCGATGGGGATCTGGTATCCGTCGATGATGTTTTCCAGGGAACTGCCGGCATTGTTGATAATATCCATGGCCGAGGCAAACGGCGGTGCGTAGCCGACCTCCAGAGTGGTTATTTCGCTGAGCGTTATTCCGTTTTGCAGGAGCACCGCAACGCTGTCCACCCTTGATTTGACGGCATCACCCTGGGGCCCCAGAGCTTCGATACCCAGAACTTTTTTGGTTTTACGGTCTGCAATCAATTTGAGGATCATAAGCTGCATGTCAGGGTGAAAATGAGCCCGGTCTGCCTGCACCACCACCGTATATGCCGGGTCATAGCCGGCGGTTTTAGCCTGACTGACGGTCAACCCGGCCCGTGCAATGCCCAGGTCAAAGAGTTTCAGGCAGAAGGTGCCCACCGTACCCTTGAACTGCTCGAACCCGCCGGCGATATTGGTGCCGATGACCCTTCCCTGCCGGTTGGCCAGGGAGCCCAGGGCCATGGGAATGTTCTGTCCGCTGACAAGGTGGGGTATTTCCACACAATCTCCTCCGGCGTAAATATGGGGGTCGGATGTGCGCATGCATTTGTCAACTAAAATGCCGCCGAAAGAACCAAGTGCCAGTCCGGCATCGCGGGCCAGAGCAGTGTTGGGCCGGACGCCGACAGCCATGATTACCATTTCGCAGGCAATAGTCTGACGGTCTGTCTCAACACCGGTGACACCATTTTCCGCATCGCCCAGAATGCGCTGAACCCGTTCCGACAGCAGAACTCTTACCTCTTTATCCTCCATATGGTTTTTCATCACAAGGGCCATGTCTTCACCAAAAGCGGTGGGCGCCAATTGATCCAACATTTCAATCAGGGTGGTTTCAATCCCCCATAAATCAGTCAACGCCTCGGCCATTTCCAGACCGATGGCACCGGCGCCGATGACCACTGCTTTTCCCACCTGTCCCTTAGATATCTTGTCTTTAATTTTTTGGGCATCATGCAGGCTGGCCACCACGGCAACACCGGGCAGATCAACGCCGGGAAAAGGAGGCACTATCGGCTGGGCTCCGCTCCCAAGGATCAGTTTATCATATTCCAGGTCCTCTACTGTTCCGTCCGGCAAATACTTGACGGTCACTGTTTGGGCCTTGCGATCAATGGATAGAACCTCTGTTTGAATGCGCACGTCAATATCTTTGACATTTTGGAAATAATCAACATCCCTCAAGACATGGGCGCTTGTGGAATACAGAGCCTCCAGGTCGGCCACGTCACCGCCGATATAATAGGGTATGCCGCATCCTCCGTAGGAAATAAGATCGTCTCTGTCGATCATTATAACCTGGGCTGTGGGATCCATTCTTTTGATTCTGCAGGCAGCCTTGGGACCAAGTGCAACGGCGCCGACGATGATAACGCGATTTGTCATTTTTTACCTCTTCAGCAGTTGATGATTGTTAGTAAAGCCAATTTCGGAAATGGTAGCTTTGCCAATGGCAGAACGACCGTTTGAATACATAATAAGAAATATTTTGAAAGTCAAGCCGGTGGGTAAATAGAGTCAAAAAGCTGGAATACCGAAAGAATGGGCATTTAAACAGGAATTTATCGATATCAATCAACAAAAGGATCATCGAAGTTATAGAATCGATGATGGCTTTAGATACCATCTCTCCAATACATCAAGAATCCATTATTCAGGTGTAAAATTTCTGGTAAGATCAAATGTCTTTGTCCACAACTAAAAAATGAGAGTTTTTGATGGAGCTTTAAAACTTATTGACGGCATGGGCCGCCCGGATTTTCTGCAGGTAATTATAAATGGTATATTTTGAAACTCCGACCATCATGGCCGCCTGATCGACGGAGCCCTTGATCTGGAAGGCACCCTTACTTTCCAGTACCTCTACAAGTCGTATTTTTTCAGCAGTCGACATGGTCGCCGGCTGTTTACCTACGATGGAGACAGCCTGTTCAAACAGTGCTTCGATGGTTTCTCCGATTGTGGTAGCAAATGTTTCCCGGTTGTCATTGCCGTTAAGATCAATCGTTTTTACGATCTCCTCGATTGCCTGGCTTGCATTAAGCAGTTCGGTTGTGTCGATGTTGATGCAAAAAGCGCCGATGACATTTCCCGCACCGTTACGAATGAAAATCGTCGATGATTTAATTGACCGGCCATCTTTAGTGGTGGTTTTGTAGTTATACCGATCCTTGATTTTTGCGCCTTCCGTGTGCAATGCCTTTACGACAAGATCGGTAATGGGTGCCCCGACTTTTCTTCCGGTAACATCGCCGGCCAGATACACTAAGGCTTTGTTGAGATCGGCAAAATCATGCACCGCCACCTCACAATTGCGACCGATGGTTTGCGTTACCGCATCGGCCATCTGCCGGAGAATTTTGAAAATGGTTTTATTTTCGTTCATTTTATAGCCTTTAAAATTTTTCACAAAGGTCCGGTTGCCGTAAATCTGCCATTCCCTTATCTGCTTTTAGCGGCGGTGGCAACCACTGCTTCAGCCAGAATTTGGGAAGTATCGTAAAAACGAACATCGCTTTTAAGGGCTGATGAGATAATCGATAGTTCCGTACAAGCCACAATTAAAATATCCGCCCCTGCCAAGGCCAACTCTCTGGCGGCAGCATTGGCAGCCTTGATTTCGCGGCTGCCGAAATGGCCGGTTTTAATCTGCCGGATCGCCGTCATCACCTTCTCCTGAACTGAATAGGAGGGCGTGATCAACTCCAGTCCCTTTTTTTTAAAGCGTTTTTTGTAAAGCTCGGTTATGAGTACTCCGGTTGAGGCCAAAAGCCCCGGCCGTCTGATTTTTGGATTTTCCGTGGTTATGGTACTCACCGTCAAATCAATCATGTTCAGAATCGGCACATCTACGGCAGCCTGCACCGCATTATAGTAATAATGGGCCGTATTGCAGGGAATGACCAGAAAATCCGCCCCCCAGGCAACCAGATTCCGAGCCATCTCAATCATGCAGGGTGCCGGGCTTTCGCCGGTGCCCTCAATGATGGCCTTGATCCGGGAGGGAATTTTCGGGTTGTTGTCGACCAGCATGTGGATATGATCGATATCATCCTTTGCCGGTGTGGCCCGGATTATCCGGGACATCATATCCACGGTGGCCTCGGGTCCCATGCCGCCAATAATGCCCACAATCTTCTCTTTTTTGTTATCCAATTCTTGCTATTCTCTCGCATAAAAGCTTATAGGCACTGCTATCTGGCTCCTCGCTGTTTTGTGTGGGTAAAATTGACCAGATACAGCGAGGAACCCCAAAAGCACCTCAGGTCATGTCTTCGACAACCGATTTGATGATTAGGGCAATCGTTTTACAATCCTTCATCGAAAATGTCAGCGGTATCCGGAAGTCACACATAAAATCAAGTATTTTGCGAGTCGCCGGCAATTCCGGCAGATTTTCAATATATTCCCAGCTGTCAAAAGAACTGGTAAAGCCGTTCGGCTCGGCCCAGCCGAACCACTTGATCTCGACCCCGCGCCGTCCGCATTCCGCCAGAAACGCCATCACCTGCTGACGCGTTATGCCGTCGATCGTAAACTGGATCGAACTACCCACATAGGCTTCCCGCGGGTCTCGTTTGGGCACTGCAATATGATCGATCTTGTTGAGTGCTTCTTCCAGCAAATCATAGCGTTCATTCCAGCGGCGGCATTGCGTCTCGATATCCCTGAGCTGGGGTCGCAGCATCGCGGCCCGCAGGTTGTCCATGCGCATACTGAAATTGGGCGTTATTTTCTTGTACTTTTCAAAAACATCCGTCGTCGGCCGGGAGAGATGCCGTTCATAAAGCATATAGGAGCCGGAAAAAAGGATGGCCTGGGCGATCACCGCCTCATCATTTGTCACCAGCAGACCGCCCTCGCCTGAATTCATGTGTTTGTACGTCTGGGTGCTATAGCACCCAATCTTTCCGAAGGTGCCGCTGGGTCGGTTGTCCCATCTGGCCCCCATGGTGTGGGCGCAGTCCTCGATTAAAACCAGGCCATGGCGGTCGCAGATCTCAACGACTCGGTCCATGTTGGTGATATGGCCCCGCATGTGGGAAAGCAGAAGATAACCGGCACCGCTTTTCCCGGCCTTTTGATCCAGATCATCCAGATCAATCGTATAATCTTCCGTTATCTCCACCAGCACCGTTCGGCCGCCGGCGTTTTCGATCGCACCGGGCACCGGCGCCAGGGTATAGGCATTGCACAACACCTTGTCGCCGGGTTTTACCCCTGCACTTTTCAGGGCCAGATAAATCGAACTGCCGCATGAGGCGCAGGACAAACAGTATTTTGTCCCGACATAGGCGGCAAATTCTGTTTCCAGCAAGGCGGCCTCCGACTCTTCACCGGCAGTCGTATTGTAGCGATGCAGCCTGCCGCTGCGCATCAGTTCGACTGCACGCTGGATCCCCTCTTCCGGGATGGCTTCCTGCCGGGTAAATTCTTTTGTAAATATAATTGGTTGGGAATTTTTCAAGCCCATTTTACCCCCATTTGGGGCAGGCTTTTACTGGCCTGCCCCTTGATTTTCCTTATCACATTAGCTGATTTTTGGGTTGTACACCTCAAAATCGAATTTTTCGTCGGGGAAATACTTCCGCAACCGCACATCCGCAGCGCGGGCATGGCCCTCCATGCCTTCTATACGCGAAATACGGGAAGACACCGCACCGATCTTGCGATTTGCCTCGGTGGTCAATTTCTGATAGGTGACTGTTTTGATAAATTTTCCAACGCTCAGTCCGCCCGAATAGCGCGCGGCTTTCTTGGTCGGCAGAATGTGGTTGGTACCCGACGTTTTATCTCCATAAG
>CAYQNS010000145.1:0-9825 GCA_964418755.1 uncultured Desulfobacteraceae bacterium
CCAGGGCGTTTTTCGGCTCGGTAAGGATTCGGATAAGGGAGGCTTCATTCAGCTCTCCTAAAGTGGCAATCACCGGCAACCGTCCCAAAAATTCGGGGATAAGACCGAATTTGATCAAATCTTCCGGCCGTATAAGTTCTAAAAGCTCACCGATATTTTTCTCAGTCTGTTTGAAGATATTGGCACCGAATCCCATGACCTTTTCTCCGAGCCGCCGTTTGACCACCTGTTCCAGACCGTTGAAGGTACCGCCGCAGATAAACAGAATGTTGGAGGTGTCTACCTTGACAAAATCCTGCTGTGGATGCTTCCGTCCGCCCTTGGGCGGTACACTGGCGGTGGTGCCCTCGATGATTTTCAGCAGGGCCTGCTGAACACCTTCACCGGACACGTCCCGGGTGATGGAGGGGTTGTCGGACCTTCCGGCGATTTTGTCGATCTCATCGATATAGACAATGCCCCGTTTGGCCTTTTCCACATCGTAGTCGGCATTCTGGAGCAATGCCAGGATAATGTTTTCCACATCCTCGCCCACGTATCCGGCTTCGGTGAGGCTCGTGGCATCGGCTATGGTAAAGGGAACATTTAAAAACCGGGCCAGGGTCTGGGCCAGAAGGGTCTTGCCGCAACCGGTGGGCCCGATGAGCAGAATGTTGCTTTTCTGGATTTCCACATCACCCGTATTGACCAGGGTATCCAGACGCTTGTAATGGTTGTAGACGGCAACGGACAAAATCTTTTTGGCGGCGGTCTGCTCGATTACATACTCATCCAGCATCTCCTTGATTTCCCTGGGCGTCAGGGTCTGGTTGACATCGTCGCTGTTTTTTTCAGTTTCCTCTTCTATGATTTCACTGCACAATTGAATGCACTCATCACAGATGTAAACCGCAGGGCCGGCGATCAGCTTTTTAACCTCTTTCTGGCTTTTTCCACAAAATGAGCAGAAAAGGTTGTCCCCATCAATCCCTTTTTTTGTCATTTTTTTGTCTCCGTTTCAGTCAGTTCGTCCAGATCCTCCCGGCTTACGATGACGTTGTCGATAATACCGTATTCCCTGGCCTCCTTACTCGACATGAAAAAATCACGATCCGTGTCTTCCTGAATCTGGGCAAGGGGTTTGTCGGTATGGAGCACCAGGATATTATTCAGTGTATCTTTCATTCGCAGTATTTCTTTGGCCTGAATAGCGATATCGGATGCCTGGCCCTGATATCCGCCCATGGGCTGATGGATCATGATCCGGGCGTTGGGAAGGGCATACCGTTTGCCCTTTGCGCCTGCGACCAGCAGGAGCGCACCCATGCTGGCGGCCTGCCCCAGACAAACCGTGGCGATATTCGATTTGATATATTGCATGGTGTCATATACGGCCAGTCCGGAGGTCACGATGCCGCCGGGAGAATTAATATAAAAATTGATGTCTTTTTCCGGATCTTCCGATTCCAGAAACAAGAGCTGGGCAATCAGAAGATTGGCAATTTCGTCATTTATGGCGGTGCCGAGAAATATAATCCGGTCCTTGAGCAGTCGCGAATAAATATCATACGCCCGCTCGCCCCGGCTGCTTTGTTCTATGACCATGGGAACCAATGGCATTGGCTGGGTTCTCCTCTATGTAAAGTTAAATCTGTTTTACCGTACGGAATTTTATTCCGTTGTTTCCTCTTTTGGCTCTGTTTCTTCGGAATCGTTTTCCCCGGGGACTTCCGGAGGCAGCTTTTCCGGTTTCACTTCCGTTACAGTGCTTTCTTCAATTATAAGTCCGATGGTTTGTTTTTCAAGTAAAGAATGCTTGAAATTTTCCAGCTTGTCCCCATTTTGTTTGTAAAATTCTTTAATTTCCTCAACCGGGTGTTTGAAATTATCCGCCATTTCCTGGTAACCGTTTTCAAGATCGGTGTCGGATACCTCAAGTTTTTCCTGCCCGATGATTTTGTTCAGGATCAGGTAGCGGCGAACCTGTTTTTCGGCTGTTTCATGATACTCTCCGGCCAGAGCATCTCTTGACATTCCCATTTCTTCGAAGGATTTGTTATACTGCTGGAAAGAACGTTCCGCCTCTGCGATAATATTGTCCAGTTCCGCCTGGATCAGGATTTCCGGGACTTCAAATTCCTGCTGGCTGATCAGGGTTTTGAAAATTTGTTCGTTTATCTCCTGTTCGGACCGTTTGTCATAGCCCTGTTGAAGATTCTCATGAATGGTCTTTTTAAGTTCATCCAGGGTTTCATACTGCCCCATTTTTTTGGCGAGTTCGTCATCGATTTCCGGCAGAATCTGCTCCCGGATTTCATTTAGTTTAACCTTGAAGGTTATGGTGAGGCCGGCCAGTTTGTCGTTAAAATAATCCTCGGGCAGGGCGACCTCAACGTCACGGGTTTCGCCGGCAACCATGCCGATCAGTTTGTCGTCAAGATCTTTGGCTATCTGGCCGTCACCGATTTTCATGGTGAAATTTTCCGTAAACCCGGTTTCGGCAAAAGGCTCTCCGTCCTTGAACCCCTCATGATCGATCAATACGAAATCACCATCCTTGACAGGGCGCTCCTCTTTAACGGTTTGCTGAGACGCCATGTTTTTCTGCATCATTTTAAGCTGGTTTTCCAGTTCTTCATCACTGGCCTGGTACATTGTCTTTTCCAGCTCAAGACCTTTGAAATCAACATCTGCAAGTTCAGGCTGGATCTCCACGACCGCGTCATACGCGTAGGATTGCCCGCTTTGCAGTTCAGGGGGCTCGATATCGGGGGTTCCCAGAACGTTAAGCCCGGTCTCCCTGATGGCTTCCACAAAAGAGGTCTGGATGAGCTTGGATGAGACATCGGCGTTTACATCCTTCTTATACATTCTCTCCAGAACCGAACGGGGGGTTTTGCCCGGACGAAAGCCCTTGATTTTGGCTGTTTTTTTAAGGGTTTTATACGCATCATCCAGTTCGTGTTTGACATCTTCCGCGGGCACTTCGATATGCAGTGTTTTTTTGACGCTGCTTTCATCTTCGACATTTACGTGCATGATTTTCCTTTCATTGTATCCAATAACCGAAATAAAGCTAACTATCTTATGATATACCCTGCAATGGTATAATGTGGTGCGAGAGGGGAGACTCGAACTCCCATTCCGTTGCCGGAGCTGGATCCTAAGTCCAGTGCGTCTACCAGTTCCGCCACTCTCGCGTCTAATTTTTTAACATATAAGTAAAGAAAGCAGGTGAACGGGTTTTATTCGCCTGCCGCCTACCTTTTCAGAGTATTATCATAAATTAGCCTGCTGATTTATGATAATACTTTTATTTATCTAAAATATTCAAAAATAATATCAAACCTTGAAGGTGTCAAGAAAAATTGCGAAGTTCACTTATTGCTTGCATGGTAAAAAAAAGCATGATAAGCAAAACATCCATTCCATCCGGCGGCGGTTTTATGCGGCAATTTTATTTTCGGGGCGTGGCGCAGTCTGGTAGCGCACCTGCTTTGGGAGCAGGGGGCCGGAAGTTCAAATCTTCTCGCCCCGACCATTTATTTATAATAATTAAGGCGGTTTAGCGTTTAAGCTTTTCCGCCTTTTTTGTGGTTTTTTCGCCGGGGTACAGTTTGGGGTACAGTTTGAAAGGCCATAAGGATTTAAAAAATATTCCCTAAAAAAACAAAAAAACCGGCCCTCGGTTATGAAGGTCGGGTTTTATGGTGGGCGGTAAGGTGGGAAGGGAAGTTCCTTGAGTGGAACCTTCCTTATTTCTCTTAGGCGGTATCGCGGCCAGCAGTTCCCCCAGCTTCGATTCAGCGTCTAAGAGCGTATCCGCTTCGTTTTGTGCATAGTGAGACTCTTTTTTGGTTATGGTGGGGGGTAATGTTTTTTTTACCGTGGTTCCTTGCGAAGAACCACGGAGTTTGCTGTCTGTTTTATCAATAGCAGCCAACAACTCTCCCAACTTAGCTTCGGCATCCAACAGAGTATCGGCCTCATTCTGCGCATTTTCTTTGACTGCGGCCTTTGCAGTTTCGGCGTAACCAATTTTGTCATAAGCCCTTATTTCGGCTTGCCCGGTCAAGGCAGCGGCTGTAGTACGGGCATAGAGGATTTTTCAAGAAGCCTCTTGAGTATTGTAGGCAGGTTCATCCGTTTTGTCATTAAATGACAAATCGGTCTGTTCTTTGTGGGCAGGACACCTTTGAGGATTATTGCCGGGATAGGTGGGATATGACGCGGAGGCATGCTAATAGACTTATTGGTTCATCGGAAGTAATTAAGAATTTGGGACCAATTGGTCTCATTAGTCCAACATCAGAATCCCAAGCCCACTTGTGGTTTTTCAAGTTTTTCAAGTTCCGGCAGTGGAACCCGCTCATTACTAAAAACCATAACCAAAAAGGAGTGTGGTGGGCGGTAGGGTGGGAAGGGAAGTTCCTTGAGTGGAACCTTCCTTAAAGCTGGTCTGATTTGGAAAGTTTTACCGAATTCGACCGTTTGGGCTTTTCCGGTATTATTGCTTGTCCTGACGCCAAATAGTATAAATGTATGGTTTGAAAGTTTTAGTAAATTCGACAAATTGTGCTTTTTTTCCTGAATCAATTGTCTTTAAAGGTGAATTTAGTCAAAACTTGCTTGTGGAAACTTTTGACTAAATTATCAACAGAAGGTTGACCAACACCAACAGCCGCTGAGGATTATTGCCGGGACAGGTGGGACATGGCAAGGGATTATGCTTATAAACTTATAGGGTCATCTCAGGTAATGGACAATCTTAAAAATGTAAACAATTGTTTACAAAAACCACAAACAGAATCCCAAGCCCGCCCGCTTACCCGGCTACCCGCGCCACTTCAAATAGAAGCATGGGAGAAAGTTGTTGATACCGCTACCGCCTTTCCGGCCAGCGCCTTCTCTGGTACCACCTCTGAATGTTCCATCTTTGGAACGTTTGATTTCTTTGATTTCGGGTTTAGCCTCTGGTTTTGATTTCTCTGGCCCACCTTGGGCCACTTCGGTTTCCCCTCTCTGGATTCTATGCCGCACTGCCGGGCCGCTTCCCTCTGGCTCTTAGCTGATCCAACTCCCTGCATTCTTTCAGCCCTTTCAACCTCTCGTACCTCTTTATACAAATTCGGCTTGAATATCGCCCATAGCAACAAAATATCGCCTTCTATATCGGAACATGGCAGGTCTGCCGCCTCTCTCTGATACCTACAGCCGGTACAATCAAAATCAGGATCATCGCTTTTTGCTGCCTGGTCAAGGCATCGGCTGTAGTACGGGCATAGAGGATTTTTCAAAAAGCCTGCCCCTCGACATATTCAGCCTGGTTTTTAACCCGCTGTCCCACGCCCTTTTCCGTCATATAGCTCCACAAATCCCACTCGATAAATAGACGCTCCTTTCCGACCTTGGAATAGGGCAGGCCGTCCCGCATCCATCTTTCAAGCGTGCGGATAGATGTCCCGCAATATTTGGCGGCCCGCGCCTTGCTGTGCACGATATGGGTATCGACATTTAAAAAAAACCACTCCATTTGACAGTCACCTGGTAGCTCTGAATCCTCAAAATCTGCCGCGTCAAAGGGGTACAAAGCGGCATAAATCAAACCGTCTCCGACATCAGGCCGGTCACGCCACGCTTCAATGACGTTTACGGCGGTTTTATCATGGCGTTTTAGCTGAATGACATATTCAAAAAACAAAAAATCCCCTGACAGATAATCCAGGTCGTTAACCGCTGATCGTGCGTCAATAAAGGCTTTTAAATGATTTGGGTAATCTTTTAATTTATACATGGTGCCATCCTCTTAAGTAAAACGACATTAGAAAAAAAGTTGGTGGCTACGAAAATATAGAGCTGCGCGTTTACCGTAACACCAAGGCCCCGAAAGGACCCAAAACGTATTTCAAGGCTCTATTTATTACGAATCCCGTAAAAAGTTCATACAATTAATAAAATCCTGGTCCATGCCGCCGATATTAAAGCCGGGGGGACGCACATGGTTTTGGTAGGGCTGCCAGGCCAACCCCGAGATGCCCCCGGAAATTGGTTATACAGGCTTTTTGGTAAAAATTCATAAAAGATACCCGGTCCTTGCGAGCACATGAATATTGCTTTGCAGGGGTGCTCAACAAGGTTTGTCCCAGGCCCCCGGGCAAGGCCTGAAGGAGACCCTGCAAAAACTTGATAATGCCTTATCTGATCATACAAATCCGTCTAGGATATCATCAGCGGCGTGTTCATCAATCAAATACCGCCGCCGGCCGTCATGCTTTAAAATGTCCTGTGAAATTCGGCCAGCTTCAATACGCCGCTTAAGGCTTTCCAGGCTGATCCCGCGATGGTTTGCATATTGCCGCAGTGTGATGTACCGGTCGCCCAGGTTACCCATCGGCTCCTCCTTCCATGGTCGGAGGGAAGATTTTTCCGACATCGACAATTCCAAAATTCTTATAGCTAGGATCCAAGAGCTTGGCCACTGTCACTTGGGCAAAATTAAGTTCTGCCGCACTACCGGGTTCACGGGTTTTCGATTGATAGAGTGCTTCCCGGGCGGCCTTGTAATCGCTTATCTTGCCCCCGTGCCGATTCTGTTCGCGTATATACGCGGCCTCGATTTCTTCAAAGTCGCTAGGCTTGATGCCTTTTTGCGACCCTAAAAACGTTTTTCTGATACCCGCTGAGAGCTTTTGGCTGAAAGTCGACCCGTATCCGTCCACCGCTGCCACCGCCTGCCCCAATAGGCTGCCTGCTTCAATGGCTGCCTCTGATCTTTTAGCGTCAAGATCGTTCATTTTTTTCTCTGCTGATTGATAGCTTTTTGCATTCTCAGATTTCAAGAAGTCGACCATCAAGAATTTCAACCGTTCAAGGCCACGGTTACAGAGCTGCAGTTCGACATCAAGCTCTTTGGCTTCGATTGTTGCATTATCAAGGTCGCCGCTTAGCAGCGCTTTATCCAGGATTATAAATTTTTCTTTTTCAATATTGCCCATTCGTTTTTCGATTGTTCGATAGGATTGGAGTAGGGCGTCCAGGCTCTCACCTTTTTTGGAAAATAGGGTTTTAAAGTCAATCATGAATTTCTCTCCTTGTGGTTTTTTCAGAGACCGGGAATATATCTACCGGTCTCTGAAAATAAATTTATTCTAAACTACAGTTTGGCCTACAATCCTGACATGGCCAGATTTATTAGCCACGAAATAGGCTTCCCAAGCTTCAAAATCGCCCATGAATTCATCCTGCAGGGTTGCATTTTTATCCCAGTCAATCTTTGCCAATTTTTTCAGTTCTTCGTTTTTGTAAGTTGTTTTCATTTTTCAATTCCTTTCATTTTAATAAATACATGATTTTAGCCACATTGCTAATCTATCCATTCTAAAAGTATTTTTGAATTTCCTGCAGCACCTCCTCTCGATCGTCCTCGAGCAAACATTTTCGAGCATACGATATCAGCTTTTTTACGTGATCAATTTCCGCCGAAGCCTGCCGCCTGGTCTGATCCTGTTTCTTCCGATCTTTATAAGAAGGTGCCCAGCCATCCGGCAACTTTTGAAGCTTTTTGGAAGCAGCATCAAGACGGCCCTGCCAGTTTTTAAAATCTTTTTTTACGCGCTTGTCGGTCGGTATCATATCGGCATTCCTTTACTGTCTCGCGTCCAATGGCCCCCAGGACATCGGTCAAGGTCGATAACCGCCTTGTCGGATACCTGGCACCATAAAACAGGCATCTCGTTTATTGTGTTGCACTGGCCGTGTTCGCAATTTATAGAGCACCATATAGTTTCCCCATTCCCCGGCCTGGTATCACCTGATACTTGACCGCAGGTGAACCATTTATCCATAGGACAGGCAATCATATCAAAAATAGGTTGATTATTCCGCCGGCACATCTGCCGGTTATCCAAAACATAAATGCTTGAGCATGGGTCCCCGTCCAGACAAACACTCATAGTTTTTACCTGTATGGGTTTTTCATATCCCTGGACCCTGCTATTTCTGCTATTTTTGCTATTGTCTTTTATATTATCAATTAATTCAATTGGTTGAACACTTGGTGGGTTTGCTATTCTCTTGCTACTGTCTGCTATTCTGTTGCTATTTTCATCAAAGATAGCAGAATCACCGCCCAAAATAGCAGGCAATAGCAACTCATTCGCAACTGTAACCGTTTGTTTTTGTTCATTAATAGCAGGAATAGCAGGAATAGCAGGTGTCGCGGGTTTAAAAAAGGTGGTTTTCGTTTCCAATTCATTAAGATAACTCATTGAAAGCCCCCCTTGCTTCTGAATTCAGTCGGCATATCGTGCCGGTGGCGTTAAATCCAATCAGCCAAAAATTATCCCGTAGCAAATTGACTGCTCTATCTCTTCGTTGTTTTTTTCGTAGGCTGCCCGGCCCGGTATCACCTGATACTTGACCGCAGGTGAACCATTTATCCATAGGACAGGCAATCATATCAAAAATAGGTTGATTATTCCGCCGGCACATCTGCCGGTTATCCAAAACATAAATGCTTGAGCATGGGTCCCCGTCCAGACAAACACTCATAGTTTTTACCTGTATGGGTTTTTCATATCCCTGGACCCTGCTATTTCTGCTATTTTTGCTATTGTCTTTGATATTCTCAATTATTTTACGTTCCGGCCTCTCTGCGGGCTGTTCTGGACCCCTTTTGACAAATTCAAGGGGTGTGTACCCGATTTCAGACAAGACACCCCTGACCCACGCCCTAAGATCTACCCCGGCCTGAAACGCTTCCCCGGCATCCTTGCCACCTGGTACCGGCCACCTATCGGCATTTGAAAAGTTTTCAGTCCAGAAGCGCCAACTCTCTTTTGCCCCGGCCCTGTCTGCATCCAGTGAGAGAATGATATGCTTTGCTGCGTTCAACATTTTAGCCGTTTTTGTATCCGGCCTGATGTTCGCGGATCCCAGTGCAACCGAAGAAACCAAGTCCCTGGCCTCCTGGTTTAAAAGTATTGCGTCAAGCTCTGCCTCAACGACAACCGCAACCGGCTTTGACCCAAGGACCATAGAAACCGGTTCACCGCCGGAAATATGGATATATTTCTGATCGTTCGGCTTTAACTCGCTGTCTGGTCGCCTTATTTTTATCCGTGCCAACCTGTCCCCCTGATAAACAGGGATCGTCCAACCAGTGGGCAACCATAGCTTTGTATGTTTGTTATTTTTCAGCTTTTCAGGCAATCCCCAGGCCTTCCTTGCAAGAAAAAATGCTTTTGGATTCCAACCAAGATTTGCCTGCCGGATCGTTTCAGCATTCAGGCCCCGGCCCATCAGGTAATCAACTGCCGATTTATTGTCCGCCTCCCATAGCTGCCCGCCTGCCCATTTTATAAAATCATCTGCTTTTTTCTGCCAATTTGTGGAAGGTGTATCCGCTGGTTTTGGTTCCCAGATTTTTTTCTGTTCAACCGGCTTGTCGGTCCGGGCCCTAGTTTTTTCCGGCTGCTCTGTAAATTTCGGTTCAATCCCCAGTTCCTTACAAGCTTCAAAATAATTCAGACCGCGAAATTCCATCAGGTATTCGAGCGCGTCCCCGCTTTTTCCGCAACCGCGGCACCACCATCGGCCACGGTCCGGCCATACCCTGAAGCGGTCGGTTCCATGGCACCCTGGACAGGCTGAAGCGTATTCGCCACTGACTACCTGGCAAGAAGAAATGTTATCATTTTTCAGTAAGTCCAGAATTGAAATTGTCATAGTTTTTAAACCTAAAAAGCTTGGGTTATTAAACTACCCGGTACAAGTACCGGGGGTACGTTTAATTTTTGGCATTGTTAATTTAATATAGCCGATAGCCCGTCGTTCCATTTAAGCATC
>CAYQNS010000146.1:0-9801 GCA_964418755.1 uncultured Desulfobacteraceae bacterium
CACCTAAGGCCTTTTCGCAAAAATCCACCTCATCCAGATAATCGATCACCTTTGCGCTGTTGACAAGATCCTGTTTGACCGGTTCCCGATATTCGCCGGTATAGGGATCGTTGATCATTATTCCCTGGCTGAAGTTTGTAAAGTGAATCCGGTTGCCCTCCAGGACGATGTCGTGCCTGGGATCACGGCCGTAAAGAATTACCTTCGAAGGGGCAGACCGGATGGCATCCTCAACGATAAACTGCTGGATCTTAACGATCTTTTTGTCTCGATCCACTATGGCCCCACCTTTTTCAAAACAATCCAGGGCTTCTTCTCCTTCAATAAAGAGCCCGGTGGTCTCAAGAATTTCCAGGGTCCCGAGGTGAATCTCATTGACCTCGTCATCGGTGAGGATATTCAGACTCAGCCCCCCGTTAAGATGCTTACCTGCATGTAAATTACGTTTCATAAACAACACCTCATATTCAATGGTTGATGCCGATCAGCCGCAGCCTGCTGCTTTCAGTAAAAAATTACAGATTAGAGGAACCGGATTTTCATATAAGAAAAATGACTTGATCTCCGGTTATTCGAATCGCATGCAATATCAGCCACAATGTTCATACCAACATAAGAATAAAAGATCCAGGGGAAAGCGTAAACCAAATTTCAGGGAAAAATACCGAATGGGGGATCCGGTCTGTGAGGTGGATGACACCAAAACCAAATACCCGGCCAAACTATGCACAAAAGCGCATCTGAGGCTCAATTGCGCCGGGTGATGGGAATATCTTACTAAAAAAAACACTTGTAAAACAAAATCTGAGACATTGCAATCTGCGCTGATACACTTCAGATTTCCAGGTAATCACCCGCTCCGCCAATGGGAAATAGCCAAAGGCCCCTGCCGATTCTTGACATGAATGACAAATGTCCTGTAAAAAGTGACAATCATTATAGGGATGCCGGATGAGAATTTTATTCATCTCATAACTACAAGAATGTAATCAGTTTTACATTTTTATAATCTTGCGTCTCGTCATACTTGACCCGAAAAATATTTTTTTACTTTATTTTCAATAAATTACATATATTTTAAACGCATGGCATGCATATTGCTGTACAAAAAATATTATCGTTTCAATGTAATTGACCCCCGGCTTTACCGTTGTTGACAATATCAAACAGGAGATTGAATAAAAATGAGTGGAAGCAAATCGCGCTTAACTGCCATCGCAGCAATCAACAACTACGGACCGATTGAAAAATCGACGAAATTCGTCGAAAAACCCTCCGACGAACTCTTTGGCGTCAACGTCTTCAGCATGCAGGAGATGCAGAAGCTGCTTCCGGAAGAGACGTTCACGTCGATGAAAAAAACAATCGAGACAGGATTTCTTATCAACATCAATATCGCGGATGCCGTTGCCGCGGCAATGCAGGACTGGGCACGGGAAAAGGGTGCGTCACATTTTGCACACGTGTTCTATCCGCTGACCGGATTGACCGCCGAACGGCACGACAGCTTTCTATCCCCGGATGGTAAGGGCGGTGCCATCCTCGACTTTACCGGATCAGCCTTGATCAAGGGTGAACCCGACGCATCAAGCCTTCCCAACGGAGGACTCCGCCAGACTTTTGAAGCCCGGGGATATACGGCCTGGGATGTCACCAGTCCCGCCTACATCATGGAAAACCCCAACGGAAAAACCCTGTGCATTCCCACAGTTTTCGTCTCCTATACCGGCGAGGCTCTGGACAAGAAAACACCGGTATTGCGAGCGGCACAGGCCTTAAACAGACAAACCCAGCGAATCTTGAAGCTTTTCGGGGACCATTCCGAGCAAATGATCGCGGTAAACTGTGGGGCCGAGCAGGAATACTTTCTTGTGGACAACAATTTCTACAATCTCCGTCCCGACCTTGTCATGACCGGCCGCACCCTCTTTGGGGCCCCCCCGCCCAAAGGACAGGAGTTCGGCGATCACTATTTCGGGGCGATCCAGGAACGCGTGCTCGCATTCATGTTCGAAGTTGAACGGGAACTGTTCAAGCTCGGAATTCCTGCCAAAACCCGTCACAATGAAGTGGCACCGGGCCAGTTTGAACTGGCTCCGGTATTTGAATCGGCCAACATCGCCACCGACCATCAGCAACTGGTAATGGTTACTCTGAAAAAAATGGCAAAAAAATACGGCATGGAGTGCCTGCTGCATGAAAAGCCTTTTGCCGGCATCAATGGATCCGGCAAACACGTCAATTACTCATTTGGCAACGCAAGCCAGGGCAACCTGCTGGACCCGGGCGACACCCCCCAGGACAACGCCCAGTTTCTTGTTTTCTGTGCCGCCATCATCCAAGCCGTGCACAAAAACGCAAAGCTCCTGAGAGCGATTGTTGCCACTGCCGGCAATGACCATCGCCTCGGCGGCAACGAGGCACCTCCGGCCATCATGTCCATCTTTCTCGGGGAAGGGCTTACCAGGGTCTTTGAGCAGATCTCCAACGGGACACCGGCAACCGCAGCAAGTCCGAAAGAAAAATTGAATATCGGCGTTGACGTGATCCCGCCGCTGCCAAAGGATTCCGTTGACAGAAACAGGACCAGCCCGTTTGCCTTCACCGGAAACCGATTCGAATTCCGTGCGGTGGGCTCGGATCAGGCCGTGGCGGTGGCCCTAACAGCCATCAGCACCATCGTTGCAGATGCCATCGACGATCTTGCCACACAGCTGGAAGAAGCCACCGCGGGTGCTCCGGAAAAATTTAACAGCGCTGTCCAAAAGCTGTTGAAGTCGGTCTACAAAGAACACAAGGCAGTAATTTTCAACGGTGACGGATACTCCGAACAGTGGCAGGTGGAGGCGAAAAAACGCGGTCTTCCCAACCTCAAGACGTCTGCCGAGGCCCTGCCGGTATTGATTGAAAAAGAGACCATTGCCCTTTACGAACGGCACAAGGTGCTCACCTCATCGGAAACAAGAAGCCGGTATGAAATCCACACCGAGCAGTATGTCAAAAAAATTGCCGTTGAAGCCAGGCTCGTTGTGAAAATGGCGGATACCATCATCGCCCCTTCGGCCATACGCTACCAGAGTGAGCTTGCCGACAACTGTATCAAACTTGCAAAAGCAGGCATAAAACCGGACACCGGCGCCCTTGAAGAGGTAACCGGACTGGCAAAGGGGCTGAAGATCGCCAACGCGGCACTCAAGGCGCTTATCGTCCAAAGGCAGGAGGAGCTGCAATCCCAGGCAGAGTTCTGCTGCCATAAAATCCTTCCGGCCATGGAGGCGGTGCGTGAATATGCCGACAAACTCGAGGCGGTGGTCGCCGATGACCACTGGGCACTGCCCACTTACCAGGAGATGCTTTTTGTCAAGTAAGCAGAGGACCCTAAACACAGTACCCAGAAGGCATTAGTAGAGGGCGTCGGTCTGTGTTTCCGCGCTGCCAATATTTCGTTTAAGCTCTTTGAAAGCCCCCTCAATCGTAACGGGGTCTGAATATATTTACTTTATTGTCCTCATGAATTGCCAAAAGGTAAAAAAATATGGCACATAAGCTTTATCTGGCACCCATGCGGGGGTATACCGACGCTGTCTTCAGAAACACATTTTTAAAATATTTCAAAGGGCTCGACGGTGCCATGGCCCCCTTTGTCCCGACATTGAAAGGCCATCGCATCAAACCATCACAAATCAAGGACCTCGTGCCGGAAAACAACATGGGAATGCCCCTTGTACCCCAGATTTTGAGCAAATCCCCGGGTGATTTTGTTTTTCTGGCCAGGCACCTGTTTGACCTGGGATACCCCGTCGTCAACTGGAATCTGGGCTGCCCTTTCCCCATGGTCGCTAAAAAGGGCAGGGGTTCGGGCCTGCTCCCCTATCCAGACAAAATTGAAGAATTTCTGGCTGCAGCCATTCCGGCCATACCCAATGCACTGTCAATCAAGCTCCGTCTGGGACGAAAAAATACCGACGAAATATTCCGCCTTCTTCCCATATTGAACCGTTATCCCCTGCAGGAACTTGTTATCCATCCCCGCACCGGTGTCCAGATGTACGAAGGGAATATTGATCTTGATGTTTTTGAAAGATGCCTGACGCTGTCGGCGCATCCGGTTGTCTACAATGGTGATATAACCACTCTGGACGATTTCACAAGTCTGTCGAAACGTTTCCCCAATGTCAAAAAATGGATGATCGGGCGCGGAGTGATTGCCAATCCTTTTCTGCCGACGGTCATCAAAACAGGCCGGGATCGGTTTGAGGATAAAATCAAAATCATGCACCGTTTTCACGATGACCTTTATGGCGGATACCGCGAAATATTCCAGGGTCCTTCCCATCTTGTCGAAAGGATGAAAGGATTCTGGAAATACTTTGCCCTGTCTTTTGAAAACAGCCGCAAAATTCAGAAAAAAATCTTCAAGACAAAAACAGCCCACCAATATGAATCCGTGGTTACGCACTTTTTTGAATCTGAAGCCCGATGGCGTTCAACACCCGAAAAATTCTGCCCTTAAACCATATCCAAAAGCCATTTTACAACAGGGAAAAGGTAAAAACAGACATTTTGCGTAATTTTTTATGAGAGCGTCATCGTAATACCGCCGTTATGGCGATCCAGCTTTCCTTTGTTTCGACCCGGCGGATGTCAAAGCCGATCTCATCCAATTTTTTCAAAACCTTATCGCGACTTTTATCAATAATACCGGAACAGATAAAGATTCCCTTTTTTTTCATCACCTTTTTAATATCATCCAGCAGCCGCACGATAACTTCGGAAAGAATATTAGCGGCCACCAGATCAAACTTTTTTGTTACCACATCAACCAGATTGCCGGCCACGACCTGAAAATTATCCGAATCGATACAATTAAGTTGCAGGTTGTTTTTAGCAACATCCACGGCTACCTCATCCACATCGACACCGAAAAGGCCGCCGGCGCCCAGCTTTGCGGCGGCAATCATGAGAATGCCCGAACCCGTTCCGATATCCAGAAAGGACTGGCCCGGCTGCAAACAGGTTTCGATCATGCGAATGCAGAGTGAGGTCGTGGGATGGGTTCCGGTACCAAACGCCATGCCCGGATCGATCTCCAGAACAATTTCATCGGGCCGGGCCGAATATTCCCGCCAGGTCGGTTTAACGGTGATGCGTTCACTGATTTTTTCCGGCCAGAAATATTCTTTCCAGGATTCTGCCCAGTCCTCATCATCCACCATGCGGCAAACAATCCGGGTGGATATCAAGATATGCTGCTGCAACTGACAGAGCGCATTTTCCAGAATCAACCGTTTTTCTTCGAAAAATTCATTGTCGACCAAAAATCCGATCACCGCGTCGTGTGTCGGCTGCAGCACAGCACCGTCTCCCCAGCCTTCCAACGGCTCATCGTCGGGATCTTCGATGACAACTCCCGTAAGACCCAGATCATGAAAAATCTGGGAGACAAGCTCAGCGGCTTGAATTTTGTTGTCACTGCTGAAAATAACTTTTGTTTCTATCCATTTCATAGTTGTCTGTTCATGGGGGGTCATAGGTTTTGGATTTTGGGTTTTGGGTTCTGGATTTATGGGTTCATAGATTGGCGGATCCCACCCTGCGATAGTTTGAATTTCAAACGTTTGACAATGTAAACGCTCACCAGTTTTCTTTGGGCGGGTTAAAATATCCGTATTTAAGATCCTGAAAATTTTTCCGGATTTGCCGCAGGGCGGTCTGCATGCCCATGGGTTTGCCCTGTTTTGCAGCCTTGCCCATAATCCGGCAGTACCGGACCGGGTCAAAATTCAGATTTCGCCACTGAATAAAATGAATTGGATATTTTTTTCGAAACTCGATAAAGGCATCAACCTCTTCGGGGGTGTCCGTAAAACCCGGACAGTTGAGATAATTGATGGACACGAATTTACCGCGATCCAGGGCCAGTTTAATACTCTCTAAAACATCTTCAAACAAATAGCTCCGGGGCCTGAAGTAGGCCGTATAACAACTTTTGCGAAGGCTGTTCATGCTCACCCGCATAGAATCAAGCCCCGCCTCAAAGAGCCTTTCCATCACCACAGGCAGACTGCCGTTGGTATTCATGTTAATGGTACCGCCATCGGTTTTTTTCCGTATCAGGCGCAGAGCCGGTTCGATCACATGGGCCGCCAGCAGCGGATCACCCTCACAGCCCTGGCCAAAACTCACCACTGCCTTTTTTACCCGCCCGATATGTTCCAGAGCCACCTGGGCAATCTCTTCAGATGATGGCGTAAAATCGATCCGGTCCTGACTGTTTATGATTTCGCCCGATTCCTGCAGGGATATGCAGCCGATGCAACGCGCGTTGCAGGATCTTGAAGTGGGCAATGGCGCCTCATATCGGCCAAGGAAAAAATTTTTTCCGGCCGGGCATCCATATTCCAAAGCACATTTTTCAAGATGCCTGCGCAGCCGGTTTCCCGGCATTATGCCCTGCATGCGATGTACACCGGAAACGACATCTTTACGCTGCATCAGCCGTAAATCCTGCCGTTTCTCACTATCCACCAGTATAACGGCCGACCTGAAATTTTCCCCGTGCCAGCCCACAGCCCCATAAGCAAAAAGCGGAAGATACTGAGCGGTTTTTTTTTCCTCATAGGCACATATGTGAGACAATACATATCCGGGGGAATTAAATGCGGCCACGGGATACAGCGGCGTTCCGGGTTCATAGGGATTTTCTTCCAGTGTCTCAATCCTGCCGGTTTTCATATTGTATACGATCGACCGGCGATCCGGCAGATACATCAGCTCTCCGCCGTAGGGCATATTGATGGTTGAATCCAGGGTCAGGGGCACAAGTTCCGATCCGTCCCGACCAACAGCGGCATATCCTTCCAGATCAAAAATTTCGCCATCTGCATTGGCAACCACAGCAACGACAAAACCATGATTTCGCGGTTGTTTTTTTTTATTTTTTATCTTGAAGGGGCCCACCGGTTATTCTCCTTTTGAAATTTATTCACCCTGGAGCAGGAGAACAAGTTATCATCGATGCCGGAGATAATCAAGATCCAACAGCACTTGTGCCGGTACTTCTATGGAAATGACAACTTGCAAGCACCAAACGACAAACAAATTCCAAAGCCGTCTGATTAACCCCATATAGTCTTGAATCGGCGTGCATTTTGATTTTTCTCTATTTTGGAATTTGGAATTTTAGTCATTGTGATTTTTTGTTTTCTGACATAAAAAATACGAACTCCAGAACTAAATTACTAAGGAAGCCGACATGACCCATACCCTATCTGAATTATACTCCAAACCGACCGCTTCCATGAAGCATTCCTTTATCCGGCAGATCCTGAAAGTGACCCAAGGCGTTCCGGGAATGATTTCCTTTGCAGGAGGACTGCCCGGCCCGGGTGATCCTAAAGCCTTTTCTCTTTTCTTTGCGTAATACACGGGGATCGATAACTCTAACCCTGCCTTTGTCAGGACGATCAATGAAACCGGCATGGTACATATATTTGCGGTAGCGCCGGACCCGCTCCTTTTCACCCTACGGGCGAGCACGAGACGTCCATTTGCTGCGTTTCCCAGCATAACTGGACTTCTCGCCCGTTTATGTAAACTTCGGTGAGTCGTCAGGGGCTTGCGGCAGCATAAGTACAGCTGCGCCCCCTTAATGCCTTGCAAATGAACGCCTCGGGCGATAGCAATACCGTTTTCCTTGCCTTTACATAATAATCGCTTTGGGGAAACAATCAAGCCGTTGAATGAGCCTGACACTTTTTATTGACGCGCGACACTAAAGCGTGACATATTAATGTCGTTCTTTACTGGTTTACGGTATCATGAAAGATGTATAAATTTGTTTTGCACCAATTTCTCAAAAGGAAATAATCATGTCACGTATTGTGCCTGCCGAAGAATTCGATCTAATCGAACAGGTGATTTCAGAGTATCCCGAAGGGATTGGGATTTCAGCGCTTGAGAAAGCCCTGGCCTTTCATTTACCCAAAGCCCTCAATCGTCGCACCTTACAGCGCCGCCTGGAACGTCTCCTGGCAGACAAGCGCATCGCAACCGAAGGCGAAAGCATCGCGCTGGTTTACAAGCGCGCCCCCAGCGTGGACATCACCGCGGAGCCTTCAATCGGAGGCGAAGCGGAAGTTTACATCCCGGTTTCGCCGGAGGGCGGCATTATCCGCGATCTCGTGCAACAACCGCTGATGCGGCGTAAACCGGTCGGTTATCAGCGTTCATTTTTGGAGGAGTACGAACCGGGCGTCACCTTCTATCTCTCCGAGTCTCTGCGCGTCCAGTTCCATGAGGTGGGCCGCACATCTGCGGGTGAACGTCCCGCGGGCACCTATGCAAGAGGAATTCTAAACCGTTTGCTGATTGACCTGTCGTGGGCCTCTTCTCGTCTGGAAGGGAATACTTACAACCGCCTCGATACCCAAAACCTGATCGAATTCGGTCAGGCGGCAGAGGGTAAAGACATACAGGAAACCCAGATGATCCTGAATCACAAGGCGGCCATCGAAATGCTCATTGAAGAAGTCGATCAGATCGGATTCAATCCTTTCACCTTTCGGAACTTGTACGCCATCCTGTCGGAAAATCTGTTGTACGACGAAGACGCATGTGGAAGGTTGCGCCGCCGAGCAGTCGATATTTCAGGGTCGGTATTCCACCCACTGGCCATGCCCCAGGTATTGGAAGATTGTTTCCATCTACTGCTTCAGAAAGCTTCCGCCATCCCCGATCCCTTCGAGCAGGCGTTTTTCGTGATGGTGCAGTTGCCTTATCTGCAACCCTTTGAGGATGTCAACAAGCGTGTCTCTCGTATTGGAGCCAACATCCCTCTGATTCGGAACAACCTGTGTCCCCTCTCCTTTATCGACGTGCCCGCGCAAGCATACATAGATGGCACTCTGGCCGTGTATGAATTCAATCAAATTGATCTGTTGCGGGATGTCTTCAGCTGGGCCTATGAACGTTCGTGCCAGCGATATCTTGCAATCTCGCAGACAATGACTGAGCCCGATCCCCTGCGTATCCGCTATAGAGAGGTATTGATCCTGGTCGTGCAGGCAATTGTCCGGAACCGAAAGATACCATCAGCGCAGAATGTTCTGCGTTTAGCCGATGAATTGGTACCGGAAAACGATCAGGAGGTCTTTGTTAAGATGGTTCTGGAGGCTTTGCAGCGCATCCACGAGGGCAGCGTGGCCAGGTTCCGGCTGAAATTGTCCGACTTTCAAGTGTGGAAGCCGATCCGGGATCAGCAGCACCAACCCACACTTGATTGACATCGATTTGAAGCCGGGCGATTTCAAGTCTGCCGATACGATGGGGACAGACTCTTTATATCCCTCGACCTGTTGGTTATAGTAGCGGAACAACCCAATTTTCCGTAAACAACACTGGTCCTGGCACCATGTCTTGGACTGCTTCGGTTATCTCTGGTGGAAGTTGGCTCTCTATTGCATCTGGCTCGAGTGGAGTAAATAGTGGAACGATAAGTTTAAACTACTTAGCAAATACATCTGATTCTTCTCGAACTGGAACCATCCGTGTAATGGCTTCGGGAGCAAATGGTAGTCCCGCAGATGTAACTGTTATACAGTCAATCGGAACAAATGACACGGACAATGACGGCACTCCGGATGAGTATGATGCTTTCCCTACAGATCCAACCGAGTCATTGGATACGGATGGGGATGGGGTCGGTGATAACGCCGATACCGATGACGACAATGACGGGAGATGGCGGCGGTGGTTGTTTCATCAACAACCTGCTAAACGCTCATTGGCAAGCACAAATAT
>CAYQNS010000147.1:0-9708 GCA_964418755.1 uncultured Desulfobacteraceae bacterium
GTATGACTACCAAAAACTGTTGTCAGGCATGTCGCAAAAGAGCCGCACCCAAATGCTTTAATCAACCGGGAGTTGAGTTGGCTCAGCTTTGCACGCCGCGTGCTCGCGCTTGGGGAGGATCCGAATTTGCCCCTGCTTGAACGCGTCAAGTTCGCCGGCATCATGGGTATGCTGTACGACGAGTTTACAATGAAACGGATCGGTGGGCTCAAGCGGACGATTGAAAAAAAGAAAAAGAAGGCATCTTCCGACGGTCTCACCCCTGAGGAGGAACTGCGAGCCTGCCGTGATGAGTTGCACAGGCAGGCAGGCCTCGTTTCCAAACTGGTGCGGGATGAGCTCCGAATTGCTTTGAAGGCCGCCGGGATACCCATTCTGGAATACGAAGCGCTTACCAAAAAGCAGCGCGCCTATATGGAGCGCTATTTTTGTGAATCGGTTGAACCTATTCTGACACCACTTGCCGTGGACGTTTCGCATCCCTTTCCTTTCATCAGCAACCTGGGGCTGAACCTTGCGGTGCAGCTTACGAAAACCAAGAAAAAACGCAAACGTTTTGTACGAATCAAGGTACCTGCAAATCGTCCTCGCTGGGTGCCGATTCCCGCTGGTGCCGGTTATGTTCCATTGGAGCAGGTGATCGCATCTAATCTCAACCTATTGTTTTCCAAGGCGTCCGACATTGAGTGTTATTTTTTTCGCGTCACCCGCGGCGCAAAGGATAACCCCTGGGAGCACGAATATCTTGAGGACCCTGAAATTGATCTTGCACCGGGTTACATCATCGGTATGGTAACGGCAGAGCTGAAGGCCCGAAAGTTTGCCGGCGTAGCACGGCTCCAGGTGAGCGCCGATATGCCGAAAAAGCTGCAGCGCTGGATTGCTAAGCAGCTGAATACTGATCCTGAAGATATTCTCCCCACTGAGGGCCTTTTGGGCCTGGAAGATCTGATGAAGTTTCAAACGGAGGGGTACCGGGAACTGCGCGAAGTGCCCCATACGCCCGTAACCCATCCCCGTTTACGCCATCTGGAATCCTACCCCGCAGCGATATTCACCGAGATCCGGCGAGGGGACATCCTGATTCATCTTCCCTATCACAGCTTTGACAGCTCTATATTGCATTTTCTGGAGTCTGCGGCAGTTGATCCCCAGGTACTGGCCATCAAGCTGACGATCTATCGCACTGCCGGTGAATCGCCAATTATCCAGGCACTGCTGGAGGCAGCGCGCCATGGCAAGCAGGTAGCGGTGCTGGTGGAGATCACAGCGCGCTTTGATGAGGCGCCCAACATCGCCTGGGGCAGTATGCTGGAGAGGGAAGGTGTGCATGTTGCATACGGTGTGGAGCGGCTCAAGACCCATGTAAAGCTGGCCCTCGTTGTTCGTGAAGAGGAGGGTAGTATTCACCGCTATGTACATGTAGGAACGGGCAACTATCACACAGGAACTGCCCGGATTTATGAAGACCTGGGCATACTCAGCAGTGATCCGGAACTGGGTGCTGATGTGGCGGCCCTGTTCAATGAATTGACCGGCGCTATTCCTTCTCACGGCTACAGTAAGCTGATGGTCGCCCCCCATAATCTGCGCGAGCGCTTTACCGAGCTAATCCGTCGCGAGGCCAGGCACAGCCGGGAAGGCCGCCCTTCAGGCATTCGCGCCAAGATGAATCAACTGCAGGATACGCACATAATTCGTGAACTCTATCGCGCCGGCCGGGCGGGTGTGCCGATCAGCTTTAATGTGCGCGGCATGTGCTGTATTCGCGCGGGGGTTCCCGGATTGTCAGAGAACATCCGCGTCTTCAGTACGCTCGGCCGCTTCTTGGAGCACAGCCGTATCTACCGCTTTGAAAACGCTGGTGAGCCGGAATTTTTCATAGGTTCGGCTGACTGGATGAGGCGAAACCTTGACCGCCGAATGGAGAGCATCATGCCCGTTACCGATCCGCAGGTGAAACAGGAACTGGAGCAGATCCTGTGCGTATTGGAGAACGACAACTGTTCTGCCTGGGATATGCAGCCCGATGGCGGTTATGTACTTCGAAGACCACAAAAGGGTGAAGAATGTCGCGCAGCTCAAAAAGTATTCATCGACCTTATCGGCAGCCAGTAGAAGAGTTGAAATACAGGGTAAGGGGCACTGTTGTCGGTTCACAGTTTTTCCAATAACGGCGATGCTCTACCGGGAACAAGACGGCTGGAATTAAAACGGTACTTTTAGCAGAATATTTCACTGGCGATAACGCTTCAAGCACTTTCTGCACCAACATCCCACGTTACGCCCCAGAAGCACCATCCACCATATCCGGTCGATCCAAAACAAAAAATAACAATTTGACTTTGATCTCCGGATTCTGATAAGAATCCCTTCTCTGTGGCTGGTATAAATTAACCCGTACAGGATGAATCCTGAAATGCTTGACAAAAAAAGTTCAAACCCGCTGGCCGGAATAGGTTTTATGATCGCTATGACGGTCTGTGTTGCCCTTCTGGATGCATCCGCTAAATACCTGACCGGTGAACTGCCGCTGTGGATGTTACTCTGGGGACGTTATCTGTTCCACTTTCTTTTTGTTACTATCTTTTTTTTCCATGGTGCACCTCGGGATATCATTTATACAAGAAAACTGAAAATCCAACTTCTGCGGTCTGTTCTGATATTCAGTGCAGGAGTTACGTTCTGGGGAGCATTGAAGTTTTTGCCTCTTACCGACTGTCTTCTAATCGCCTTTTCGTCCCCTCTATTCGTGGCGGCACTCTCTGTTCCTATCTTGAAAGAGACCGTGGGCATGTATCGCTGGGGCGGCATAGCAATAGGATTTTCAGGGGTAGTGATTGTCATGCGTCCCGGACTGGGGGTCTTTGAATGGGTCTCTGTGCTGCCTTTGATAGCCGGCTTTTTGTACGCGAGTTTTCAGATTACAACCCGTATTCTATGCCGGACCGACAACGCGCTTACAACCCTTTTTTACACCAGCATAGGCGGACTTCTCCTCTCAACCGTCGCTGTTTTTTTCACCTGGGTCTCCCCCACCCTCCAACAATGGCTGTTACTTATATGGATGGGATTTATCGGAGCCGTTGGCCACTACCTGATGATTAAGGCCTTTGAACTCGCACCGGCATCCCTGCTTGCGCCTTATGACTACACCGGGATCCTGTGGGCGACATTTCTAGGCTTTTTTATATTCCACGATCTACCGGATGCCTGGACCATAACGGGTGCGGCTATTATCATTTCAAGCGGAATTTACATTATAAACCGTGAAAGACATTATGCGGCAGCTTTGGCCCTGTCCAAATGAATGCTGACGCTGTCTAAAAAACATTCGGTCCTAATTTCAGACTGCCGTTTATCTCTCTTAATATCAAGATTTTCAGTAAAATGTTATTTTTGCCTAAGATGAGCGATTAGCTCTTAGCAATCAGCGGTTAGCTCCTATATTTTAGGAGTTTACCAGTAATGCGATTTTCACCCATTGGGTGAAATGATGACCTTTGACAATATATTGAAATTATTGTGCTAATTGCTAAAAGCTAACTGCTGATCGCTCAATTTAGTTTTGACGTGATGCAAAGGATCTGGTAAGAGAGCAACGCACTTATATGTAATTCGGTGGTTTGCAATTTGTTATCTTGGATTCATCCGGGGTAGAGTTGCTATGAATACCGAAACAATCTTTACCATAATGGATAAGATATGAACTGGATAACTTCCTGGTATATTCTTCCGGCGGCCTTTGTGCTGGATATGATTCTGGGTGACCCCCGCGGTTTTCCCCATCCGGTCCGATGGATGGGCCGGGCCATTGAAATATTTGAGCCTTATTTCAGAAAACTATCGCTTAATCGTACTCGAATCGGCCGTATCATGGCCGGTGGTTTTTTTGCCGTTTTCCTGATAATCGGTACCTGGCTGCTTACCTTTGGGGTGGTCCGTGTGGCCGAAAGTTTTGCGCCTTGGGCCGGGGTTCCGGTTCAGGTTATATTGATCTATTACTGCCTGTCGGCTCGTTCCCTTGAAAAAGAGGCCATGGCAGTTGCCCTGTCACTGCGCCGTAAAAATTTGACCAAAGCCAGACAGCAGGTGGCAATGATCGTCGGCCGGGATGTCGAGCAGTTGGATGATGGCGGCGTGGCCCGGGCCACGTTTGAAACGGTGGCTGAAAATCTCGTGGACGGCGTGATATCCCCCCTTTTTTTTGCAGCATTTGGCGGTGCACCTCTGGCCATGGCCTATAAGATGATCAACACCCTGGATTCCATGGTCGGGTATAAGAACGAGACGTACATGGAGTTCGGGAAGGTTGCAGCCCGGATCGACGATGCGGCTAATTTTATTCCGGCCAGGCTTTCGGTTTTGGTGATTGGCTTTGCCGTGCAGCTTCTGGGCGGGAAGGGAGCCTTAGCCGTCAAAACCGCCCGGCAGGATGGGACCAGACATTCCAGTCCCAATGCCGGCTATTCCGAAGCGGCCTTTGCCGGAGCCCTGCGCGTCAGATTGGGCGGCCCCAATTATTACCACGGCCGCCTGGTGAAAAAACCCTATATCGGCCAGGGGTTCGGTCCGGTGGGGACAGACCATATCAAAAAGGGATGTGAGCTGATGCTGATTGCATCCATGCTGTGGGTCTGTATTTTATGTGTGATGATAATTTTTTTCTAAAAAGGAGCTCCAAATTGACAAAAAACGGTTTGCGTGAACATTTGCCCAAATCCAGTAAGGGGGCCTATCCTTTCAGAATCGGCACCACCTCCTTTATCTATCCGGATCATTACACGCCCAATGTAAAGCTTCTCGGGGCGTACCTGGATGAAATAGAGCTGCTTCTGTTTGAGAGTGTCATGCCGGAAAGTCTGCCTGTGGAAGGGGAAATTAAAGAACTGGCCCGCCTGGCAAAAGTGATGGATATCACCTATAATGTTCATCTTCCCACAGATGTCGGTTTTGGGCATCCGGATAAGAAAAAAAGGTGTGTAGCCGTAGATACCATAAAAAAGGTCATGGATTTGACAAACATATTATCGCCCTCCACCTGTACGCTCCATCTGTCCTATGACCGGCCGTCTCGAGATCCGGAATCCGTGGCCGACTGGCAAAGCATTGTCCATGAAAGTGTGGGCAATCTGATTGACAAAGGGGTGCCGGGTCGATCGATTTCCATTGAAACCCTGGACTATCCGTTCGAGTGGGTGAAACCGATTATATTGGATTTCGACCTTTCCGTGTGTCTGGATCTCGGCCATCTGATGATTTACGGCTATGACATGGAATCAACCTTTGAGCAGTATTCAGACCGGACCGCCGCCATCCATCTCCATGGCGTGGAGAACGGGCAGGATCATATTGCTCTGGACCGCCTTTCCGAGCAGCGGATGGATGCGGTAATGTGCATCCTTCAACAATATTGCGGCACTGTCTCCCTCGAAGTTTTTTGTTTTGAGCACTTGAAGAAATCTCTGGCATTTTTGGAAAAGCATTGGAAGGCTCGGCATTTTTTATGATATCTACCCGGCCCTGCCGGCTATGGATTTGATGCGCACATCGCTCCATAGGGCCACGCCGTCTCAAGAGCGAAGCCGTAAATATTCAATTCTTATAATAACGGTCTTTTTCACTGTAGATGCAGCCGCAGTATTGCTGGCGGTAGAGGTCAAGGCGTTTTGATTCGGCAATGCCTTCTTTCCAGCCTTTTCTGAAATCATCATAGTAAAAGGGGACCCCCACCCTGCGGCCGATGGATTGACCCATGGATTTTATCAGGGCATGATTCTGGAATTTGCTGTATAGGAGGGTGCTGCTGAAATAGTCGAATTTTCCGTGCCTGGCCAGCAGGGCCGTGGCTCTGAGGCGGTCATGATAGCAGTAGTTGCATCGGTCCGATTCCCTGAAAACCACGTTTTGAATGAACCCTTCCAGATCATAGCCTGGCTGGTAGATAACCTTCATATCAATGGCGGCAGAATAATCTTCAAGGGCCTGCTGGCGTTTCAGACATTCGGTGTAGGGATGGATATTGTGGCGGTAAAAAAAACCCATTACCTCCATATCCTCGTCTCGCAGGACCCTTACCGGATATATGGAGCAGGGTGCGCAGCAGATGTGCAGCAGTATTTTCATTGACGGGCTCCAAAAATTGCGGTTCCAACGCGCACCAGTGTAGCACCTTCTTCGATGGCGGCTTCAAAATCACCGGACATGCCCATGGAAAGTTCCTCCATGGATACATTGGAGATAGCCGCCTGTCGGATTTGTTGTTGAAGATCGCCCAGGGCCTTGAAAAAGGGACGGGCCCTGTCCGGGTCGTCAAAATAGGGAGGCATTGTCATCAGCCCCTTGATGGAAAGATTGGTAAATTCGCTGACAGTCCTTACCAGTTCAAGGGTCTGGGCTTCATGCACGCCGCCCTTGGTTTTTTCTTTGCTGATATTGACCTGGATGAGGATCGGCTGAATCTTGTCTATTTTTTTGGCGGATTTATCCAGCTCCCGGGCAAGCTTAAGAGAATCCACCGAATGAATCAGGTCAAAGATTCGTACTGCATATTTGGCCTTGTTGGACTGCAGATGGCCGATATAATGCCAGCTCACGGTGCAGTCGCCAAGGGCCTTGAATTTTTCCCGGGCTTCCTGAATATAGTTTTCACCGATAATTGCGGCGCCGGCAGTAATGGCCTGACGGACCAGTTCGGCCGGCTTTGTTTTGCCGACCGCCACAAGTCGAATGGATTTTGGATCGCGGCCGCAGGCTGTGGCCGCCTTCCGAATGCGTGTTTTGATGTAGTCTAATTTTTGCTGCATTTTAATGCCTCCCTCAACCCTATTGCACCTTGTTTGATGAGAAATTCAATGACTTCACAAATCGGAAGCCCGACCACGTTGGTATAAGATCCATTGATGGCCTTGACCAGAAATGTTCCGAGTCCCTGGATGGCATACGCGCCGGCTTTGTCAAAAGGTTCATCCGAACTGATATACCAGTCGATTTCATCCTCACTCAATTGTTTGAACAGAACCGATGTGGTGACGGTTTCCGAAAACAGGACCTGTTTGGATTCACAGCAGATGCAGTAGCCGGTCAGGACCTGATGGGTTTTCCCGCTGAGCTGCTGCAGCATGGCCCGGGCCTGCTCTTTTGAGCGGGGTTTGCCCAGGATGGTCTGATCGATGAGGACGATGGTATCGGCCCCGAGGACCCATCTGCCCGGATGTTTTCGGGCGATATCGCGGGCCTTGGCCTTTGCCAGTGTCCGGACATAGGTTTCCGGTGCAGACAAGGTAAATTTACTTTCATCGATAGTACTGGGGATCACTTCAAATTCGAGCCCGGCCTGGGTCAACAGGTAGTGCCGGCGTGGAGATTTGGATGCCAGAATCAAGTTTGTTTTTGAGTCGGTTGTTTGCATGCAGACTAAGTAACAAATGAAATATGATTTGACAAGAATCAAACTGCAAAATTATAGTTGACAGGACAGTTTGCCTGCAGCCTGACGCGGCTGATTTTTTGAGCGTTTTGTTTTATAGTCTTGCCGGGGACATGTAAAACTTCCTGTCCTTCCCGTGCTTCATGGTGAAGACAAATACAATTTTGAATAATTATAACTTATTTTGATCCCATCGATAACAGGGCAGATGAATATGCAAAAAATTTTGATTCTGGGGGCCGGAAAATTTGGGCTGAAAGCTGCAAAGACGGCCAGGCGCAGGTGGCCCGGAAGCGATATCCTTGTGGTTGATCAGGATGTTCAGGCCTGCCGGGAAGTTGAAAGGCAGCAATTTAAGGTGGTGTGTGAGCCGGGGATCATTTATCTTGCCCGTAAAATGCAGGAGCCGCACAGGCCCGACTGGGTCGTTCCCTGCATCCCCGTGCATGTGGCCTATGAGTGGATTAAGCAGTGCCTGCCCCCCCGATACCACGTGGAAATATTGTCGGTTCCCAGGGAGGTAGCCGGGATGTTGCCCAATACCATGAACGGAACCGACGGGGCCCTTTATATGAGCAATGCGGATTTTATCTGCCCGGATAACTGCCCGGAACCTGATGATATTTGCACCTATACCGGTAAACCCCGGTCCGCAGTCATTCACCAGGTGCTGGCCGCCATTGATTATGAGAATTACAAATCAGTAGTTTTAAAAAGCAGGCAGATAGGCCCCGGCGTCGGCGGGTATCGATCAACAGATCTTTTGCGCGCCCTGGATCAAGTCCTTGATGCCGGTTCCCCCATCTTGCTGAGTACGGCCTGCAAATGCCACGGCGTCATGCATTGCTTGAAGATAACACCTGAGCCGGATAAACTGGAATCAAATTGAGTATTGAATAGTGAGAATTGAAAACTTGTGGTATCGCTCTGCTCTGTCTCTTTAGAAATAAAAACGATAGAATATTTTGCAACCTGTCCGTTCATGCCCGTCCACCTGGCTGAAGCCTTGCGATGCCGGGTGGGTCTTGCAATATCAGGCAGGTTTGTGGGTTAAAACAGATAGAATACCTTCATTATTCAATTTTCAGTATTTTGTCTTTCATTTGCTCTGACACAGGGGGATACCTTTTGTACATGACAAAATACGAGTTGCAGAATCAAGATACTAAAACCCACACCCACACCTAACTCGTGATGCCGGCAGGTTATAAAAAATGAGATGGGTTCTTGACATTTATCCTGGTTGTCGGTAAAAGGCACCGGTATAAAGCATCTGCTTTTTGCAGAATGTTGTAAAAAATGCCTGGGTGGCGGAATAGGTAGACGCAAGGGACTTAAAATCCCTCGGGGCTTGTCCCTGTACGAGTTCGATTCTCGTCCTAGGCACCAATAAAATAAGGGGTTTAACCATAATTGGTTGACCCCTTTTTTTTATCAAAATCAACGATTGTGCCCGAATTTGTGCCCGTAAGCGAATTCAGGTATTTTTCCTGTTTCTGAACCGCCAACTTCAGGTCCTTTCCATCCACAATGTTGTAACGTTCAAATACAGAACGGGTTTTGTGGCCTGAAATTGTCATGACGACCTTTTCAGGTACGCCGGCCCGGACCATGTTTCGAACTGCTGTTCGGCGCAAGTCGTGGAATATTCTCCGCCCAACTCCGCTATCTTTGAATGCCTTATTCCAGGAGAAACGGAAATCGCTAATCTTGCCGTTGCCCTTCCGATTTGGAAAAACGTAGGGTAGCAGGGTTTCGGACGCCTTGCGTTGGTCCCAGAGTTTTTGAAAACCGTGAGCCATCTCCTCATCCAGATAGATTATACGGCCATCACTGTTTTTGGTGGTGCCCACATCCAGCACGATACCCCATTCACGCCGATCAACTTGCTTCCAATTCAGATTGGCGATTTCTTCCACCCGCCAGCCGAATTTATAGCCGAAGGTCGTGAACACCTTCAGGTAATGGGGGAGGGCATCCCGAAATTTCAGGAACTCGTCGTGTTCAAAAAATCCGGTGCGCACATTGTTTTCTTTCAACATGTGGATTTTAGGCACTCTGTCCACGAGGGGCGGTGTTTGTTGTGCTCCGATATTGAGCATCCTTTTCAAGGCTGATAGTTCACGGTTTATGGTTGCGTTGGCTGCCCCCTCGACCTGCCGGCTTTCGATGTAGTAGTTGATCCTGGGGGTTGTGATAGTGGTCACTTTATCTTTCTCAAAAAATCGTTTAAGGTGGTTAACACTCCTTTCTGCTCTGTCGAGCGATTTTTTCCGGTT
>CAYQNS010000148.1:0-9655 GCA_964418755.1 uncultured Desulfobacteraceae bacterium
CTTTTTACTCAAGGCTTACTGCAATATAGCAAGCTTCATGGTGATCCATACAGATCTTTCTAAAGTTAATGACATTGCTCTACCATGAAGGGAAAATAATAATTTCTTTGTGTTCTGTGGCTATTTTTTTGTAACCAAAAACAAGAAACAGGGGTCTTTAGTATTTTAAAGAGAAGTGCTCTGGAAACGCCGTCTGCCAAATGTGTTTAACCCGGGACGAGATTCAGACCGCAGAATAAACATGGACAACCGTTTTAGAATAACGTATCAATAAGGAGAAATTATGCGAGAAACCATTACGTTTTTAATAGTGATCGGCGTCTGGTTCCTTTTTCAGAAGTATATTTTACCGAAATTAGGAATCTCCACCTGAATGCAGGACGCCTGTCAGGTGACAGACAAAAAAAATACTGATGCCCAACAAACAGATTCCCAAAAAGATATATGATCAAGACTCTGAACTGATTAAAAAAATTAATTCGGGTAAACAGGAACTCTTTGAAAGCCTGGTGCTTCGGTATGAGCAGAAGCTCTACAACTTCGGCTACAGGATGTGCGGCGATGCCAGTGACGCAGAAGACCTGGTCCAGGAAACATTTCTGAATACTTTTAAATATTTGAAAAATTTCAGATTTGAAACAAAATTTAAAAACTGGCTTTATAGGGTCGCCAGCAGCATTTGTATCAAAAAGCGCCGCAAATCCAGACATGCTCCCGACAGGGAACTATCTCTGGATGAATTTATCCCCCATGAAGATGAGCACATGCCCACCGCAATACCGGGCTGGGCATCCCTGCCGCTGGACAACGTACTCAACAATGAACTTTCACATATCATTAAAGAGGCTATTTTATCTCTCCCAAAAAAATATCGGCTGGTAATCGTACTGCGCGATATTGAGGGATTCAGTACATTGGAAACGTCCGAAATTCTAAATTTGACACCCTCCAATGTAAAAGTCAGACTTCATCGGGCAAGACTTTTTTTACGGGAACAACTTAAAAATTATTTCAGTCATGACAAATGAACAACACAATCACCAGCATTGTCTCGAATTATTTAAACAACTTTCAGAATACATTGACGATGAACTGGATGAATCGGTATGCAAAGAGATAGAACAACATCTTAAGGAATGTATCCTCTGTAGAGTATGTTTTGAGACCCTGAAAAGATCTGTTGATATCTGCCGGCACACGGAAACAATATCCATGCCGGCGTCATTGTCAAAACGCATCAATATGCTGATTCAGGATGCTGTCGCCAAAAAAAAATGCACTACAGGCAGATGACCGCTGTTGCAGTTCCGCCCCAACATCCCCCCAACTATTTTTCTCACCAATAGATCACACGCCGATAATCAATGAGTACATGCTAATGCAGTTTGACATTTAAAACAAAATTTAATATAGCAAACGAAAAACAGGGATTTTCGATTGCCCGGCCGTGCTTGTAAGATTATAAAAATCATGCTTTATAACTGTTGACAAGAACCGGGGCTGTCATATTTTTATGTATTGTGATTCAGGCCGAAACAACCGCAAGAATCGGGGTCAAACAAGGCTTTGCAGTATGTCGAGCCATAATTGATGGTCTCGTAAAAAGTCGAAAGTTTAAATTTCAACCACAATAGATGGTGCTCAATGGATTTAAAAAGCCTGTATATTGTGTCAAAAATATTTTCGGTGGACTTTTTACGAGAGCGTCATAATTAATTAACCGGAACATTATAAAATGGTAAACCACCGGCGTGAAAAAGAGCAGTTTAGAAAGCTGTTTCAGGATGAGCATATTGACAATTTTGATGCCCGCTTCAAAATTCTCGAAGCTTTTTTAAGTACCGAGGACCACCTAACCGTCAGCGAACTATCGCAACTGCTTGAAGAGGGTGGCCACAAACTGGAACATGACTTTATCAAAGACACGCTGAAACTCATGTGCCGTTTCGGTTTTTCTCAGACAAGAACCTTCAACAATGGGAAAATAAGATATGAACACCGTCATCTGGGCCAGCATCATGATCACATGATCTGTACCAGATGTAAAAAAATTGTTGAATTCAGAAACGAACAGCTTGAAAATCTTCAGGTACAGATCGCCTCCAGCTATGGATTCCACATGCTCCAGCACAAAATGGAGATCTACGGCATCTGTTCCGAGTGTTTAAGCGAACGTAGTAAAATAATTTCGCTGGTTATGGCCAAACAGGGGGAACGCCTTGTCATTAAAGAGTATTCCGGTGGAAAAACAGCGCGCATGCGCCTTTTGAGCATGGGGTTGCGCATCGGCGATGAAATAGAAGTCATAACCAATATCGGTCAGGGCCAGATGGTTGTTGCAACCGGCTTTAACCGGTTTGTCCTAGGACGCGGACTTGCTATGAAAATCATGGCGCAGCCCGTCCCGAAGGAATGAACTATCCTTAAACAAACCCCTGCAAGCGGCAACGCTGAAATTTTGAACATGCTTGCTGTTTCTCAATAAACCAGACTGTAACGGAAAGAAAGATGGGATCATGCAATTAAGCGATATAAAAGAAGGTTCCAGGGCCATCATAAATCATGTCGGCGGTAATGCCGCCCTGAGAAGAAGGCTGCATGAAATGGGCATCATCAAGGACTCCGAAGTATATATTGAAAAATATGCCCCTCTTCGAGACCCCATTGAGCTGATTGTCAAGGGATACCACATATCCCTGCGGGTCGGAGAGGCTCAAGAGATATCGGTAAAAACCGTAAAATAGGACAAAACCATGCAGGCCAGGCAACTGACGATCGCTCTTGCAGGCAATCCCAATTCAGGCAAAACAACCGTATTCAACACCTTGACCGGAACCCGCCAGAAAGTCGGCAACTGGCCGGGCGTAACCGTGGAAAAAAAAGAAGGTACGATCCACAAGTTCGATCGTGAACTCAAAATCATCGACCTTCCCGGAACCTACAGCCTGACCCCTTTTTCCATCGAAGAAATTGTGGCCCGCAACTTTATCCTTGAAGAATGCCCGGATGTGGTCATCGACATTATTGATGCTTCCAACCTGGAACGCAGCCTGTATCTGGCAACCCAGCTCAGGGAAATCGACTGCAAGGTGCTGTTTGCCCTTAACATGGCGGATCTGACCCGAAGCCGCGGCATTAAAATTGATGCTGAAAAACTCTCCGAACTGCTGGACCTGCCGGTTGTATTTACCATTGGCAATAAAAACAAAGGCATTGATAATCTGCTTAAAAAGGCCATTGAACTAGCGGAATCCGATCACAATATTATTCAGCACCGCAAGGTACGATACAGTAAAGACATCGAAAAATCGATCACGCTTCTGCAATCATTTATCGAAGATCAACCCCGCAGCTCCCTTGCCTACAACCCCCGGTGGACAGCCATTAAACTGATGGAAGATGATCAGATTGTCCAAAAACGGATCCGGCAGCAGTTTGGTGCAGGGGGGGAAAAAATTATAGCCCAGTCCGAAGTTCAGCGCAAACTTTTGGCGGACCGCTTTGATGATGATGCGGAAATTATCATGACCGATGAACGTTACGGATTTATCGCGGGCATCATCAAAGAAGTATATACCACATCGACCCGGCAGAGGGTAGACCTCTCCCGTAACATCGATCTTGTGCTGACCAACCGGTTTATCGGCTTTCCGATTTTCCTGCTTCTGATCTGGGGCATGTTCCAGTTGACTTTTTCTCTCGGAGCCTATCCCATGGGCTGGATTGAAAACGGCATCTCAATCTTTTCGAGCCTCATTAACAGCGTACTGCCTGCCGGCATGCTAAAAGACCTGCTCCTAGACGGAATTATTGCAGGTGTCGGAAGTGTTGTTATTTTCCTGCCCAATATCTTGATTCTGTTCTTTTGCATCGCACTTTTCGAAGACACCGGCTATATGTCGCGGGCCGCATTTTTGATGGACAAAATCATGCATCTGATTGGTCTGCACGGCAAATCTTTCATCCCCATGCTGATGGGATTCGGGTGCAGTGTTCCTGCCATAATGGCCACCCGGACCCTTGAAAGCGAAAAAGATCGAATTCTGACCATTTTAATCACTCCCTTTATGTCCTGCTCCGCAAGACTGCCCATCTATATTGTCTTTGCCGGAGCCTTTTTTGCCGAACAGGCCGGCACGGTGATCTTTTCAATTTATTTGGCCGGAATTGTCATTGCCATTATCAGCGGACGCATGTTCCGTTCCACCCTTCTTCGGGGGGCCGACGCCCCCTTTGTGATGGAACTGCCACCTTACCGGATCCCCATGGCAAAAAGTCTGATGATCCATATGTGGGACCGCAGCAAAATGTTTTTAAGAAAAATGGGCGGCATCATCCTTATCGGTTCCATTATCATCTGGGTGCTTTCCGCCTTTCCGAAAAACATAAATTATTCACAGAATTATTCAGCCCGTATCGCCGGCATCAATGCCGCGTATAATCAGCAGATTGCAGCCGAATCGCCGCAGCAGAAAACCATCCTGGAAAAAAAACGTGATATTGTCATTGCGGAAATAGAACGTGCCGGGAAGGCTGAAAAAATCGAAAAATCGTATATGGGGAAAATCGGAAAAATGCTGGCACCGGTATTTGAGCCCATTGGAATCGACTGGCGCGGCGGGGTTGCCCTGCTCACCGGATTTATCGCCAAAGAGATTGTCGTCAGCACCCTTGGTGTGCTGTATGCCACCGGGGACAGTGTTGAGTCCGAAGCTCTCGGCAAGGCCCTGCAGTCATCCGGGATGACGGGCATGGGGGCATTGTCCATGATGGTTTTTGTACTGCTCTATATCCCCTGCCTGGCAACGGTCGCGGCAATCAAAAAAGAAACCGGATCATCAAAATGGATGATTTTCAGCATCGTCTACAGTACCGGCATTGCATGGATGTTTGCCTTTCTGGTGTATCACGCCGGCCGTCTGATGGGATTCAGTTGAGCCGATTCTTTCCGGCAACCGTGAACAGTTACTCTTTTCGGGATCATGACTGCGATTTGATATATCCCCACTCCACCAGTCGCTGATAGGCATGGCGGGCCTGGGCCCCCTGTCTGACAATCTTCAGATAGCGTTGATAATTTTCAGCAGAGGGTTCTATTTTCTGCATCCCCTCCAAAGCCAGTCCTTGATAAAAAATGGTGTTCGAATTGCCCGGCAGTAGTCTTTCATATTCAGCAAACTCCTCCAGAGCCGCATCATATTTTTTTTCCCGGATCATGGCATATCCCAGAATGTGACAGGCCTGGGCTTCCTGAGGATATATTTCCCGAGCTTTTTCAGCATACCTGACCGCCCGGGCATTGTTTTTAAGAAGCAACTGGCATTTGGCCATCATCAGCAAACCGGCATAATCCGAAGGTGCTTTTTTCAATGCCTTCTCAAAAAAGGATTCCGCCGCTGCATATTGCCGGGTGCCCATCTCTTTTTCCCCCTTTTGCAGATCCTCTATGGCGCCTTTGATTTTTCTGAGCCCGGCCGTATGATCCATATATCGTTCCCGGTAGACCGGGTATTTTTCAGCCGCTGCATATTGCCGCTTTGCCGACTGCACTGCCTGATTGTAGCGTTCGATACTCATGGGATGGGTGGCAAACAGCAGTTCGGCGGCACTTGTTTTACGATGCGCCATATTATTCAATATTCTCATCAGCCCCACAAATCCGTCCGTTCCGTAACCGGTGTGTACCATATATTCCATTCCCAGTGCATCGGCTTCCCGCTCGTTGTCGCGGCTGTATGAGGCCAGCAAGGCCCCGGTGCCGATCATCCCCAGACTGGAGGCAAGCTTTCCGAGGGAGGCACTCCTTGAACCGGCATACACACTGACTCCGCCCGCAAGGGCCTGGGTCATCATGCCCAGAGACATCTGCCGGGCAGTATGGCGTGCGTTGACATGCCCCATCTCATGACCGAGCAGTGCGGCAAACTCCGCCTCGCTACCAAGCTTTAAAAGAATGCCCCTCGTGGCGGCAATGCTTCCCCCGGGAAAGGCGTAGGCGTTTATATAGGTAGCATTAACACCCCTGAAAGAATAAGGCATATACGGTCTGTGCGTTTTACCAGCCATTTTCCGACCGACCCTTTGAATATAATTATTGAGCCCGGTATCCTGCAGAGGACCGTAATCCGTGGAAAATTGGTGCGGTGAATTTTGTCTATCTATCTGAATTTCCGAATCTTCAGAAACCAGCATAAACTGGGAACGACCTGTAACCGGATTGACTGCACAGCCGATCGTAAGTCCCACGGCCGACATTGATGCCATCCATAATAATTCCCGTCTGGTCAGTTCGGGGCCTGTTTGCCTGAAAATTTTTCCCATGTGTTTCTCCTTGGCTTCTGATATAATTCATTATAATCAAAATCGAATAAAAAAACAAGCTTGTAAAAAAACAATTCAAACACCCATTAAAATGAGAAGTGAATATTAAAAAATGAAAAATTACGGTTACGCTTCGCTCTGTCTTTTTATGAATAACGTCGATTTGTAAAAGCCCAAAACCGGCAACAGGCCTTATGGTGTTTTGATTTTTCACTTCTCACTTCTCACTTCTCACTTTTTTAAGGCATGCAACCCTTTTTGCAAATCAGTTGCATTTTCGCCATTGCATGCTTATTATTCTAAATTGATCGAATCGAGACGGAAGGCAATTGTATCACCCAAAAAATCATGCGGTGCATGTCGTAAAAATGGCACATGTGAGAGCTTCAAAATTTTCCCGGGTGCCCTGCCCTGATTCATACACAATCGCCTCTGTCTTTCCATCGTTGTAAGCGTTCACAGATTCAGGGTTCAACGTTCCAGAGAATACCTTCGACAATGAGATATCGCAAAACCATCCATACAGTCTTTTTTTGTATCATTCTATCGCTGCTTGGTACAGGTGCCGTGGCCTTCGACAAAATTCCGATATTCGTAAGCGTTCTTCCACAAAAATATTTTGTGGAAAAAATCGGTGGCGATCAGGTTACCGTTTCGATCATGGTCCAGCCCGGTGCCAGTCCGACCACTTATGAACCCAAGCCGAAACAGATGATCGGATTATCTTCGGCCAAAATCTATTATGCCATCGGTGTGCCGTTTGAAAAAGCCTGGTTGAATAAATTCAGCGCCATAAATCCGGACATGCGGATTATCCATACCGACATTGGCGTCACCAAGATAAAAATGAGTTCTCATGCAGATGGCGGCCTTCACCGGGAAATACCGGATCCCCACATCTGGACATCCCCGGTGCTGGTCAAAATCCAGGCCCGAAACATCCTTGACGGCCTTCTGGATATTGATCCGTCCCATAAATCGGAATACACTGCAAGGTACAATGCCTTCCTGCAGGAACTAAGTGCCCTCGATGCTGATTTAAGGGCTCTTTTTTCCGATCATACCACACAGCCCACTGGATTTATGGTATTTCATCCGGCCTGGGGCTATTTTGCCAAGGCCTATGGATTGCGGCAGATTCCCATTGAAATAGAAGGCAAAACGCCCAAGCCGGCCCAGATCCGGCAGCTTATAGAGGATGCCCGGTGCCAGGGCATCCGTGTCATTTTTGTTCAGCCGCAGTTGTCTGCCAAAAATGCGGCAATAATAGCCAAAGCCATAGGAGGAAAGGTGGTCACTGCAGATCCGCTGGCTCCTGACTGGGCCGCCAATATCCGTCGGCAGGCTCAGATATTTGAATCAACCTTAAAGGCTCGCGCAAAACACAATACTAAAAAATAAATTAAGCTATCAGCAATTAGCTTTTAGCACAATAAATTCAATATATTGTCAAAGGTTATCATTTCACCCAATGGGTGAAAATCGCATTACTGGTAAACTCCTAAAATATAGGAGCTAACCGCTAATTGCTAAGAGCTAATCGCTCATCTTAGGTAACAAATAGATTTAAACAATTGCCATGCCGGACACAAAACCTGTTTTTCAAAAACTAAAAAATATTATTAAACTCAAAAATGTCTGGTTCTCGTATAACGGGCAACCGGTCCTCAAAGAGGTCTCATTTGATGTTCGGCAGGGGGAATTCCTTGCCATTATCGGCCCCAACGGAGGCGGCAAGACCACCTTGCTGAAACTCATGCTGGGCCTGATAAAACCGGATCAGGGCGCCATCCGGGTAATGGGGTGTACGCCGCCGCTCTCCAGCCCGAATATCGGCTATGTACCCCAGGATGTACACATCAACAGTCGATTCCCCATTTCAACCCTGGACGTAGTTCTGATGGGTCGTCTGCGCCACGGCCGCAAGCTTTCCAGGCATTCTGCCAAAGACCGACGCGATGCTCTTCAGGCCATCGACAAAATGGGCATGAACGGATTCTGCGATCACCGTATCGGTGAACTTTCAGGAGGGCAGCGGCAGCGCATATTTATCGCCAGAGCGCTGGTGACAAATCCTGAAATCTTGTTTCTCGACGAGCCCACCTCCAGCATCGATACCCAGGGCCAGGCCGATTTTTTCGATCTGCTTAAACATTTGAACCGCAGCATCACGATTGTCGTGGTAAGCCATGACCTGATGATGCTTTCAAGCCATATCAAATCCATTGCCTGTGTCAATCAGAAAGTCCATTATCATGATGAAGCTGAAATCACCGACGAAATGGTGGATATGTACCACTGCCCGGTCGAACTCATTGCTCACGGATTTCCGCACCGGGTCCTGAAAAAACATTAGGAATACTAAAAATATGCTGGAAGCACTTCAATTCGAATTCATGCGTAACGCCCTCATGGCCGGGCTGCTGGCCAGCCTCATCTGCGGTGTGATCGGCACACTGGTCGTCGTCAACCGGATCGCTTTTTTTGCCGGTGGCATCGCCCATGCGTCCTACGGGGGCATCGGTCTTTCTTTTTTTTTCGGTCTGCCGTACCTGATCGGAACCATGGGATTTTCCATTGCCGCCGCCCTTTTTATGGCCGCCATAACATATAAAAACAGACATCGCGCAGATACCGTCATAGGTGTTGTCTGGGCTGCCGGCATGGCACTGGGCATTCTGCTGCTGGATCTTACGCCGGGATATAACGTAGATCTGATGAGCTACCTTTTCGGGAGCATTCTTTCGGTCCCGAACGCGGAACTTTGGCAGATGCTGGTTCTATGCATCCTGCTCATTTTGACGGTTGCTTTTTATTATAATGATTTACTGGCCATGTCCTATGACGAAGAATTCGCCAGGCTGAGGGGGGTTCCGGTCAGGCTCTTATACTTTCTTCTCATTGGTATGGTCGCCGTTTCCGTTGTCATGATTATCCGGGTCGTAGGGCTTATTCTGGTTATCGCTCTGCTGACGATTCCGCCATATATTGCGGAAAAATATTCCAGGTCATTGCTGATCATGATGGTCCTGTCGGGAATCTTGAGTGCCCTTTTTACGTTGGCAGGGTTATGCTTTTCCTACTCTTTTAATCTGACTTCAGGAGCCTCCATTATCATGGTGGCCACTACCGTGTTTTCTCTTGTTCAGATTTTCGAATACTGTCAAAAACCGTTTAGAAAAAAATGTGATAACCAGGGGTAAACATGCTATGCGCCCTAAGCCGGATAAACCCGCCAGAGGCGGACAAGCCGGAAAATTGGAATATAGAATTAACTAAAACTGAAGTTTCCCATTTTTTTATTTCGGCAGAGCCGAACCAGTGCACCGGGGTT
>CAYQNS010000149.1:0-9501 GCA_964418755.1 uncultured Desulfobacteraceae bacterium
CGGCCACGGCAGTCGCACTTTCTTTAACAAAGGCTGCGATATTCGGCATCACCCGGATCAGCCGCAACTCCTTTTTAAGACTGGTTTCAATGGCAGCCATGGGAACGCCGGCGGCAATGGAAATGATCAGTTTGGACATATCGAGATAGTTGGCGGTTTCCTTGAGTACTTTGGCGATAATCTGGGGTTTGGTGGCATAAACAATTATTTCTCCGGCCATAACCGCTTCAATGTTGCTGGTGGTAGTGGCAACGCCGTATTTTTTCTTGACAGCGGCAAGATTATCTTCCCGGACATCCGAGCAAATAATATTTTCCGGTTTGGAAGATCCTGAACAGATCAGACCGCTGATCAGGGCCTCCCCCATATTTCCAGTTCCGATGAAACTTATTTTTTTATCCGTCAACATGTTGATAAATCCCCTGTCCAAATCATAAATTTAATAAAAAAACGGCCCATCAGAATCAATTCAAACCCAATCGGGTAAACAATACCCATGGTTCTGATTGCCGCTGAAACAGATATAAATTGAGGTAGAATTAATGCTTTGTATACATTTGTCAAGAAAAATGTATACAACCTGAGGGTTTATGGTTCGAGACACAACGCTTGACAATTATTTTCGTGTCTTTTACGCCAGCAATATTTACATAATATTCGTCCAGAAACGAAAATTTTCATTCAAAATCAAGGCATGCGAAAATTTCATATTACGCCAATAAACACTTGTATCGTGCCCTTACGTTGATATATAATACTGATTAAATTAAAAATATAGTTTTTTACCATTATTTCGGAACATACCGAAAATTAAATATAGAGGGTGGGACAATGCGTATTCTTCTGGTTGAGGACGACTTGAAAATCGCCTCATTTGTGCGGAAAGGACTGAAATCCGCAGGATTTGCAGTGGATCATGCCGTTGACGGTGAAACCGGCCTGCACCTGATCCTGTCCGAGCCCTATGACGCCGCCGTTATCGATGTCATGCTGCCGAAGATGGACGGCCTGACCCTGATCGAAAAAATGCGCAGCAGCGGAGTAAACACGCCGGTGATCATCCTGAGCGCCAAAGGATCCACCGAGGACCGGGTGCGGGGGCTGCAGGCCGGAAGTGACGACTATCTACCCAAGCCCTTTGCCTTTTCCGAACTGCTGGCCAGGGTGCAGGCATTGTTGCGCCGTACCGGCAATATTTCCGAACCTACCCATCTGGCCGTCGGGGACATTTCCCTGAATTTGATTACCAGGGAAGTAAAGAGGGCTGAAAAACAGATTGAGCTCCAGCCGCTGGAATTCTCCCTGCTGGAATACCTGATGCGCAGTGCCGGCCGGGTTGTTTCAAAAACCATGATTATGGAGCATGTCTGGGACTATCATTTCGATCCCATGACCAACGTGGTGGAAGCCCGCATTTCCAGATTGCGGGACAAAATTGACAAGGGGTTTGGTGTAAAAATGATTCACACCGTACGCGGGGCCGGATATGTTCTTAAAAAGCCTGCTTAGAGTTCGTCACACCCTGGCCTTCCGGTTGACCCTCTGGTATGCCGGAATCTTCACTTTTTCAGCATGTGTGGCATTTCTTGTTTTTTACCTTATGATAACTTCGGTATTGCGCGACCGGACGGATCAGGAACTTCTCAACCAGGTCAGCACCTTTTCCTCGATTTTTTCCGCCAAAGGCCTTGAAGCGGTCAAACGGGTGGCCCTCCTCGAATCCCAGGCAGCCGGCGAACGAAAAATATTTTTCCGTCTGCTGTATCCCAATGGAATTACTTTTTCATCATCCAACATGTCCTACTGGCAGAATATTCGAGTGAGCCATACTCCGATCCGGATGCTGCTGGAAGGCCGTCTGCATGTTTTTGAAACTCTAAGCATCAGGGGGCGCAAACACAAGATCCGGATACTGTACAGCATTATCGGCCCGGGCATCATTCTGCAACTGGGCCACTCCATGGAAAATCAAACCCGCATCATCGAAGTCTTCCAAAAAATTTTCATGCTGATCATGGCCGGGCTCTTTCTTGTGGCGGTCCTGATCGGGTTGTTCATGGCCCGCCGGGCCCTTGCCGGGGTGGCCGAAATCAGCCGGACGGCACGACGCATATCCGGCAGTGCCCTGGACAAACGTGTGCCCGTGAAACCCCGCGGCGATGAAATCGACCAATTGGCCATCACCTTCAACAAAATGCTGGACCGCATCGAAACCCTGGTTAGCGGCATCCGGGAAATGAACGACAATATCGCCCATGACCTGAAAAGCCCGCTGACCCGGATTCGCGGCATTGCCGAAATCACATTGACCACCGATGCCGATGCCGGGGATTACCAGTCCATGGCGGCCGGGGTCATCGAAGAGTGCGACCGGTTGCTGGACATTATCAACACCATGCTGGTGATCTCCCGGACCGAAGCCGGCGTTGAAAAACTGAGCCCGGAAAAACTGAATCTGGCAAAAATGGTCCGGCAGGCCGGAGAACTGTTCCGGCCCATTGCCGAGGACAAAACCATCACCATGAGCTGCCGTACACCGGATACGCTCATGCATCACGGGGATATCCGGATGCTGCAGCGAATGATCGGCAATCTTGTGGATAACGCCCTTAAATACACGCCCTCCGGCGGCAGTGTGGATCTTGCCATTGGGCAGGATAAAGGCAAAAGCATCATCATTACCGTCAAAGACAGCGGAATCGGCATCTCATCGGCGGATCAATCTCAAATTTTCAACCGCTTTTTTCGCTGCGACTCCAGCCGATCCCAGGACACATCCCGATCCGGAGCCGGACTGGGGCTGAGCCTGTGCAGGGCCATTGCCCAGGCCCACGGCGGAGATATCAAGGTGGAATCCGCACCCGGCCGCGGAAGCCTTTTCAGCGTAATTCTTCCCGGATCAGACATCTGGAAAAAATCACCGATTCCCGCAAAGATTACCATCTGGTAATCTTTGCGTCATCTTCCGGTTAACTCCCTGTGTTACTATCCTTTCAATGACAAATCTGGATACTAAGTATTATCGTCTGGTATTTTCAGATCAACAGCTCATTTAATAGTTGGTGTATTTATTCAAATTGATTTACATGTAATCATAAAACAACGGAGGGAAAACCATGAAATCCATCAAACATTTTACCCGAATCATCATAATTGCCATGGTCACGCTGAGCCTGGCGGGTTTTGCCGGCCCGCAAAACGCAAGTGCCGCCTGGGGCGACAGTGCCAATCTGATTCCCGGAAATTTTACTCAACTTGCTGCGGAAGCCCGGCCCGGTGTGGTTAATATCCGGACGGTAAAAACCGTCAAGGACAAGGACGGGGGCCGAGTATTTCAGCACTTTTTCGGCCAGCCATTCCGCGGTCAAGATCCTTTCCGGGATTTCTTCGGGAAAGGCCCTGCCCGTGAATTCAAACAGCGCAGCCTGGGATCGGGATTTATAATTGACCGCCATGGCTATATTGTAACCAATAATCATGTGATCAAAGATGCAGAAGAGATCAAAGTCAAATTGGCCAATGAAAAAGAATTCGACGCTGAAGTCGTGGGACGTGATCCCAATACCGACCTGGCCCTGATAAAAATCAGCGCATCCGAAGACCTGACGCCTCTGAAACTGGGCAATTCAAAAAAACTTGCGGTGGGGTCATGGGTGGTGGCCATCGGCAGTCCATTTGGACTGGAACAGACCGTAACCGCCGGCATTGTAAGCGCCAAAGGCCGTATTATCGGATCCGGCCCCTATGACGATTTTATCCAGACCGACGCATCCATCAACCCGGGCAACAGCGGCGGTCCCCTTCTTAACATGAAAGGAGAAGTAGTGGGGATCAATACCGCCATCGTGGCCAGCGGGCAGGGAATCGGCTTTGCCATACCGGTGGACATGGCCCGGGGAATTATCGAGCAACTGAAAGACAATGGAGAGGTTACCCGTGGCTGGCTGGGCGTGGCCATTCAGGACCTGACCCAGGAATTGACTCAATACTATGGCCTGAAAAACCAGAAAGGCGTCCTGGTCACCCATGTGTATGAAGATAATCCGGCCGACAAGGGGGGAATCCGCCCCCATGACATCATCGTTTCCGTAGGCAATCAAAAAGTCACCACCACCCGCGAGCTTTCCAGCGCCATTGCCGCCAGTGGGATCGGGGAAAAAACAGCCATCACGATTTTACGCAACGGCACTGAAAAAATTGTTACCGTCAAACTGAAAAAACGCGACGATGCCGCACCGCCGGCCGGGGAGGGCCATGAGAGCACAGATAAACTGGGCATCACCCTGTCTGAATTAACACCGGAAATGGCAAAACGGCTGGGATTTTCCGAGGATGAACAGGGAATACTCGTCACCCAGGTTGAAAATGCCGGCAAAGCCGATAAGGCTGGAATCCGGCAGGGCGACCTGATCAAGGAAATAAACCATAAAAAAGTCGATACTCTGAAGGCCTATACTATACATCTGGCCAAAATCAAAAAAGGCGATCCTGTCAATTTTTTAATCAGACGTAGCCGGGTCGGCTTTGCAGTAGTAACATTAACGAAATAGCATTCGGCTGAAAGTAAAAAGCGGCTCTTCACTGTTTCAAGTGGGTAAAAACAAATGCATACAGCCCGCCTGCTTGAAGCTGTGAGGAGCAAACCCGGGCAAGCCGGATTATCCGAAAATAACAATATCCAAATCTCAATAAGATGAAAAGTAAATTGTTAGTTGTGATTTGTTTGTAATTTGATTCTTGCTATTCGTTTGTCATTTCGATCTTTTATTACAGGAAAACGTAAATGAATAAAAAATTCCGCATCACGGTTCGACTACTGTTGACCATCGCCACATTCATCCTGCTGTACCATGTGCCCGTCTCGATGGCGCGGACGGACGCACTGTATCCGGGGCTGCTCGATCGATCAAGGGCCATCAAAGCTGCGGGCCAGGTAACCAAAATCCGATATCCCAATGCCGATACCGTGGATGTCGACATGCACAAATGGATCAAATACCATGAGGACGGCACCTACATCGAGTGGTTTGAATGCTACACCAAAATGCTGACGGAAAAGGGCCGCAGCAGTCTCAGTACCCTGTCTTCATCCTTTACAATCCCATACAACGACACAACCTTCAAGCTTGTGGAGATCATCTCCGGCGACGGAACGATCAAAACCCTGGATACCGGCAACAACAGCCGGATCATGATCGAGCCTTCCCAGATGAAATCCAATATCTACAATCCCAACAGTAAAATTTTACGCCTGAATATACCCGATCTGAACCTTGACGACACTCTCCACTATATTATCCGCGATAACTTCGCCAAAGCACGCACCCCCGACACCTGGAGTGATTATGTAACCTTCGAGGGAACCAGTCCCATCAAACGGTCCGCCTTTACGGTGATTGCACCAAAAAATAAACCCTTGCAGCGGATTGCCCTAAAATCCGAAATTCCAGGTACCGTAACATTTAAAAAGCGTGAAAGGGGAGATTTCATCATCTATAAATGGATCGCCAAAAACGTTCCCCTGGCGATTCCCGAGCCCAATATGCCGCCTTTTTATACCCAGGTTCAGCGCCTGCTGGTCAGCACAATCCAGGATTGGGAATCGATCTCCCGGTGGTACTGGAATCTTTGCGAGCCCAACCTTGAAAAAATCACCCCGGCCATGCGGGCAATGGTGGCGGAGCTGATCCGGAACACAGAGGATCCCGGTCAACGGATTCAGGCGATATTTACATGGGTTTCACAAAAAGTCCGCTACCTGGGACTTACGGTGGAAAAGGACTCTCCGGGCTATGAACCTCATCCGGTGAGCATGACCTTTGACCAGCGCGCCGGGGTCTGCCGTGACAAAGCGGCCCTGCTGTCTGCCATGCTGCGAATTGCCGGACTGGAAGCTTATCCGACCCTGATCATGAATGGCCCTAAAAAAGACCCCGAGGTCCCCCAGCCTTTTTTCAACCACGCAATTACCGCCGTGCGTGAGGCGGACGGGTCCTACCTGCTGATGGATGCCACCGATGAAAATACCAGTCGGATGTTTCCAAGTTACCTGGATAACCAGAGCTATCTTGTAGCAACGCCTGCAGGCGAAACATTACTGACAAGCCCCGTGGAACCGGCCGAACAGAACATGATGGTCATCGCTACCCGGGGATCCCTTGCCGCCAACGGGCACCTTACAGCCGAATCAACTCTGCATTTCAACGGTATCAACGATAATGCCTACCGTGGTTTTTTCGCCGGAATATCGCCGGATGAGCAGCGTGGATTTTTTGAAAAAATAGTCAAAAATGTTGCACCTGGAGCAACACTTACCCGCTACGACATCCTGCCCGAAAACATGCTCGATACCACTCAAGTGCTGACAGTCAATCTTACCTTTGAAGCTGGAGATATCAGGGTTACCGGGAAAGATACAATCATGCTGCCGTTGCCGAGAATGGGCAACAATATGGGTATGGTGCACTACCTGCTGGGTCGGACAGGACTTGAAAAACGCAAATATCCGATCTTCACTGAATACGCCTGCGGCATCAGGGAAACTATGGATTTGAAGTTAAACCGGTCCGTTGGAAAATTAAAAAACCTGCCGCAATTTCCAGTCGTTGAAAATCATGGTATCACCTGGTCCCGCAACCTGCGACTGGACGGCAATACCCTCCGCAGTGAAAGTACTTTCAAACTCAATTTGCCGCAGTATTCCCCGGACCAGTATCTCTCACTCAGGGAAACGCTGAAAAAAATCGAATCCGGCAATCGAAAGATGATTCTGTTCCACCTCCCGCCAATGAGTCCGGACCCGGAGGCGGGAAAATGGTATTCCGCCTTTCAGGCCGATGCCGTTATCCTGGATGAAGATATAAAATACAAGGTGGAAAATACAAGCCGCTGGACGGAAACCCGGAATGTAACAATCAAGGTACTGACCTATGCCGGTAAAAAAAAATACAGTGATATCCGCATGGATTATAATTCAATCTGGGAGGAAGTTCACCTGGAAAAGGCCTGTGTTACGACACCTTCGGGAAAAGTCAAAACGGTTACAGAGCAGCAAATCAATATAATGGATGCCTCCTGGGTCGGCGGTGCCCCCCGCTATCCTGCGGCCAAAACCATGGTTGTCAGTCTTCCGGGAGTAGAGGTGGGAAGTCTTATTGAAATAACGATTATACGCCGAAAAAAAAATCAAAATTTTTTCTCTGTCGGCGGAAATTTTTTCAGACAGGAGATGACGGCATCGGAACATGGCTCAAGAAGTCATAACCGCTTCTTTTCGACCAACCCCGTGTTTCGCTACACCGATCCTATTGTAAAAAAAACAATACGACTGCAAATCCCCTTAAACCTGCCGATAAAAATTTTCCGGGCAGACCAGGGACTGGGGCTGGACAAAATATGGAAACGCCCCCTTCGCCGGGTGATCGCAAAAAAAACCAGGACGGAAGGAGAATCAATCCTGTATGAATTTACGGCGGAGCATATCGCTCCGGTCAAACCGGAAAAAAACCTGCCTCCCTGGTACAGTTTTAATCCGGTCCTTTTTGTATCCGCCGGCAGTTGGGAAATCTACAGTAAACAAGTATACAGGGCTCTGCAGCAGGCGGCCCTGTTCCAGCCTGAAATCATCACCAAAGCCCGGGAGCTGATCGAAGATTCAATGGGCGACAACAGCCGCATCAAAGCCATCCGTGACTTTGTGGCCAGGCACATCAAATCCGTTACTATCGGGCTCAGCGAACTGCCCCTGGATCAAATCACACCGGCGGCCCTGACCCTGGCCCATGGATATGGAAATTCAGCCGATCGGGCTGTACTTTTATATGCCCTCCTGAATGCTGCCGGCTACAACCCCGAATATATTCTGGCCTCACAAGCTTCAAGGATAGCGTACCTGCAGCAGGCCATGCGGGAATATCCGGCCCCCCAATGGTTTGATACCGTCCTGGTGCGGGTAAAAGGTGCCGGGGGGCTTGTTTATCTGAATGACACCGATCAGTATGCAAAGCTGGGCACGACGCCTTCAGCCGGCTTGCCGGGCATCGTGGCATCCAGTGGCCGGTTTGAAACCATACAGGCAGCGGCAGCGAATCTGCGCGATGGCCGTGACCGTTCGTATCACATTCAACTCTTTGGAAACGGCGATGCCGTTATCAAAAAGAAAATTTTATATTATGGCAATGAGTTTGCAGAATTTCACAAGCGATTCAGCGAAATGCCCCCGGAAAAACGCCGGCGTCACCTTCAGGAACAGGTCAGCAGCCTGAGCCAAAGTGCAAAACCCGAAGGAAAATATATTGTCGACTACAAAACCTACCCTGGAATCGAAGAATTTTCCGCCCGAATGAGCGGCTATGCAACGCGGCAGGATAATTATCTTTATCTGAAGCTGCCGGGGCTTATCAATCATATCGATGGGGCCGGCCGGGACCAGCGCACAAACCCCATGTATCGGGAGTATTCCAGTCGTCAATCGGTGAATATCGAGGTGCTGCTGCCGGATGGAGTCGATTCGATGGAGGTTATCCCCCCCAAAGAATTTATTTTTCATCTGCCCAGGTCGGGAACCATCCGCATGCATACCCGGACAAATCCGTATCCCCAGAACCGGACCCGCAGTCTGCAAATCCGACAGGAAATCAATCTTGAACCGGTGGTGATGCTGCCGGATGAATATTTGCAGCTTTTAGAGGTAAACCGGGCATTGAGCCATCCTCAAACAGGCATGGTCCTGCTGGAAATGAAGGAGTAAACAAAATCAGTAACCGTTCACGGTTTACAGTTATCGGTTCACAACTGAAAAACAGGGAATTAAAATCAGGGCCTGCCTGTGCGTTGCACGCAGGCAGCTTAATAGCAAAAAAAATGGCTGCAACGATGAGCAAAGTCAATCGTTGCAGCGTTTATTGGAAATAACTGTGAACCGACAACCGTGAACGGTTACAAAAATTATTTCCAGAAAACAACTTCCTCAACCGCTTTGACCAAGCTGGCTATCTCTTCGGGGGAGATATGACCGATATTGCCAATTCTAAAAGAATCCACGTTGGTCACTTTGCCCGGATAGATGACAAAACCTTTTGATTTCAATTTGTCATAAAATTCATTAAAGTTGTATTTTTCCTCTTTCGGACTGTAGAAAGAGGTAATAATAGGGGCTTGGTCCTCATCCTGCAAAAGGGTCTCAAACCCGATCTTTCGCATGCCGTCCACCAGTACCCTGTGGTTTTCCCGGTAACGGGCGGCCCTCTTTTCGATTCCCCCCTCTGCTTCGAGCTCTTTCATGGCCTGATGAAAAGCCCGGGTAACATGCGTCGGAGATGTAAAACGCCATTTGCCTTTATTTTCATCCATTGTTTTCCACTGGCCGTAAAGATCAAGGGAAAGCGACCGTGCCCGCCCCTTTAGTTCCTGCATGGCGGATTTTTTGGCAATAATAAAACCAAATCCGGGAACCCCTTCGATACATTTATTGGCACTGCTGACCAGAAAATCAATATCCAG
>CAYQNS010000150.1:0-9395 GCA_964418755.1 uncultured Desulfobacteraceae bacterium
CCAACCTGGGACTGGCCATCGACGACATGGCGGTGGCTCCGCTGATCTACAAACAGGCCAAGGCCAGGGGTATCGGAACCTTGCTGCCTTTGTGAATGGAATCCAGGTCCGAAGTTTACCGCAGGGGTACCGGCCTTTTCGAAATGAGCCCCTGCGGTCCAACTGTTCTTGAAGGATTGACGGACATTTTTACATCCGCCTCGTAACCACAACAAAAAATGCAAACCCCGGCATTGCAATCAGTTGGATGGACAGAACAGATTATCCGTTCAGGTGTTGTTTAAAAAGATTAACCGAATTAATCGATATATCCAGCAGCTCTGCAATTTTACACTTTGCCGCCATACCCGTATATTCATCATGGTCCGGAATCACCGAGCCAAGGCCTTTTTCATATCTCAGTTTGGCCATGATGGTCTCATCCGTAAGATCTTCCAGCTTCAAATTCAACCGGGTCGCAACATAATCCTTGGCCTGATCAATTTTCATCCTTCCTGTCAGTTGCATCCAGGCGACCAGATCTCCGGCCGTCCGAACGCCACCCATGCAGGATGACACAATTTGGGCAATGGCTACACCATGGGAATCACCGGTGCCAACCTACAGGCCATCGGCTTTTCCAATCTCCACCAGCGCCTTTGCACATCGGGTGGAGCAACCCACCGACGGCAGCAATGTCATGGGCATCCCCCCCACTCCCATTCCGGAATTGGCATGGATGGGAATGGAGGTGTGCAGGGCCGCGGCCTTGGTAAAGGTGACCGTTCGAGATAAATTGTAGGGTGTGCTCATGGAGGTATCGGAATTAACCGCCACACCGAAAATATCAACCCCTGCCCTGGCGGCAATTTCAGCCTGCCGGTGGGGGTACATGCCGGCCAAACGTTCGCCCTTATAGATCATTTTGCTATGCAGCCCCATGACCATCTCTCCGGCCATTCCCATTTCAACCGGCAGATCGGGCATTTTAGATTTGATATCTTCCACTACAGACAGACAACCCCAGAAATCTGCATCACCGGCCGAGCCGGCCGTATCCAGATTAATCGCTTCACAGCCAACCTCATAGAGCTGTTCGGCAACATAAAAAATATCCTTTCGCATCATTTGGGCAGCATCTTCCTGAACCTGAAATGCCTTTTCAAAATCATACTCTCTAAAATAATCCGAAGGAGATTCAATGGGGCCTGTCGGATGATAGTACATCCCCATATTGGGCTGAGACCCATATATCAACGGAATAGTGGTAAGCATTGATATGGTTTTATAATGGGAACGGGCATAACCGATGGCCGACTTTACCGGTTTATAGCTATAATCCGGAAATCCCAGGCCGCAGGTATCCCCGCAATAAACCCGTTCGTACATTAAAATGTTCTGATGGTCACTCATGGGAAGGGCATGACCGGCGCTTGGCTTTCCCCAACTAGCGCTGATACCTGCACCATCATCCGTGACAATGACTTCCATACCCGATTCCACGGAAACGGTTTTACCGGGCTGACGGAAAATATCCACCATATGGTTGATTTCCGCCTCGGTAAGTCCGTCTATTTTTCCTTTACGCGCCGCATTTTCACTGCCGGCAACGATATCTTTACGCAGTTCATCCTCAGTGAGTCTGATTTTACTGCCATCACCGCTGCTTGTTGTCACTTCCCTCATTTTTACCCCCTGTTTCCATTAAACTACCACGCTGCAAGCGGACGAAGTATCCCGCAAAGGATACTTTCTTTTGCATCTACGCGATCAGCGGGGAATTGAACCCAACAGATTTCACAACCATAGCGTGTATTCATTGCAATTTGTGTAATCTGCGAAATCTGTGGATTAAAAATTCAACACCCGGCCTCCTGACACTCTGAATCAAAATATCACGCCGAGCTCTTTTTCCGTTTCTCGTATAATCTCATCAATTTCCTTTTGAGCCTGCCTGCCGATGGAAGGAGGTTGATGATTTTCCACAACATCTCTGGCCTTATCTAAAGCCCTTTCATAAACATCGGCCCCGCCTTTTGCCATCCATTGGTCATAATTTTCACGATTCATCAGTTGAGGCGCCATGAGATCACCACAATGGTGAAAGGTACTGGGGTGTGACAGATGATTTCCAGTGTGACCGATCTCCTCGATAAGTTCCACTGAAAGGGTTTCGTCATTGACCTCAAAACCTTTTACAACATATTTTATGGCCTGATTAATCTCATCATCAATGATCATTTTGCCGTAATCCAGGGTCATTCCGCTGTCTACCATTCCGGTTCCATATATCAGATTGGCACCTGCCAATGCGGCTGGAAGCGCTGTTAGCAGAGATTCGTAACCGGCCTGGGCATCACACAATTTACTGTCCACCTACCCGCCCGACACCCTTACCGGAATATTGTAAAACCGGCCCATTTTAGCCAGTGCGGCATTCAGAACAGTACCCTCCGGCGATCCCACTGCCGCCGTTCCGTAACGCATGTCAAGGGACGTGGTAGAGCTTGAGTATATCATGGGAGCCCCCGGCTTTAGTAATTGCCCCAGAACCAGACCGCTTAATACTTCTGCATTGTGCTGAACCACTGTTCCGGCCAGGTGGATTGGAGACGTCCCCCCGGCCAGACACATGGAAAGTACACTGGTGGTGAATCCATGCTCAACCGCAGCCATCAGGACTTCACTGCACTCATCAACCAGTTGCAACGGGCTTACCACACAAACCCCGGTAAAAAAGAAGGGGCGCCGTTGAAATTCCGCTTTCCCGACAGCCGCTTCCCCTAATAAAGCCATTTTGGGAATTAAATCGGCTGTGGGCGGTACGGCCTCCACCGGCTTGACGGTGTTGGCCAGCATGGCTGCCGTGGCATGCAGGGTTTCCGTCACCGGAGACTTATCCGTACAACTCAACACCGTGATTAGAATCTCAATACTGTTTAATTTGTCCAGGAGACGAGTGGCCTGGGCAACATCTTCTTTGAGGGCTTTTCTGCGCCTTCCGGTATATAAATCATTTATATATACGGTGGTTCCAAAATTGACAAACCCCAGACTGTCCCCTCCCATGTGATAATCTCCGGAAGGATCACGACCGGGAATGCAGATCTTTGAGGGAATTGTGGTAAGTGCCTTTTCAATCAGATGGGGCGGCAGGCAGACCCTGTTTTTGGCCTTGTCAATCCTGGCGCCATGACCGGCAAAAACAGCCTGGGCCTTTAAACTGGTAACAATAACACCGGTCTTTCCCAGGACTTCCAGACTGGCCTCATGGATCCGGGTGCAATCCTCGTGGCTGAGGCCCTGCAGTCCCAGTGCACCGGGTGGCCTTAGGGTAATATTCGATTTATCTGCAGCATGAGCTGCCTGCTCGGTAATCATATTTTTCTCCTGTTTTATTAATTAAACGTAGATCCGGGAATCAACAAAGCAATGGCAGCAAGCATTACTATTCATGATTTCAGGAGCGTTTTTATCGCCGACTGTTCGATCCGGTTAAGTTCCTTTTGCAGCGATTTCCCCAAGGGGGGTACTTTGTGCCGTTCAAGCAACCGGGTTACTTTATCATGGGCTTCACCGGCCAGACTTTTGGGGTCTTCACACCAGCGATCAAAAGGACGATACGGCATTGTACCGGGAACAAATTGCGCCTCTTTTCGCAAAAATTTCAGGGTATGGGGATCCATAAGATAGTGACCGCTGCCGGTGGAAACGCGTTTAACCGCATCCAGAGCAAAGGCATCCGATTCATCACAAAAGCCAGCCAGCAAACGACGCGTGTGCGCCCAGATGTCGTCGCCGATGACCAGCCCCTGTTTACTCAGCGCCATAGACATATCCGCACAACCCGTGGAAGCATTTTCAAAGGCCCCTGCCAAAGCGAAAAGGCTTACCGAAACACCATTGCCGTAAAGAACATCGCTGAGTCTTGCCCCTGTGGTTTCAAAAGAAGATGGCGCCGCCGGCAACTGATAATAGCGTGCCATTTGAATAAGCCCCAGGGAACTAAGAACAATTTCCGGACTCATAAATATATTGCCACCGGTGCGTTTATCCATGGCCTGAAGGAAAAAATAATACCAGGTGGGCGTACCGGGACACAAATAGTGAATAAGAACAACGCTTGCAATGGCTGCGGCATTGGCCTGGACCATGGTGCCGGCAATCGTTGTCGGTGCATTGGCACCCATCATCGGCACGATGGGCACCTTGACCGGGATATTGTAGCGTCCATAGGCCAGAAGACGCTCTATCTCATCATATGGAAAGACAAACTTATCAAGCATCGTAACAATTCCGTGACATATGGGACGCTTTGCCAGGGCTTTTCCGGAGCCCGCCACTGCCAGCATCATTTCAATCTGATATGCTAAATTTTTAGAACTACTGACAAGTGCCCAGGTATGCTTGCGCCCCGACTCCAGCATCGCTTTGAGTACTTGAATATCATAAACAGGCAGAGGAACATCACAGGGTGTCTGGGTTGCCGTAAAAGCAGTATTTTCCAATCCGTCAATGATGTGTGCAATTTCCCGACAGTCCTGTAGCGTTATGCCCCGGACTTCATTATTTGTAAAATCCAGCAGATTAACGGCTCCGGCGGTAGAACGGCATATGGGGGGCGCGTCATGGGCCACCACAAAATCAAATTCCAGCTCCCGGCCCGCACAAAGAAATTTTTTGGGTATTGCCGTCAGTGCCTGCTCCACCAAACCCGGCGGGACAAAAACTCTCTGCTCCGAAAAATCAACCTTGGCACCTGCCTCCGCAAGGTTTTCCAGTGCTTTACGGTGCTGAATCACCAGACCGGTATTTTGCAGGATATCCAGCGTATGTGCATGTATGGTCTGCACCTGTTCATCACTTAAAACCTGGTAGGTTGGTAAAGGCAATCTGGTTCTCCCATCATATGTTGGTTTTCGTATTACCTGACGGCGATAATGGTCGACTATTTATGTATGCGATAATTGTATATATGTCAATTTTTTATCCCCTTTCGATCCATACCCAAGGGCGTGAACAAAGCACCCGCATGAATCTGACTTGTATGTTGACTTGGAGAAAAAACAACGGTATTTTTAGAATCGTTTCAGGTCTTGCATAGCTCTCAAAACCACACACACGATCATTATTAATTGGGGGAAAATGTCGACGGAAGAAAATATATATAAAAAGCTGAAAAATGCCATCATTAAAAGATATATAAAGAGCGGCAACAAGATGGTGGAGGAAACAATTGCCCAAAAGCTTGGTGCCAGCAGAACCCCTGTGCGGGCGGCCATGCGGCGTCTGGCAAATGACGGATTGCTGACCATTATGCCCAAGAGAGGGGCTGTGGTCGTCAGCCCCACCATTGCCGAGATCGAACAGACCTATGAAGTCAGAATAGAAATGGAAAAAATGGCCGTTCGGAAGGCTGCAGAAAAGATTACGAGAAAACAGTTAAAAAAATTGCAGGCAATCATTCAAAGAGAAATAGAAATTTTTGAGACCAATAACATAGAAGATTACAACGAAAATAACGAAGCTTTCCATCTGCTCATTGCAGAGGCTTCCGGAAACAAAGTGCTCTACGAGTATATAAATCAATTATTGGAAAAAATGAAAATTTATCTTATCCTATATGATCCCTTTTTCAAGCTTGAGAGTCATTTTATTTCATCCGAACACCGACCCATTGTCCAAGCTTTGGAGGGGAAAAACCCCGAGTTGGCTGTCCTGGAAATGGAAGAACACTTAACTTCCGCATTCAAACAGCTCGATACCGGCAAAGTGCTCCCGCCCGATTATTTTTCACTATGAAGAAAACCACTCCCACGGATTATTTGCCCGGCGATTATTATAAGGACTTTGGGAAAAGTTGCATTCAAAACCGAAATTTTCTATTGGTAAAGAAGTCGCAACATTCTGTTAATACTACATTTTAGAGTCTCCATTTGGGGGCTATATGTGGAAGCCATATTTAAACGGATCGTTTTCATCCACAACAAACTGCTGAAATCCTGTGATAAAGGCACTGCCGGTTATTTCAGGAATAATGGCATCCTTTCCATTCACAGTAGTTTCTTTGACAATCCTGCCCACAAATTCCGATCCGAAAATGCTTTGGTAAACATACGGTTCTCCAATTTTTAGCCTGCCTTTATAATGGAGCAGCGCCATTTTTGCGCTGGTGCCGGTACCACAGGGGGATCGATCGATCTGCCCAAGACCGAATACCACAATATTACGGGGGGGAGCTGCGTCTTCATAAATTTCCACCAGCGCAACCTCATCGGATGCTTTTGTGCCGGGATGCACACCTTTGAAGGTTTTATTGACCTGATCCCTGATCTCCAGAGCCAGCCGTTTCAAGGATTCGATATTGGCATGTTCAACTCGAAGTCCCAGTTTTTTGACATCCACAAGGGCAAAAAAATTGCCGCCATAGGCAATATCCACCGTTATCGGTCCGATGGATTCAAGAAAGACTTCAGTGGAGGATTCAAAAAATGATGGCCGGTTGCGAATGGTGACCCTCGACACACGGCCATCTTCCATCTCAGCACGGGCATGAATCATTCCGGCCGGCGTATCCAGAGCGATGTGCCTGGTAATTATCTTTTCTTTCCGCTCAAGGGGAATCATTCCGGTTTCAAGGATAACCGTTGCCACGCCAATGCTACCATGGCCGCACATGTCCAGATACCCGCCTCCGTCCATGAAAATCACACCGGCATGGGCCTTGTCAGATACCGGTTCGGTAAGAATAGCGCCAAACATATCCTGATGTCCACGGGGTTCCAGCATCAGCATCCGTCGAATGTGATCCCGATGTTCGGAGAGCCATTTTTTCTTGTCATGCATCCGGGCTCCGGGAATATGGCCGATGCCGGCAGTTACGACCCGCGTAGGCTCTCCCACAGTATGGGTGTCCACCGCCGTAATGATATGAGAAAAATTCATGTATCAAATTCCTTTATAATGAATGCGCATGAGAAACGACCCTATTACCCAGCCTTATATCCCGTATTAAAAAAACTTTCGGAAGCCGCATCACTGCCTGAGGCACATACGTCAAAAACATAAGCCGGGAATAAGCGAGTTCCCTGACATCGATTCACGAGACATTGCATGCCTGGTCTTCACTACTACTTTTCTTCGACCCCATGACCGACGCTCACCTATGGAAACACTGTACTTTTCAGATATTGTTTTGGCAAGTATTTTAATATCTATTCGTTAACACTTCGTAAAATCCACAGTTCTTTAAAGTTTGTTTTAAAAATCTTGAAATTATTTTTAAACAATTGTAAAATTATTTTTAAATTCAATTCTGTATTTTTGACCATCAACTCCAAATTATATAAATTTTCTTTAAATTTAAGACGGTTCAATGCAACCTTATTTTTAACCATGGATTTGGCATGTCTATTGCGTATTAAAAACTATACAAACCTATAATATTTTAAAAAAGGATGGCTCTATGACACGGGAATTACTTTACTTAAGCTGGAAGAATGTCGCAGCCGTCGGTCTTCCCATGGCCGAGATTATTGAAGTCGTTGAAAAAGGATTTGAGGAAATGGGCAGCGGGCGGGTTGAAATGCCCCCCAAACCCGGGGTTCATCCAGGGGAGGGTAATAATTTTATTCACGCCATGCCGGCTTATATTCCAGCCATGAACTCCGTCGGGGTCAAATGGGTAAGTGGATATCCCGGCAATCCGGGAAAAGGGCTGCCTTATATCAACGGTCTCCTGATCTATAACGATACGGAAACCGGGGCGCCGCTGGCGGTCATGGACTGTGCCTGGCTCACGGCTAAGAGAACCGGCGCCGCCTCTGCCGTGTCCGCCCGATATCTGGCCCGGCCGGAGTCTTCCGTTATCGGTATTCTGGCCTGCGGTGTCCAGGGTCATACCAACCTGGAGGCGATGAATGTTCTGTTTCCGTTAAAAAAAGTCTATGCCTTTGACACGGTACCGGAACAGGCCAACGCCCTTGCCGAATATGGACAAGATATTCTTGGCCTTACGGTTGAAATTGTGTCGGATCCGCGTAAAGCCGTAACCGGATGTGATATCGTGGTTACCTCAGGGCCGATCCTGAAAAAGCCCCATGAAACCATCCGGTCGGGCTGGGTGGATGAAGGCACCTTTGTTTCCTGCGTTGATTTTGATTCTTTTTTTTCCCGCAACGCCTTAAATAAAGCAGACAAGTGGACCACGGACAACCTGGCCCAGTATAATCATTACAAAGGTAATGTCGGTTTTTTTCAAAACTGCCCGGATGTATATGCGGAACTTGGAGAACTGGTCACCGGTAAAAAGAAAGGCAGACAAACCGACCGGGAAAGAACCTTTGCCGCCAATCTGGGGGTTGCCATGGAAGACATGGCGGTCTGTCCCCTGATTTACAAACTGGCCAAAGAAAAAAACATCGGCACATGGCTGCCTCTTTAATATTCACGACAACCTGTCGGATAAGGAGGATGGATCGTGGAGCGACGGCTTCGGGAACCGACCCTTGCAAAAATGAAGAGGCGCCTTGAACCATTGTTGGATGAAATCATAAAAAACTCGGATCGCATGCAGGCGGCATGGAAATAAAAGGAGGTAATCATGCACTATCAAAACCGTGATACAAGAATTAAACACATATTTACACGAAAAAATCATACCTGTTATGGAATGGGCATTGGTATCATGATTTTAGATGATGTTTATCCCGGATTCCCGGGAGATGTGAGAAATGCAAGTGCCTTTCCCTATCCGATTCAATATGAAATCGTTGAAGGTATTGATATCAAGCAACTGCTCTGGCACGAGGATAAGTCTCCCTGTCTTGATCCCATATTGAAGGCCGCTAAAAAGCTTGAGAAAATGGGATGCAGGGCCATTGCCGCCGAGTGCGGTTATTTTGCCTTTTTCCAGCCTGAAGTGGCTGATGCCGTCGATATCCCGGTATTTATGTCCAGCCTTCTCCAGGTGCCTTTTATCCAGCAGATCATCGGACCTAAAAAAGATGTCGGTATTGTCTGCTATCAAAAACAGTTCTTAACCCAGATCCATCTTCAAAAGGTCGGTATTATTCCGGGCAGCAATTATCTGATTGCAGGTGCAAGCGATGACTATGGCTGCACCGAGCTTGACAAACTGTGGAACTGGGAAGTACGCCCTGATAAACCTGAAGCCGTTTATGAAATTCAGGAGAAACAGATGGTCAATGCCTGTATCGATTTTTGCGAAAAAAATTCAAGTATAGGGGCCATCATGCTTGAGTGTACGGGAATGCAGCCATTTGCCAGGGCAATTCAGCAAAAGCTCGATCTTCCGGTATTCAGTTGGGGCACCATTCTGGACTATGCATATTCAGTGGTTGTACACCGGGATTACTACGGACACGTCTGAAACACCAGAGGGAATATATTGATAA
>CAYQNS010000151.1:0-9281 GCA_964418755.1 uncultured Desulfobacteraceae bacterium
AAAGGCCTGTTTTTTTCTGGCCCTGAGATATCTTTTTCCTATGAAAAATTCAAATGCCATATAAGAAAGCGCACCGTGTGTCAGGCTGCCGGCTATTTTTTGCCGGACGGCTTCATATGTGGGAAAAGGATAACTTCCCGAATCGATGCCGAATTCGTAAAAAACATGACCAGTCGGTCAATTCCGATACCTTCGCCTGCCGTGGGCGGCATGCCGTATTCCAGTGCCTCGATATAGTCTTCATCCATTGGATGGGCTTCCGAATCACCGGCCTGTCTGTCTTCAACCTGCTGCAAAAAACGCTCGCGCTGATCCTGGGGGTCATTTAATTCGGAAAACCCGTTGGCAATCTCACGGCCGGCAATGAAAAGTTCGAATCTGTCGGTGAGATCGGAATTTTTTTCGTTTTTCCTTGAAAGGGGAGATACTTCAACGGGATATCCGGTAATAAATGTCGGCTGTATGAGTTCAGGCTCCACCAGCACATCAAACAGTTTTGTAATAACCTTGCCCAATCGCCCGGTTTTTGAAATCTTAATATCTTTTGACGCAGCAAACTCAAGCAATTTCTCCTTATTTTTCAAAAGGTCCGGGGCAACGCCGCCGATCTTTTCCAAGGCATCGGCCATGGTCATCCGCTGCCACTCGCAACCCAGGTCAATTTCGTGTCCCTGATATTCCACTGTCGTGGAGCCTGTCAGCTCCCGGGCGATATTACGAAACATCGCTTCAGTGAGGTCCATCAAATCCCTGTAGTCGGCATATGCCTGATAGAATTCAACCATTGTAAACTCAGGGTTGTGACGGGTGGAAACGCCTTCATTTCTAAAATTTCGGTTGATTTCAAAAACCCTTTCAAACCCGCCGACCACAAGGCGTTTCAAATAAAGCTCGGGCGCAATCCGTAAAAAAAGGTCGATGCCCAGAGCATTGTGAAAAGTTTTAAACGGCTCGGCTTCGGCCCCCCCGGGAATCGGCTGCATCATGGGAGTTTCCACTTCCAGAAATTCCCGCGCCAGCAAAAAATTGCGGATGGATTGAATGATCCTGCTGCGATTTACAAAAATCGTCCGCACATCTGGATTCATGATAAGGTCGATGTATCGTTGACGATAGCGTTTTTCCGGATCCTTTAAACCATGAAACTTCTCGGGCAACGGCCGGATCGATTTACAAACCAGCCTTAATTCACTGACCAGCAGGGTCCATTCGCCGGTTCTGGTTTTAAACATCGTCCCTTTCAAACCAACAAAATCCCCGATATCCAATTGTTTAAACAGGGAATAAGAGTCTTCGCCCACTTGATCCACCCGAATATAGGCCTGCATCTGGCCGGTCCGGTCTCTGAAGCGCACAAAAGAGGACTTCCCAAATTTATTGATGGCCATCATCCGCCCGGCAACCATGAACACCGAAGCATCTTCGGATAGATCATCGGCAAATTGATCAATCTTTTCATTTATGTCTTTAACAGTATGCAACACATCGATATCATTGGGATAAAGATCATAGCTGCTATTTTTCAAATTCACTATTTTTTGTTTTCTATCGACTATTTCATTTAATTTGCCCATATATTTTAATCACCTGCCTTTATTGAATCATATCGCTTGGCATGGCTAATTTTATAAAAAAATAACCACGGGTGAACCCGAATTCCACAAACATTAAAAAATGAACGAAACAAAGTTTGCTATCTTATTTGCGAGAATGTGTCAAGATTAAGTTGGGGGGTCAATCTGTTTCAGCCTGAGGGTAAACCTGGTTCCCTCACCCTCTGTGCTTTCAACATCAAGCCGGCTGTCATATGACTCGACAATACTATGGACGATCGCAAGCCCCAATCCCGTACCGCCGGGTTTAGTGGTAAAAAAAGGATCAAAAACCGATCGGGTGGTCTCGGGTGACATCCCGCATCCATTATCGGAGATCATGACATCCACCTGCCTGTTCCGGGCCGGCTGCATTGCAATACAAATTTCGCCCTTGCCCTCAATCGCCTCGGAAGCATTTAAAAAAAGATTCCATAATATCTGCCGCAAATGTATAGGATCAATTCCAATCCAGATACCCGGGACCAGTTCTCTGGTAATCGTAATCCTGTCCGAGCATCTATTGTCTTTCCCGAAAAAATCAGCGCTTTCCTGCAAGGCCTTATCCAGTTCAACCGCCTCAACCTTTCCGGCAGGCGGCCTGGCAAACAACAAAAAACTGGTCACCAGGGAACTGAGTCTGTCGGCTTCACGCAAAACGATCTGCATCAGCTTGTCATGATCCGGATTATAGTCGATATCTTCCCTTAAAATCTGGACAGAACCCGAAAGAGAAGCCAGTGGATTTCTAATTTCATGGGCCAGGCCGGCGGCCATTTCTCCCATGGCCGCCATTTTTTCAACCCGTTTCACATGTTCTTCCATGACGACAAGCTCTCTTTTGGACTTTCTGGCCTGCTCCGCCAGAAAACCGCTTAAAAGAGCCACTGCAAAACAGGCTGCCATGGCGATCACGACCTTATATAAAATCTGACTCCATTCATAATTATCCAATAGGAAATTATCCGCCCCGAAGGGCTTCAATAACGAATAATATTCCAGATCCACCATAATACCGTACTCTATGCAGCAGAGTGATGCCATGACCAAACCGCCTTTTCTATAGAGCAGCATGCTCGCATAGATAATCACAACCAGATACAGAAATAAAAATGCACTTGTAAAACTGCCCGTTAAAAAAATAATAACCGTTACAGTCAATGTATCAATCCCGATTTGAACATACGCAAAAAAGGATTGTCGTCTGCGGAGATAAAGAATAACTGCATAGATGGTGCTAAGGACCAAAATAGCGGCGATCAGACAATACAGTGTGATCAGATGGGGGGAAAAAATGGCGTGATCTCTGACTAACTGTAGAAAAATGACAGACCCCAGCATCAGGAGTGCGAAAAGCACCCGAAGTGATATCAACCATTTAAGTTTAGGATGTAAATCATTTTGTATCTGTAAGGAAAGATTGTTCATGGGTTCAGAAGGTTATGAGTTCAAAGGTAGAGGTTCAAAATTGTATTTTTATCACCACACATCATTTTACGAACATTTTGCACTGAAAAACCGACCGCTGCCACATCCCCACAAACCGGGCATGGCATTTGGCAATTATGTGGCAAAGCCAGCATTATTTTTGAGCACCCCGAGGGCATTCATTTCACAGCACATACCGGTGAGATTGGGCAGTAAGGGCGCCTGCGAGACTCCGAAAAAACCGCTTTCGAACGGATATTACGCTATATTCTGAGCCATGGTGAATATGGGTAAATACATGGCAATTACCATACCACCGACAACAACTCCCAGGAAAACCAGCATAAAAGGCTCTATCATGCTAGTCAGATTCTCAACGGCCTGATCAACTTCTTCGTCATAAAAATCAGCAATTTTTTCAAGCATGGTATCAAGGGCGCCGGTGGACTCTCCCACGGCAATCATCTGGCAGACCATTGCCGGAAAAACACCGCTTTCCGCGAGGGGCTCCGCCATTGTGCGGCCTTCGGTAATACCGGCCCGAACGTTATTGATCGCCATTTCAATAATTTTGTTGCCCGCCGTCTTGGCCACGATGTCAAGGGCCTCGAGGATGGCCACTCCGCTTGACAGCATCGTACCCATGGTACGGGTAAATTTGGCTACCGCCACCTTGCGAAGCAATATCCCTAAAACAGGCAGTTTAAGTGAAAATCTATCGACGACAATCCGGCCTTTTTCCGTACTGTAATATTTTTTAAAGGCAAAAATAAAGATAATAAGCGCGCCGATGATATAAAATATCTTGTTTTTCACAAAAGTACTGAGATTGACGACTATCTGGGTAGGCGCCGGAAGCTGACCCCCGAAATCCTGAAACATTTTTTCGAAAACGGGAATAACAAAAACAAGCAGAATGGTCACCACGATAGCTGCTACCGCAAGGGTTATGGCAGGGTATATCATGGCACCCTTGACCTGTTTTTTGAGTCTGGCCGCCTTTTCCATATATCCTGCAAGCCGCTTGAGAATCGTATCCAGGATACCGCCGGCTTCACCGGCCGCTATCATATTCACAAACAAATTATCAAATATCTTGGGATATTTTTGAAGGGATTCCGCCAGAGTGGTTCCGCTTTCCACTGATTCCTTGATCTCTCTGAGCATCTTCTGAAAAGTTTTATTATCCTGCTGGGAGTACAGTATATTGAGGCATTGAATGATTGGAAGCCCTGCATCGATCATGGTGGAAAACTGCCTGGCAAAGATGATAACATCCCTTTCCTTAACCGCGGGCTGCAAAAAAGCTACATTTTCAAACAAATCCTTGGGTTTTTTCTTGATTTTAACAGGGGTGATCCTGAGCCGGTGCAGATTGCTTCGAACAGCTTCCTCATTGGGAGCTTCCATCTCACCTTTCTGGGTTTCCTCTTTTTTGTTCTTTCCTTCCCACAGATAAATCGACATGATTCTCCCCCTTGTGATTATAAAACAAAAAAATGGTTTACAAAAAAGTGGTAAATTTTATGTTGTTATATTCGCCGACAGCAAAATCTTTTTTCAAAAGCCGTCTTCAAGAATAATGAATTCATAAAAAATATTTTGGGAATGGCTAAGTAAAAATTTCATGTACAAGAAACGCATATAGTATGCCGAATCTCTGGGCAACCGCTATAACGCAGTATACAAAGGCTTTTTACAACACCATCAAGAATGATCAGATCATAAGTATTTAACAGCTTTCCAGTTATATGATAAAATAAATAACCCAATATCCTGAAGATGATCTGCAACGCTCTTTACAACAGTTTGGGACAAATATCATAATATGCTTCAAATAACAATGTATTTAAGCGTCTTATATAGTGCACACGCATTGAGCTTTTTTTAAAAGTGGTGTCAGCCGAATCCCTCGGAAAGAAATCCGGCGACGCAAAGCGGACTTGCCAAATTTTTGCAAATAAGTTTGCCCGAATATCCAAAGACTATGCCTTGATAAAACCGGCGATATATGCATATGGTTACATGCCTTGATAAAATTGCCATAAATTACAATTCATGTCATGTTCACAGGATCTCAGCATGCCGGTAAAGCACCAGCCCGACAATCAAAACCTGACGGTTATTACAACGCATATCAATGCTGATTTTGATGCGCTGGCCTCCATGCTGGCGGCCCATAAATTATACCCTGATTCCCTTGTTGTTTTCCCGGGTTCACAGGAAAAAAACCTGCGTAATTTTTTCATAAGTTCCATGGTTTACCTTTTTAACATGGTAGACTTGAAGGATATTGATTTTGCCGGAATTAAAAAACTGGTACTGGTGGATACCAGACAGCCCCATAGAATTGGCAGGCTCGCCGATATCCTCAAAAATCCGAACCTTGAAATTCATATCTATGATCACCATCCGTCCACTCCAAACGATATTAAGGCTCACCATGAAGTCAGTCGTCTGACGGGTGCTACGGTTACGATCCTAACCGAAATTCTAAAACAAAAAAACATTGCCATCACCCCCGATGAAGCCACCATTATGTGCCTCGGTATTTATGAAGACACCGGCTCTTTTACATATACATCCACAACCGAAAGTGATTTTCTGGCAACGGCCTACCTGCTTTCCAAAGGGGCTAATTTAAATACCATATCAAATATGATCGCCCGGGAAATAAGCCCTCAGCAAATCGGCATTTTGAATGATATGATCCAGAATGCCGTCCATCACAACATTCAAGGCGTTGATGTTGTGATCGCCAGTATCACCAGGGAGAACTACGTGCCCGACTTTGCCTTCCTGGTCCAGAAGATGCTCCAGATGGAGAACCTCGACGTACTCCTGGCCATCGGGCTCATGGAGAGTAAAATATACATCGTGGCCCGCAGCAGGACAAACGATGTCGACGTCGGTGATATCCTTGCATCTTTGGGTGGGGGCGGGCATATCCATGCTGCGGCCGCGACAATAAAGGAAACCACTCTGCCTCAGGTTGAAACCCGGCTGCTTGAAGCCCTGCACGCCAAAATAAGGCCCAGACGACTCGCCAGGGATCTCATGTCATCACCGCCCATCACGGTAGCCGCCGGTGTTTCCTGTAAAGAGGCCGCCGACATACTGACCCGTTATAATATTAATGCTTTGCTGGTCACGAAAAATTCAGAAGAAAACAGCCGGCTTATCGGATTCATATCGCGCCAGGTAATCGAAAAGGCCCTTTACCATAACCTCGGGGCTCTTCCGGTAAACGAATATACGACTACCGAGCTGACCTATGCCGGCCCTAAGGCCGACCTTCAGGAAATACAAGACAAAATAATTGACAGCAAGCAGCGCATCCTGCCAATTATTCATGACGGTACGACCCTGGGTGTTGTTACCCGCACGGATCTTTTTAATCTACTGGCAGGGCAAACACACCGCAGCAACGATCCCAATGGCCTGCTCAAAGGCAAGGTCCGGGTCAAAACAAAACGAATCGTCAATTTTATCCATGAAAGATTATCCAAAGATATTACTGAAATCCTGAAAAAAATAGGGCAGACGGCCTCCGGCATGGGATGCAGTGTTTATGTCGTCGGCGGATTTGTCAGGGATCTGTTTCTGTATCGGCCCACCGAGGATATCGATATTGTGGTGGAGGGAGACGGCATCGCATTTGCTAAAAAATTTGCAAAGCTAATTGGCGCACATATTCATACCTATGCAAAATTCGGAACCGCCGTCATTATCTTCCCGTCCGGTTTGAAAATTGATGTAGCCTCGGCCCGCATGGAATATTACAAATTTCCAGCGGCACTGCCCACGGTTAAAATGAGTTCCATCAAGCTGGACCTTTTTCGGCGAGATTTTACCATCAATACCCTGGCCATTAAGCTGAACCCTGAAGATTTCGGTCTGCTCATCGACTTTTTCTTAGCCCAGCAGGACCTCAAAGAAAAAGCAATAAGAGTGTTGCACAATTTGAGTTTTGTTGAAGACCCCACACGAGTGTTCAGGGCGATCCGGTTTGAACAGCGCTTTGCTTTTCCCATCGGCAAACTGACTTCCAAACTTATAAAAAACGCCGTTAAAATGGATTTTTTTAAACGGCTCAGCGGACGACGGGTTTTTGGCGAGCTGCGCCAGATCCTGGAAGAAGAAAACCCTGCTCCGGCAATTATAAGGCTTCAAGATTACGACCTGCTGAAGGTGATTCACCCTTCCATTAAATTTGATGCAAATCTCGTTGCACTTTTAAATTCCGTTAAAAAAGTACTGCATTGGAATGATCTGCTTTTTTTAAAAGAACCATACATGCATTGGGCAGTATATTTTTTAGCCCTGACTCACCCATGCAGCACCATGACGATAATAGAGATCTGCCGGCACCTGGAACTTGCACCGCGCTATCAAACCATTTTTATTAAAAACCGCGGACAGGCTCTACAACGGCTTCTCTGGCTGGAGCACAACCTGCCCGCCTCAAACAGTATTCTTTACAGACAGCTTGCCGGTTTTAAAATTGAACTGCTCTTATATATGATGGCGGCAACAGGGTATGAAAAGGTAAAAAAAGCCATCTCCCTATATTTTACCAGGCTCCGCCGGACGACCTTGTCCTTATCAGGCAAGGATCTTTTACAATTGGGACTTAAACCGGGCCCTGTTTATCGTGAAACACTTCAGGCTGCACTGGACGAAAAATTAAACGGCCGTCTGAAAACAAAAGCGGATGAACTCGCCTTTGCACGCCGGTACATTACCCCGTTTTTATAATTTTCTTGCCTATTGCAAATGTACTGGCTAAAATTATGGATAAAATATTCCGGTCATCATGCAAAATAAACCGTATGCCGTAAAACTTGAAGATATTTTTGAAGGCCCCATAGACCTTCTTGTACACCTGATTAAAAAAAATGAGGTGGACATCCACGACATACCCATTGCTCTGATTACCGATCAGTACCTGGAATACATTAGCTGGATGGAATCAATGAATATTGATTTCGCGGGTGATTTCTTATTTATGGCCGCCACTCTGGCCCAGATCAAATCAAAAACCCTGCTTCCTGTTCATGAGGGAATCGGAGACGATGATGATGTGGATGACCCGCGCCATGAAATCACAAAGCCGCTGATAGAATATCTGCAGATGAAATCAGCGGCTGAACAGTTATCCAACAGAAATCTTCTGGGAAAAAATATTTTTATCAGAATGCCCGGCAACCGGGATGAATACCCCGAAACACAGGAAAATGATTTTATACGCGTAGGGTTATTTGAACTGATTGATGCGTTTCAAAAAGTACTGGAAAAAATGCCCGGCGAACATCGGATTGACCTGGGCGCCGACAAAATTTCAGTTAAAGACAAAATATCCGAGATTATTGATATCCTGGACGAAAAAAGTTCGGTAACGTTTGTGGAACTTTTCCCGGAAAAACCTGAAAAAAGTGATGTTGTGGTTACATTTTTAGCTGTTCTGGAGCTGGTCAAGCTGCATCTTATTAAGATTGCACAGCATGTTCATACCGGCACTATTCGACTTTTTTATCTGTAACGATCCAATGGAAGATATTAAAAACATCATTGAAAGCCTTCTGTTTGTAGCAGATGGGCCGCTCAGCGTGGAGCGCATAAAACAGGTATTGGAAACCGATGCCAAAGAGATCAGGAGTGCCCTGCAGATCCTATCGCTGGAATATGAGAATCGATCCGGCGGGTTTGTATTACGGCAAATTGCAGACGGATACCAGATCTACACACGGCCTGAATACAGCCGCTGGATCGCACGCCTGATACAGCCGACCGCGTTCCATCTCAGTAAGGCGGCTTTGGAAACCTTGGCCATTATCGCCTATAAACAGCCGGTGATGCGCAGTGACATTGAACATATCCGTGGCGTCGATTGCGGGGGTATCCTGCGGATGCTCCTCGAACGCAAGATTATCCGGGTGCTGGGCCGCAAGGACATTCCCGGACGTCCTCTGATCTATGCCACGACGAAACAATTCCTTGAAATTTTTGATTTAAAAAACCTGAAAGATCTTCCAACACCCAAAGAAATTGAAGAATTAAAGCCCGTACCCATACCGGACCCCGGCCCCGAGCCCACAGGTTCGTCTGAAATGAAACCCGACGTGGCGTAAATCAAAAAACACTTGACTTGCAGTCCGACAAACGATTATAAGCATCTGGCATTGAGCAACAAAAACTTGACAAATAATATCCATGGGCGGTTAACTCAGCGGGAGAGTGCTACCTTCACACGGTAGAAGT
>CAYQNS010000152.1:0-9273 GCA_964418755.1 uncultured Desulfobacteraceae bacterium
AATCGGGGATTTCAATAAAACCCGCCTATGTGTTTTCGGAATATGGCACAGGCGATAGTGGATATTTTCGCGTCGGTTATGGTGAAAAGATCATGCCAAGGGCATTGGAGGCGCTATCGGATTATGTAGAGGCGCACAAAGAAACATGGCGCAGCTGAGACCGTATAGATCATTTGCCAAAGTTTTTATGGAAGCTGCCCTTTTCGGTTTCATCTAAATGTCTCATATGCTAGAAAGCGATTGACTTAAAAAGCTTACGCTTCAAAGTTAAATGTGAGTATGCCGTCAACAGCGTTACGGCCATGGTGGCCGCAAAATTGATGAAGGAAATTACCGGCAGGCTTCTGGGCACATAGCGGCCTTCAACTGCTGCCGGTTGGGCTTAAATCGGCAGTTATACACCCAAAGGAGACGGACCATGAGTGCGGTCACCCCTCAGATTAAAGTTTTGGACCCCGGGCAGATCGCCCGGATCCATGAATATTCCCTGCAGATTTTGTCGACCGTCGGGGTTCGTGTCGATTCTAAAGAGGCCAGGGACCTGTTTTTTAAAGCCCGATGCCCGGTCAAGGGGGACAACCGGGTAATGATTCCGCCTGAGTTGATCCAGTGGGCCATTGCTGCAGCACCCGGCTGTATCGATATTTATGATCGCAATGAACAGTTTGCCTTTCAGCTTGGCAATGCAGTTCGGAACCAGACCCGCTTCGGTGTCGGCTGCACCAACCTCTACTACCAGGACCCGATTACAGACAAAGTAGAACCCTTTAGCCGCAACCATATGGCGCTTTCGGTAAGGCTGGGAAATCGGCTGGCCGGTTTTGATGTGGTTACCACCCCTGGAATTATACAGGAACTGCCTGCGGCGCACGCTGATTTGTATGCCAGTCTGGAAATGATTGCCAATACCGTCAAACCTCTGGTGGTGTTGGTTTCAGAGCCCGGTTGTTTGGAAAACGTCCTGAACCTTTTCGAGCATCTCCAAGGAGACCTGTCACGCAATCCCTTTATCATCCCCTACTTTAACCCCATCACACCGTTGGTTTTAAATGCGGAGACCACCGGAAAAATAGCGGCCACCGTCCGTCGGGGGCTGCCCTTTATTTACAACAATTACGGGATGTCCGGTGCCACCGCCCCGATTACCCCCGCCGGGACCCTGGCGGTACTGAATGCGGAACTGCTGGCGGGTTTGGTCTATGCTCAGCTCCTGAAAGAGGGTACACCGGTAATTCTCGGGAGCCTGCCTGCCGGTTTTGACATGAAAACTATGATGAGTTTGTATACTCCCCATACCATGCTGCTCAACCTGGCCAGTGCCGAGATGATGACCCACTATGATCTGCCCCATTCAGGCACTTCAGGAAGCGGGACCGGCTGGGGACCGGATCTTTTGGCCAGCGGCACCTTCTGGATGAACCATTTGACCGCTTGTCTGGGAAAAGTGGGCCTGGCCCCTTCTGTGGGGGGCAATTTCGATTCCCTGGCCTTTTCACCGGCCGCCGTGGTTTATGCCAACGAAGTGATCCGGCAGGCCCGACTGTTTGCCGCGGGATTCAGGCTGGATGATGAGGCTGTCGCCATGGACGAGGTCGCCGGCATCGGCCCGGCGGGAAACTATCTCATGGCGGACAGTACCTGCAAGCTTTTCAAAAAATTCGATTATGGTAATGAGATCTGGCCGAGTTTGACCCTTGAACAGTGGCAGGCCGAAGGAGAGCCCAGGGCCGATGACTTGATCAGGAATTATACCCGGCAACTGTTGGCGGATCTCAGTGCCCCGAAGGATTATGAAGAGTTGACGGCAAAAGGGGAAGCCTATATTGCCCTGGCAACCGGCGGTTGATATTCCGGTTCGTCCGGGGTGGCATTCTTTCCGGATCGTTTTTGGGTCCATCTTCAGTCTTATTTCAACGGGGAAATATGACCCCGGATCGTTGACCGTATTTGTTCAATTAATTGAATCTACGCCTCTGGCCTCCCATATTCAAGGGAAAAATCGGTTTAGCCGCCGGCTATGATTTTCACTGCATCAATCAGCCTTTCCGCTTCCTGCCGGGTATTGTAAATCGATACACCGATGCGTGTCACCCCGCCTTTTTCAAGCAAACCGAGTCGCTCGATGGGACGGATGCCGTAAAAATGGCCGTTCCATGCACAGATTCCTTTTTCGCCAAGAAGGGTGCAGACCCGGATCGGATCCATTCCCTCCACGGTAAAGGATACGGTGGGTGCTCTCAGGGAAGATCGGGGGGAGGGGCCGATCAAAGTTGTTCCCGGGATATACCCGAGTTTGGTATGGATATCCGTTGCCAGGATCTCTTCATAGATTCCGATGCGCTGCATTGCGGTAACCAGTCGGGCACGCAGGTCGTCGCCGGTGCCGAAGGTGGCGATATAATCGATGGCTGCATTGACGCCGGCAATGGCGGCGTGGTTCAATGTGCCGGTTTCGATGCACCAGGGGGCCTGCTGCTCCTGGGTTCTTAAACTGTCGCAGGGCAGGCGGTTGAGCAGGCCGGTTTTTGCATAGAGGATGCCCACGTGCGGTCCGTAGAATTTGTAGGCGGAGCAGAGCAAAAAGCCAACATACGGTTATAGTGGAATCCATTAAACCATATGCTCTTTTCTGCAATTCCTGAGAGAGACTGAATTTTCAGGCACGCCCATCCAGACACCGCGACGTTGGAACCTTTTCCCCAGATCAGCTTTTGAGGTCAGTATACGACCCTGTACACGGTCTTGTCTTTGTATCCGGTGATCATCTGAAAATAGCCCGAGATCATCCGGTTTGTCTCAGGATCTCCTGAATCGACAAAAAGGGGACTGCCCCGCAGAGAGATAATTTTCTGCCGAGTTGCCACCACAATGATGTTTTTCCTTCCAACCGTGCGGAGTACCGTGGGACTGAGTTGCTGGTTACCTCTTCCAAAGAGGCAGCCATGGCCTCCGATGGGCGTTACGATGATCTTTGCATTCTGCTGATCGATGGCCCCGAGAAGCTGTGCTTCATTCAAATCCTTTGCTACAAGTTTGTTGCTCCGAACCAGATCGACCCCCAGGAGGGTGTAATCGAGGCCGAGACGTTCCATTATTCTGGCGGTGGTGGTTCCAGGGCAGATAATGTAAAAGACGTCGTCTTCCATATTTTCGATCACATGGGCTGCAATGGCCTGCTGGCGGTATTGTTCGCTTTCAGGACTGCCGGATTTAAGCCCTTGTACATGGCCCTTTGCAAAGGGGATGGTGAGATATCCATACAGATTCGCGTTTACCTGTCCGGAACGAAGCGCCCGTTCGTCAATATCCATCACTTCCGCAGTTTTAAGGTGTTTTGCTTTGTCTTGCAGGTAAAGTAAAGCAAGGTCCCCGGTTCTTTCCGGATTGTATCCAAATACGGCAGAATGCATTTTAACCCCGGTGGGGACGCCAAGGACGACCAGGCGGTCTTTAACCGCCTGGTATATGTCTCTGGCCGTTCCATCCCCACCGGCAAAGAGAAGAAGATCGACTTTCTGATCGAGCATGGCGGCGGCCCCCATGATGGTATGGGCCGCCGTTGTCCGGCCGGGAGTGGAAAATTCGATCACCACGGGGGCAAATCCGCAGTTTCGTGCCGGGTTTTCTCCCATATCTCCAGGACAGGTAATGACCTGGATTTTGTCCTTGAGAGAGCCGAGCCTTTTCATGGCCCGTATGGCACGCTCCGGTGATTCGGGTCGGGCCCCCATCAGAATGGCTGATTCAAGGGTAACAGGGCCATCTGTCCCCTTGAGACCGACTCTTCCGCCCATCCCGGCAATGGGGTTTACGATCAAACCGATTTTTTTCAAGGATCAAATCCTTTTTCGCTGTCCCAAAGCACATTTTTTCAGATACGCCCGCCAGGTTATGGCCCATTTTAACGGATCCTCCAGGGTGTCATCCTTCGGCCTGTGGATGACGCTGTTGTGCGGTGCGGTTTTAACGATTTCCGGCGTTTCGTAGGCTTCATCCGACACTTGTTGCAGCCCGGCCACATATTCATCCATTTCGTTTTTCGAGTAGGACTCAGTAGGCTCGATGGTAAACGGTTCCGGAATGACGAAGGGGTGATGACTCGACCACATGTGAAATCCAAAATCAGCCATCCGGCAGGTCACATCAAAGGTGGATACCCCGGTCTCTTTTTCCAGGTCCTCCCAGCTGAAGCGAACCTGCTCGATCCGGTGTTTGCCCTCGGCATAGGGGGCACTGGTCCCCCGAATTTGGAGAATTTTTTTCAACAGATAGTTGTTGTTGAGCACCGCTATTCGGGCTACTTCCTTGAGCCCTTCATCACCAAGACTCATCATCCATGCATAGGCCTTGAGGACGGCGGACATGCTGCCGTAGAAGCATCTGATCTTTCCAATAGAATCCGGCAGGTTGTAGTCGAGGGTATATGCTTTTCCGTCAAAACGGACCAGGGGCACCGGCATGAATCCGGCAAGCTCCCGGGTCACCCCGAGGGCGCCGCAAGCAGGCCCGCCGCATCCATGCGGGGAGGCAAAGGTTTTGTGCAGGTTGAAAAAGCTCAGGTCGAAATTGGCCTCCTTTGCCCGGGTTATGCCCAGCATGCCGTTTGCGTTGGCCTGGTCATATCCGCAGAGTCCGCCCACATCGTGGACAATCTTGGTAAACTCGACGATCTTGTTGTTATAAATGCCAGTGTCTTCGGGATTCGTTATGAAAAGAGCAGCAGTACGATCCGACACTGCGGCTTTTAATGCGGCTAAATCCGGGATTCCATTTTCATCCTGATAGATATTGATTATTTTGTAGCCTTTTACGGCTGCTGCAGCATAATCGGAAGGGTGGGAAAAGATGGTTGTGATGATTTCGTCCCTTTTGCCTCCTTCCCCTTTTGCCTCATGGTACTTCTCGACGATGGTGGCCATGCCCAGAATTGCCTGGGAGCCGCCACCGGGCTGAAATGTGAAGGCATCAAGCCCGGAGATCTCTTTCAAAAAATGCTCGGTCTTGTACATAATTTCAAGCATCCCCTGAATCGTACTCTCGTCCTGCAGCGGGTGCAGTTCTGCAAATTGGTGAGAAGCTGCGAACTGTTCGTTTATTTTGGGATTGTATTTCATGGTGCAGGTACCCTGGCCGATATCCACGTTGAGATCGGCGCCCAGGTTCTCCTGAGACATGCGAAGGTAGTGCTTGAGGACCTGCATCTGGCCGATCTCGGGCAGGGCGGGGGCCTTTTTTCTTACAATACCTGCAGGCAGTTTCGATATCCCGTCGCCGATCTCCGCTTCAATTGCTTTTTCGGCAACAGGCATCAGGATGCCCCGTTCGCCCTTTCCACCCAACTCGAAGATAATCGGTTCATCCCATTTTGCCTGATGAAATTTTCTTAATTTCGTATTTTTGTTCATACTCATGGTGTATATCCTTTCGAAATGCTGTGGGCTGATGGTTAACCATTAATGATTGAATCGAGGGCCTGGACCAAGGTGTCGATATCTTCTTTTGTGTGAATTTCGGTGATGCAGAACATGGCGGCATTCCCAAGTTCGGGGAACAGGCCGGAAATATCCATCCCTCCAAAAATTTTCTTTTCAAGAAGGCCCTGGTTTATCGTTTTTACGGTTTTTCCCGACGGGCTGAAATCCACAACAAATTCTTTGAAATGGATACCCTTTTCCAAGGGCATTCGAACACCATTTATCTGCGATATTTTTTTTGCGGCATATTGAGATCTCTGCAGGATGGTTTTTCCCACCTGCGTAATTCCCTCAGGACCCAGAAGGGCCAGGTAAACGCCGGCTGTAATTCCCCACAGGGCAGTGGCAGTGCCGATGAATTCTTTTGCGTTTTCCCTGTCGCCAAAGGATGTCCTGTCAAAGGTCACATCCCCGAAACCGTACTCTCCCTTTTCGGAGGTGGCCTCTATGCCGAAAAGGCGGGACGGATATTCCATGACGAATTTTTTTTCATCACGGGTGGCAATAAAACCGGCATGCCCCCCGCCGTACTGCATATGTATTCCCAGAGGCTGTATGTCGCCGCAAACAATGTCCGCACCGTAATTACTGGGGGGCAGAAGCACGCCGAGGGATATGGGGTCAACCCCAACAAGGCTGAGGGCGCCGTCTGCATGGGCCATGTCCGAGATTGTCCGGCCCTGATCTTCAATGGTTCCGATATAGGATGGATTTTCAAAATAGACGGCGGCAATCTCCGGCGACAGCTTCGATTTCAGGTCTTCAAGGTCCATTTTCCCGGTATCGGGGCAATGTTTTACCATCATGATTTCGACAAAGGATTTGCAATAATTGCGGATCGCACTGAGCCTGTCAGGCGCCAGGGTGTCAGCTACCAACGCCTGGCCCCGGCCCGTGATTCTTGCCGCCATCCGGATAGAAGTGCTTGCCGCCTGACTCCAGTCATAGGTGGGCACATTGACAACATCCATGTCCAGGAGTTCGCCCATCATGCTCGCGTACTCGAAAAGGGCTTGAAATCGTCCATGGTCTTCAAAGGGTTCACCTGCATATGCGGTGAGAAATTCCGACCGATGGTTGATTTCATCGCAAATGGCCGGCACATAATGTTGCCAGCATCCGCCACCCAGAAAATTGAGATTCTCCTCGCAAGAGTTGTTTCTATCCAATATTCGATTCATATGCCGTTTGAGGTCATACTCACAGGGCAGGGCGGAGATGTCCATTTTCCCAGCGAAACGGATCGATTGGGGGATATCGGCGTAAAGCTCGTCGATATCCTTGATGCCGATTTCGTCCATCATTTTTGCCTGGACTTCCGGAGCGGAGTTGGGAATGTAAGGATGTGCTGTTTTCATAAACTGTCCTTTCTTAAATAAAACCTGTTTGGCGTCTGTTAACTTCGGTGTATTTCCAGTTTGGCCGGAGGACGCAATTCCTGGGTTACGCCAGTCCGCCGCCGTCCACCAGAATAAAGGTTCCGGTGACCCATGCGGAAAGATCACTGGCCAGATAGAGAACCGTATTGGCGATATCCCGGGGATTTCCCACACGCGCCAGCGGTCTATCTGCAGCCTCTTTCATGAACGCCTTATCGTCTGCCCCAAGCTGCCTGGCTTCGTCGTGAAGAAGCGGGGTGTCGATATCGCCGGGGCAGACACAATTGACCCGGATTCTCTGGGAGCCGTGGTCGATGGCCATGGCCCGCGTCATGTTGACCACGCCACCTTTAGCGGCACAGTAGGCCACCGCATCACCACCGCCTTTGAGACCCCAGCCGGAGCCGGTATTGATAATTGTGCCGCCGCCTCCCTCGGCCATCACCGGAATGACGTGTTTGGACATGAGAAAAATCGCTTTGAGGCTTACGTTAATCACCAGGTCCCAATCCTTCTCTTCGAGTTCGGTGACTTTTTGCCGGCGAATGACACCGGCATTGTTGAACAGGATATCTATTCTTCCGAATTGTCTTTTTATTGTCTCGGTAGTGTTCCTGCAGTCGGATTCAGAAATAACGTTGCAGTTAAAATACTGGGCGGTACCGCCGGTTGCAGTGATCTTTTTTTGTACTTTCAGTCCAAGGGCATCGTTTATATCGATCAGCGCAATGGATGCTCCCATTTCGGCCAAAAGTTCCGCGGTTCCCCGACCGATGCCGGATGCGGCACCGGTAATAAGGGCAACCTTTCCTTTTAAAGAGAGAATATTTTTCATCTGCTTTACCTTAATATTTCATATCAAAAAATACGGGTTATTGGTGGCTCATGACTTGCTTCAACCAGCACCTGTTCCTGTTTAATCATTGCCCACCGCCGTGTACAGGCCTGCGGTTTCACCGCCATCGATGGCGATGGCATCTCCGGTGATGTAAGACGCTTCGGCGGAGGCCAGAAATGCGAAAAGCGCCGCAATTTCTCTGGGCTCCGCATGACGTTTCATGGGGATCCCTTCGTTAACTTTTTTGAGCATCTCCGGTGTGTATTCAGCTTTTTGCATAGGTGTAGCCACATATCCCGGGCAGATTGCATTGGCTCTCATCCATGGTGCGCATTCCAGAGCCAGGGTCTTTGCCAGCATGATCACTCCGGCCTTGGAGGAGTTGTAATCGGCATAGTAGGGATGGCCCTCGACGCCGTTTGTGGACCCGGTGAACAGAACGACGCCTGACTGCTGCCGCTTCATACGCGTCACGGCCTCTTTTGCACACAGAAACATACCATCAAGATTCACCCGGAGGACTTTGGCCCATTGTTCGTACTCGATCTCCGGAAAATTTTTACGGATACTGATTCCCGCATTAGAGATCAATATGTCGATCCCCCCTATTAATTCATCGACCTTCCTGAAGGCGGCAGGCACTTGAACGGGATCCGACACATCCACGATCACCGTTCCCTTCAATCCGGGCAGTTTGGCCGCCAGGGTTTTTGACTTTTCCTTGTCAAGATCGAAGATGACCACATGGCTTCCCTCGTCAATAAACCGCTGGGCGGTGGCAAACCCGATTCCGTCTGCTCCGCCGGTAATAACAACTCTCTTTCTTTCCAGATCTTTGTAAATACCCATAATATATTTCCTCTTTAACTGTTTTTTGTAAAAACCGGTTATCCTGACAGCGTTAGGTTTTTTAATTAAAAAAAATAACGATCACGTGGGATGATACGATTCTCTGTCTGCCTGGCCGGGGTCAATCGCTATCCGCTTCAATCATGTTTCCGATGGATTCTCCGCCATCCATGGTGATTGCCTGGCCGGTAAAATATCTGGCCTCGGATGATGCCAAAAATGCGAACAGTCCGGCCATCTCTTCCGGTTCGGCATGGCGGTTTAAGGGGATTTTAGCGTTTACCTGCGCAAGCATCTCCGGGGTATATTCGGCCTTCTGCATGGGCGTGAGCGTATACCCCGGGCAGACAGCGTTGACCCTGATCCATGGAGCGAATTCCAGAGCCAGGGTCTTTGCCAGCATGATGACGCCCGCCTTGGATGCATTGTAATCAGCATAAAACGGGTAACCGTATTGCCCATTGGTGGAGGCAGTCAATAAGACGACACCGGACTTCTGTTCCTTCATTCTAAAAATCGCTTCTTGTGCGCAGAGAAACATACCATCCAAATTGACGCGCATCACTTCTTTCCACTGCTCATATTTAATGTCAAGAAATCCTTTACGATAACTTATCCCGGCATTGGAGATAAGAATGTCTATGCCGCCAATCATCTCGTCTGTTTTTTTGAATGCCCTGGCCACATCATTATTCCTGCCGACATCGACGCAAACCGAACCGACGAGATCCGG
>CAYQNS010000153.1:0-9099 GCA_964418755.1 uncultured Desulfobacteraceae bacterium
TGGCTCAATTCTTAATGACCGTTTTTGGCTCACTTTAACATGACCATCGACAGCTCCTACGAAGGCAGGGGGTAACCCCTAACCTCCTCTTCATCCCGGTCCTTCAAAAGCGGTTTCCCCAAAATAAGGGTATTGATCCGGACTGGTCAACATTTATGGCTTCAATGCCCCACAACTCCCTCTGAGTGAGTGTACTTTAGTTTATAAATAATCCGGAACATTTATGACAGCGCATAGGCAGGCATTCCATTCCATGTTTTATTTAAAAGAGTCCGGCCGTTTTTTTTCTTACGCACACCGCCCTATTTTTTAAAAAAGAACGGAACATTGTATTTTACGATATATTTGTCAAGTATTTTCCGGAATATACTTGACAATATGAGCAATGGAGGAATCGAATCGCCCTTAAAATAAACTTTCTGTTATTAGGTCGTTCATATGAATTTTCCGTTCAATGACATTAAAGCGGATGATCTCGGGAAGGACAAGGAAGCCTGTCCCGCTTATCAAGCAGGAGGATTCTCTCTAAACCTTTAATCTGGATAAGGAATGATTGGCAGACCGCGCCTTGGGGTATGCCGGATAAACGTAACGATCAGAGGTATGGTTCGCAGTAGTGGGAGAATCGCCGAAATTTGCATAAAAAGCTATAAGGTGAATTGCGTCCTTAAACAGACTCGATCATAACTACTTGATTTTAAACGGTTTAAAAAATTGTAAATTTTAGTTGACTTGGAGATTATAGGATGTCCCGGAACCCCCGGCACGTCCACAACGTCCCTTAAGCACTCTCAGGGATACCCAATTTATATTTTAGTTTGTATGCTTTGTAAACAACGTCCCATAGGTGCCCTAGATGTTAGGTAGATTGATGACGCTAACAAAGACCACCTTATGCAATGTTTCCAGCTATTCGTCCGTTTGGCTGCGTTAAAACGGGTAATGCTTGTTGACCAAAATTTAAAATCAAGTGTTTCCTTGTTGTCCATTTTAACTCCGAATTTATTGATGTTGGGGGCTAACGATTTAGTCACCGGCGCGAGTTTCCGAGCATCCGGTGAACTAAAATGCTATCTTTTACTCATCTGACTGAATATCTTGGAAAATATATTTGCCTTCAGGTGTAACCAATACATCGACTAAAATATTTTGGTTAACCATGGGTCCTACTATGTCATCAATCACATCTCCAGTTTGATAAATTCTAACGGTATCAGATTCTTCAGGTATGTTTATTTCAATCCAGTCTTTATCCAAATGAAGTGCCCGCAAAATTCCTGAGAGTTGTTTTTCTGTAAGTTTAATATCTTTTTCGGATTTCTTTTTCGAAGAATGGAGAGTTTTATTCAGCGCTTTTCTCGATTCAGGCATGAAGGTTATTGGAAGAAAATCTTTATCTATTGCAGATTTTATTTCCAGCTTTCCAAATGATTTACCAGTTGGAGCAAGATTTCTAGTGAGTTTTATAAATGAATCTCGGTAATCCTCATTTGGGATTATTTTTATTAACTCTTCATGCGATCCTTTTGCTGATGCTTCCAAAACTTCAAAAAACTTGCCTGTAACCTCTTCAATTTCAGGTTCTTCGTCGGGAAACAACGATAATTGTGCTGGTTTTTGAATTCGCACAGCAAATTGATAACTACCTGGTGCTGCTTGGAAAAGCCAAGGACGAAATTGCTCTTGAATCTCACTTGGTGGAGCCCCTCTTTTACGGAAGGGACGCTTTAATTGCATTTCAATAATTCTGTAAAATATATTCTTAACTTCATCAACTTTTCTGTGAATAAGGTCTAACGGAGCCCCACCGAGAACTATCATTCCACCACTTACTGAAATTAAAACTGTTCCTTTCGTAAATTCGACCCCGGCTTTTTGGAACGATTTTTCATTCCATATTGTTTGCAATATTATTTCAAGTTGGTTTGTTGCGAATTCTGGTAGCTTATCGCTGCCGAGCCATTTGTGGATAATAAGTTCAGCTTTTCCGAATTCTTTTCCTTTAAAATAAAGTGATGCAGTGCTAATAACTGTGATACCAAGAGTTCTCTTTTTTGATAGATCAAGAAAAGATATAGCTTGTTCCTCAGCTTTAGCGGCTTCTTTGTAATATTTTACAGCCTCGTCAATATCACCCTTTTTTAGAGCTGAATCTGCGAGGCTTGCAAATTTTTCACTATCTGAATGATATTCTAACCAGTTCATAGTGTCTCGAATACTTTTTCTATTAAAATTTTCTTGACTTTAAAACCGACAACAGCTGCCATGGCAGGTAAATTGCTTTTGCCCACAGCGGCTTGCCTAACCTTGTTTTTTAACCGTCTTCGCACTTCATAACTATCCATATCCGTACCAGAGACTTCTAAACGAAAACAGCTTTCGAGATCTTCAGCTGAATTAGTATCAGGTCCTACATAATAGTCAGCACCCGTAAGAGTCTCGGCACGTCTAACGGCATATAGTCCCAGGCATAGTTCGGTTGCAGCCAATGCACATGCATATGCACCGTCTCTAGTAGCATCATCTTTATTTGCCCATGCTCTTTTACAACGTTCGTCTGGGGGAATCCAGTCAACCATGGCTTTCTTTTCAAAATCATCACCCAATAGATCAAAGTCCTGCGGAGGAGTATGATTTCGATCTAAACATACGAAAGCTGCTTCACAAAAACATTCAGCAATCGCTTCTGTCAAACCAACATGTCTATTTTCCAATTTGTTTAGCGGTAAAATAGGAAGGTCCATTATGATAGTCTTATATTACAGTATGGAATGATGAATTTTAAAAGATAAATAATGATTTTATGGTTTATAGCAAAGTATCATTAAATTTTTTCATAGACAAGTTATATTTTTATTCTTAAGTGGTTTTATAGCCTGATAACATTACAATAATGGATCATTTCCAAAAGAGTTGATAGGGTTATAAGGATTCAAGGAGTCCAGGCTTTACCTGCGGCTACGCCCGGCAAGCAAGGGTTCGAGTGATCCGCCATAGAACAGGCGGATAAAAATGCTTAAGAATGATAAAAAGAAAATAGGGGAAAACTTGGGGACATCCTATGATTTTATGCTTAATTATAAATCAGGCTAAAATCATACCCATTTGCCAGCATCTCGCCACGGTATGATGACCTGCTCACAGCTGATTGATAAATATTAAGCCGTTTTGAAATATCTATAGTGGTCATTCCAAAATCTCTGTTGGCAAAATAGCAAACCAGACTGCGGGCGTCGGATCTATTCTTGCCATTATAATTTCACATTTTACATATTCCAAATATTTTTAAGTATATTGGTATAGAATGTCCCCTATGCGATCCCATTTTTTTATTTTAACTACCATGCAGTTTTCCAGACCTGCCTTTACTTACGCCACCGCCTGTTCAACTATGGCGTCGGCCAATTGGACCTGAGAGGTTTGGGCGTCGTTCAGCCAAGCTTTAAGGACATCGCAGAGGGCCATCAGTTCATCGACTTTGGCGACGATGCGCTGTTGTTCGGCAAGTGGTGGTAACAGAACTGGGAAACCGTTCATTGCTTTCAGCGATAGATTTTTAATTGTGCTACCTGTTGCGTTACGAAAAGCGTAACTCATAAAATATGGGCTTTCTATTACTTTTTTTATAAAGTGTTTAGACACATATTCAGAAAGATTGAAATAGCAAGCGCTTTTACCAAGTATTATTTTCTCATCATTATAAAAGGCCACGTTTCCAAGTGTGCCGTTTATTGAAACCAAAACAGTATTAGCAGATAAATCCTTTTTATGCTTAAGCATTTCTTCGAACGAAACACTCTTCGTGCTTGGTTTAATTTCTATTTTTCCATTATTCAGATTGTTTCCGTTAATGAAATAGTAGCTCGTGCCTGGGGTATAGTTTGGAGTTCCGTGCAAACCATCGCCCAAAAGAAATACCAATGTCTGAAGCCTTGCCCATTCCCACCCGTTAGGCAATTCAAACGACTTTTCTTCGTCACTAATTTCCGGCAATAGTTTTTGTTTTTTGATTTTCCCTTCTTTAATTATCCGGGCTTTTTCTGCAGAGATTTTTTCAAGCAAGACGCTGGCAGGTTCGCCTGCCTGCCTTGTTCGGCCTGCCGCTAATTCACGTTTTAGCCATTTCCGGCCAAAACCTGTTTTAAGTTCTTTTTCTCGTGTTATCGCTTCCTCGCGGGAATTATACTCTTCCCAATGAACAAGCCTTAGTGGCGGGTGTTTCTTCGTCCAATCAGCGCCCTCACCCTTTGCATGTTCTTTCCACCGATTTAGAATATCATTCGTCTGCCCGATATAGATGCTCTTATCTTCACACTCCAGCGCATACACAAAGAACTTGCCGGACTGCGGTCCGTCTGCGTGAGACGCACGGACAAGCCCGTCTGCGTGGGATGCACGGACAGACGCAGGTAAATCCATGGGATCTTGGGGGACGAGTTTGCCCATGACGGCGAGTTGGAGGATGGTTTGTTTGAGCTGGTCAATACTCTGTTCGGTGGTGAACAGGGTGTCGAAGTGATTGGCGATGCGTTGCCAGGCTTGGGCAAATTCCTTTTGATTGGTTGCATTGGTGAGGGTAGATAGCAGGGTTTCTATCAGGGTTTGGTGGGTGGCGTTGCTGTCAGTGTGTTGCTGTTCCAGATGGTCGCAGAGGGCCATCAGTTCATCGACTTTGACGACGATGCGTTGTTGTTCTGCGAGTGGGGGTATTGGAATTACACCACAAAAAAATTGCTTATCGTTGATTGCTGGATATGCAATTCCAGTTTGGACAGATTCAACATAGTTAACAAATACAGGGCTTCTTAAATATGAAGTAAAAAATTTTCCGGGCATATTTTGGAATGGATGCAAGACCGCAAAAGCTGTACTTGCAATTGGCTCTGGAGAATATTCTTGCTCTATGACACAAATATTCTGGAGGTAAGGTCGTACTGTGGAATAAATCACAGTTCCGACCTTAACTATTTTTCTTGCTCGAGATGGCGCTTTAGCTGCAGTTAACCTATTCAGCGACCTTACAATTCCGGCCACATTGTCAATTCCTGATACTTCAATATAAGTAAAATCGTTATCTGGCTTTTTTTGCCCCCAGTCGTGTCCAACATCTCCTATTCTCGACCACTCCCACTCCTCCGGCAATTCAAAAGGCTTCTCATCCTCACTAATTTCAGAAAAAGGTTTTTGTTTTTTAGTTTTACCTTCTTTAATCAGCCGTGCTTTATCTTTTGCAATTTTTTCCAGCAGAACACTTGCAGGCTCATCATTAGGGTCTTGAGGCTCCAGTTTGCCACGCACGGCAAGCTCTAAAATCAGTTCCCGCAACTTCTTGATGCCATGCGGACTTTGACTATTTGAATTTTTCCCGCGACCTCTGCCGCCGTTGTTCTTTTGTGTTTGGGCGGTGGACCAGATATCAATATGTTCGGTTATCAAATTTACCATTTCTAAGCTGCGCCTCCGTTATTGAGAGCCTCGGCCAGAATGGTTTTAAGCTGGTCATGCAGACCGGTGATTTCCTTTTGCTGTTTGGCATATTTTTCCAGTAGTTTATCCGGATCGTGGTTGACCTGTTCGCCGACATGGGGATTTTTAACATCAAGATTATAATTGTTTGCCTTTATATCTTTGGCTGTTACTTTCCACGCGAATTCATTCTCTTTTCGTTCTTTCCACCACTTCTTTTCCGGCTCAAATTCCTCAATCCGCATGGGTTTGGTCTTGTTATAGGATTTTGCTCCCGGAGGATACGGATGCTCGTAAAACCAGATGTTTTTTGTGGGTTCGCCTTTGGTGAAAAACAGGAGGTTGGTTTTTATGCCGGTGTATGGATTAAACACACCGTTTGGCAGTCTTATAATGGTATGAAGGTTACATTCATTTAAAAGTTTTTCCTTGATCCTTGTCTTAATGCCTTCACCAAACAGCGTGCCGTCCGGCAGAACAATGGCGGCACGCCCACCGTCTTTTAATCGATGCATGATCAAAACCAGAAAAAGATCTGCTGTTTCACGTGTTCGGAATGATTTTGGAAAATTGGTTTCAATGCCGTCTTCTTCCATGCCGCCGAACGGCGGATTGGTGACAACCACATCCACCCTGTCCTTTGGGCCGTAATTGCGAAGCGGCGTGGAAAGTGTATTGTCATGGTTGATCTGAACCGGCACATCTATTTCATGCAGCATCATGTTGGTTACACACAAAAGGTGTGGTAGTGCTTTCTTCTCTACACCAAAAATTGATTTTTGAAGAATCTCTTCGTCTTTTACATTTTTTACATATTTTTTTCTGATATTCTCTATGGAGCAAACAAGAAAACCGCCTGTGCCGCATGCAGGGTCCAGTAGCTTTTCCCCCAGTTTTGGAGCGACCATATCCACCATGAACTGGGTCACCGCACGGGGCGTATAATATTCTCCGGCATTGCCTGCGCTCTGAAGGTCTTTTAGAATTTTTTCATAAATATCATTAAACAGATGCCTGTCATCCGAACTGTTAAAATCAATTTCATTTATTTTGTTGATCACCTGGCGCATTAAGTGACCGGACTTCATATAATTGTATGCATCTTCAAAAAGACTGCGGATTAATAGTGCCCGTTTATCAGCACCTGATTTTACTTTGAGATTTTTAAGATTTCTGAAAAGATCATTGTTTACAAAATCAAAAAGCTCTTCACCGGTCATCCCTTCAGGATCTTTGGCCCAGTTGCGCCACCGCAACCTTTCAGGTATCGGACTTTTGTATTTGTCCTCCTTAAGCTCGATTTCTAATTCCCGGTCATCAAATATCTTTAAGAATATCATCCATACAATCTGGCTGATCCGCTGGGCATCACCATCCACGCCCACATCTTTACGCATGATATCCTGGATACATTTAATTGTTGTGCTGATTGTCATATTATATCCTGTTCATTATATTTCATCAGGCAACCTCATAAAGTTGTTCCTCCAGCTCCTGAATTGCCTGTTGGTACTTTTCTTTTCCGCCAAAAATATTAATAATTTCAACAAGGGTCCCATGCTGATTGATGGGCTGCAGCCGCAACACATTCATATCTTCGATATTTTCAATACCTTCATCCGCATATTTATCAATCAAAGCATTAAGTATTTCCCGTGCTTTATCGCCGTATTTTGTGAAATAGTTTCGCTTTTTTACATTTTCTGCCCGCTCTTTTCTAGTAAGAGGTGGCTGATCATAAACCACATGACAGATAAGATCAAATGGGCCAAAACCTTTGCCCACTTCTTCTAATAAAGGATCAAAAAGAACGCCTGCTTCTTCCAGCTCTTTTATAATGGCCTGTTTTTGATCTGCCTTTTTCCATCTATTCAGAAAATTATCCAAAGATGAAAAATTCTTTTTTACTGTTTTTTTGGTATAGTCTCTAATTGATTCTGTAATCAGTTTGCCGTCTTTTCCATAGTACTGAACACGCTCTGCTATGACAGTTACTTCAACGTCATTCACATAATACTTCACACGTCCCCCACCAGGAGGCTGGGGTTCAGGGTCGCCAACACCGTCAATTCCGACATCTGTTTCCCCATTATCATCGCCTTCATCATCCGGTGGAACCGGCGGATCTTCGGGGCCGGGTTCATATACATGAACCGGATCACCGTCAAAATCCGGATCAGAAAAGTTTTCAGTGGCTTTTTTAAAATCCATGATTGTGAAATAATACTTGTCATAGTCTTCATTGATACGTGTTCCCCGGCCAATAATCTGTTTAAACTCGGTCATTGAATTAATAACACGATCAAGGACAATCAGCTTGCAGGTCTGGACATCTACACCGGTTGACAGAAGCCTCGATGTGGTTGCAATAACAGGATATCTGCTTTCAGGATCAATAAAATTATCGAGTTCCATTTTACCTTCGTCATTGTCACCGGTAATCCGCATGATATACCGGTGATTTTTTGATACTTCTTCCGGATTTTCATTACAGAGTAGATGACGCATACGCTCTGCATGATCGATGTCTTCACAAAATATAATGGTTTTATCAAACCGGTTTGTTGCTTTTAAAAACTCGGTAACTTTCTTTGCAACAATTTCCGTTCTCTTCTCAAGGACCATGGATTTGTCAAAATCCTTAATATTATATATGCGGTCTTCTATCTCTATTCCATATTTATCCAGTTTTCCTTTTTCAGGCCGCCAGCCCAGAAGATCTTTGTCAAGGTCAATACGGACAACCTTGTAAGGCGCAAGAAAACCGTCTTCTATACCCTGTTTTAAAGAATAGGAATAAATAGGGTCACCAAAATAATGAATATTGGAAACATATTTTGTTTCTTTTGGTGTGGCTGTAAGACCAATTTGTGTGGCAGAAGAAAAATATTCCAGGATCTCACGCCATGCAGAATCTTCTGCAGCGCTCCCTCTGTGGCACTCATCAATAATAATCAGATCAAAAAAATCTTTGGAAAAATTTTTGTATATGTTTTGGAACTCTTCAGTGCCGGAAACTGCCTGATAAAGGGCAAGATAGATTTCATAGGACGGGTCTACCTTACGGTTTTTTATCTTTGTCATTGCAGAACCGAACGGCTTGAAATCATTTACGCGGGTCTGATCCACAAGGATATTTCTGTCCGCAAGAAACAGAATTCTTTTCTTTGTGCGGGATTTCCAGAGCCGCCATATAATCTGAAAGGCTGTATAGGTTTTTCCTGTTCCGGTAGCCATAACCAGAAGTATACGATTTTGTCCTCTGGCAATTGCTTCGATAGTACGATTTATAGCAGTAAGTTGATAATACCTCGGTGACTTACCACTTGTATCAAAATAATAATCCTGGGCGACAATATCCTTAACTGAATCATCAATTTCCTTTTCTTTACAGTATCTCTGCCACATCAAATCCGGCGATGGAAAAGAATCAAGCGGGATATCCTTTTCTTTGATGCCTTTTTTTACAGTGCGGTCATGCTCAAGGAATGCATCCCCGTTTGAACTGTAAACAAACGGAACGTCGAGCACCTCGCCATATGAAAGCGCCTGCTGCATGCCGCTGCCAACAGTATGCGTGTTATCTTTTGCTTCAATCACAGCAATGGGAATATTCGACTTATAATAAAGGAT
>CAYQNS010000154.1:0-9032 GCA_964418755.1 uncultured Desulfobacteraceae bacterium
TTTGCCCAGCGCAACGCCGATTACATGCGCAGCGCCTCTTGCGACGACCGGCGCTATCTGCTCTACAACCCCATGACCAAGATGAAGGTCACCACTCAGGGCGAAGAGGTCATCAACCTGCTGTGGGATGTGATTGCGGCCAAGGGCTTTGAAAATGACATGTATTTTGAAATGGCGGCCCGCGATATCCGAGCTCTGCCCAAGCTCGAAGGCACGATCCATGTGAATATGGCACTGATCGTCAAGTTCATGGCAAATTATTTCTTCAATCCGGACACCTTTCCCGAGATTCCTAAAGTCAGCCAGGCCCGCAACGATGATTTTCTTTTCAATCAGGGTCCCACCAGGGGCCTGGGCAATATCCGATTTCATGATTTCAACATCGCCTACAGCAGCATGGACCTGCCCAACATAGCTATTTTCAGGGAACAGATTGAAATTTTAAAACAATTCCTCCTGCAGGCACCGCCGAACAAGGCACAGACCGGGGATATTGATTTTCTTCTGATCCTTGGCGAACTGTTTACCCTGGTGGCATATGGCCAGTTGATCATTGAAAAGGCCCATATCGAAAAAATCGACCCGGATCTGATCGACCAGATATTTGATTTTATGATTCGCGATTTTTCCAAGTTCGCTCTTCAGCTCTACTCAAAAACCAGCAGCACTGCCAAACAGATGGAACTGGCCCTGAAAATGCTTCGAAAACCGATTGTCAACCCCGATCTTTTCAATAAGATATGGACAGAGTACGTATATCCCCTGAACGGAGCCTATGAGATGAATCCCTGACACGGAACACAGGATAACCGGTGCGACAATTTAATCGGCTCGAACGGGTATGCCTGTCTGCGGAGAAAACCGGATGACATACAACTTTGATCCTGATCAGTGGTATGAAAATGAAGTTGATTTTTTTGAAAAAAAATACCATTCCGGAGCAATCTCAGAGCAAAAATTCAATAATATCCTGAAGGAACTTGGCACACGATATGATGATATGTTGGAGCGATTGAACGGGACATATCAAATATCATGAAGAAAAAGTCGCCTACCGCTATAGAACGGGTGACGGGTGGTTTTTTTTATGTGATGTAAACAAATTCGACAGTTCACACGTCATATATTGTAAAAAGTAAAAAGCGGGGTAAAATAAAAAATATTGACTGTACAAACGTTCAGGAAGTTGACGAAAATAGAGCTTATGCCCCCTGCCGTGATTTAAGGGGTGTTCACGAAATAGGGGATAACGGATGTCGAAAATTGAGACGGTTCCTCTAAATTCAGACCAGGGGGCAACTTCCGACCGGGTAACGGATACAGTCTCTGAAATTGCCGGATGGGTACAAAACGCCAAACGCGGCAGCCGACACGCATGCAATCGGCTGGTGGAGCAGTTCCAGGAAAAGATATTCCGAATGGTGTTCTATCGCATCCGTTCCAGGTCGGATGCCGAAGATCTCACCCAGGAAATTTTTCTACAGGCATTCAAGAGTCTGCCACGTCTGAAAAACGAAGAACGCTTTAAAAGCTGGCTGTTCAGCATAGCCATAAACCGAATCCGCGATTACTACCGTAAAAAAAAGCTGAGATCTTTTTTCATGACGTCCATTGAGAGTGAAGAAAGTGTCGGCCGGACGCCCAGGCAGGAAGATGACGGCGGCACCGGAGCCCTGCAGCGGGTAATTCGTAAAGATTTCTGGCAGCAGGTGGGTATATTGCTGGATAAAATGCCGCGGATGGAAAGAGAAGTGTTTACATTACGTTTTATGGATCAATTGAGTATCAGGGAAGTTTCTCAGGCCCTTAAAAAAAATGAAAGTACGGTGAAGACCCATCTTTACAGGGGAATTCAAAAATTTAGAAAAGAGGCTTCCATGCGAAATTTTTTACAGGAGGTGATATCGTGAACACCAATCAACAGGCGCATCTGAATGAAGATCAGCTCCTTTGGGCGTTTGTGGATAAAGCCGGGCTGCCGGATGCAGCACAGGCGCATCTGGCGGAATGCCCGCTGTGTCGCGGTCAAAAACAACGACTTGAGAATGATTTGGCTGCATTGGGAGAATTTGCCGGGGAGTCTGTCCCAAAACTGCAAAAACGGGTGCAATTGCCGCTGGAGATTTCCCCCTCCCGTAAGCTGCCCGGGTGGTACTGGCAGGCAGCGATGGGGACAGCCGTTGCGGCCCTTCTGGTCATCAGCGTTATATGGTGGCCCGGTACCGGCCTGCTTGTACCGGATACAAATACTCCCGTGACTGCCTGGGATCAGCAGGATGATGAAAAGTTCATGGCCCAGATTCGGGTGCTCACCGAAAATGATTTACCCCAGGTATATCTCGATATCTCCGAAGGGTTGGACTCCGGAGATAGTGAAGAATTTATCGATTTTGTCGTTCCATCCCTTGACCAGGATTCACTGTCTTATGATTTTGCAAACAGGAGATCTTTATCATGATAAAAAAAATATTAGGTGGCATGCTGTGTGTAACTTTTTTGCTTTTACCCGTCGCTGTTCCGGCCGGCCAGGGTCTGCCCGGTGGAAAATGGTGGCGGGTTCCGCACATAGCTGAATCTCTGGAGCTTAAGCAAAAGCAGATACAACAACTGGACCAGGAGTTTGTCCGCAGCCGGCGCAACATGTTTGAACTCAAAAGCAATATGGAAAGAGAAGGTTTTGAACTCAATAATTTGATGGAAAACAATAAGTTGGATGAACCTGCGACCATGAGGCAGCTAAAACGCTTTCAGGAATCCCGTTCCCGGCTGGCCGAAGAAAGGTTCAAATTCGTGGTTAAAGTAAGGAGAATTCTCGGAAATAAAAGTTTTCAGAAGCTCAAGACTTTTTATGAAAAGCGCAGAGTCGATAAACAAAAGAAACAATAAGGGGGCCCGATGGCGGCCCCTCTCAAAACCGGACAAGAGGATTTCCCATACATTCAGCCTGCCCCCGCTCTGCAGTATGGTTTACTAAATTGAGCGATCAGCAGTTAGCTTTTAGCAATTAGCACAATAATTTCAATATATTGTCAAAGATCATCATTTCACCCAATGGGTGAAAATCGCATTACTGGTAAACTCCTAAAATATAGGAGCTAACCGCTAATTGCTAAGAGCTAATCGCTCATCTTAGGTTTAATTAAAAATTATTACCCCAAGTCCATCCAAATACTTTTTACGAGATCATTATTTTTCAAATCCGGAAAATTCTTGGATTAAAAAAGACGGCGGCGATTTACAAAAGACGCAGCCCGTTCATAGTCGGTGCTCTTTTTAAACAACACCCCCAGAAACGGCACATCCCCTTTTGACAGCCGCTTGGGCTTGAAATCAGGATCGGCCTGCAGGGCTCTGACCCAGTTCAGCAGTTCACGGGTGGCCGGTTTTTTCTCAATTGCCTCGAGTTCACGGAGTTTGTAAAAGGCTGCAATCGCATATTCGCCAAGGTCATCGTCCATATCTGGAAAATGTACCCGAAGGATCTTGCGCATCATCTTGGGGTCTGGGAATGCAATATGGTGGAAATTACACCGGCCGAGAAATGGATCGGACAGGTCTTTTTTGGCATTGGAGGTAATAATGAAGACCGGACGGTTTTGTGTCGGGATGGTTTTGTCGATTTCGATGATGTCGAACTCCATCTGGTCCAGCACATCCAGCATATCATCCTGGAAATCGGTATCGGCCTTGTCAATTTCGTCGATGAGCAGAACGGTGCGCCGGTTCGACGTAAAGGCCTGCCCGATCTTGCCCATTTTGATATAGTCCTCGATATTGCTGACATCTCTGGCGGAATCGCCAAAACGGCTGTCGTTTAAACGTGTCAGGGTATCATACTGGTACAGAGCATCCACCAGTTTCATGCTCGATTTGACGTTGAGCACAATCAGCGGCATATTCAGGCTTTCGGCAATGGCATGGGCCAGCATGGTTTTGCCGGTACCGGGTTCGCCTTTCAGCAGCAGCGGCATTTCCAGAGCCATGGAGATATTGACGATACCGGCCAGTTCCTCATCCAGTACATACTTCGTAGCGCTAGAAAATCCGATTTTTTGTATTTTGGGAACCATATAGCCCTCTTTTTAAAATATGTATCCGTTCACGGAACAATGAAATTGAAAAGTTTAAACCATGACGGTAATACCTAAATTGAGCGATCAGCAGTTAGCTTTTAGCAATTAGCACAATAATTTCTATATATTGTCAAAGGTCATCATTTCACCCAATGAGTGAAAATCGCATTACTGGTAAACTCCTAAAATATAGGAGCTAACTGCTAAGAGCTAATCGCTAATTGCTAAGAGCTAATCGCTAATTGCTAAGAGCTAATCGCTCATCTTAAGTAATAATTATTGACCCCGAATTGCTCTTGAAAGTCCGGCGGTAAGTTCCAGAACCCTTTCGGCGTGGGCCGGACTCAGGGTACCGGTTCCGCAACTAGGCGTAATCAGGGACTGGCGAAGCAGGGTCGATCGATCGATGCCTATGGATTCCATCTGAGACATTTGATCTTGCCATCTTTTCAGCAGTGACGCCGTGGTTTCTCTTTCAATGTCTTCGGCCAAGGAGGTGGGCACAATCCCCCAGGCAATGATGCCGCCGTTGCTGAAAAATTTTTTGATTTGATCCGCATACAGGATAAAACGATCGAAATAGGAGTAGGCATCAAAGTTGACAATATCAAATGCGGATTCCAGGATAAGCGACCAGTCGGTATTGGCGCAGACATGGATACCGGCAATACCGCCCTTATAATGTATGGCATCGATCACCTCGCTTAAACAGGCGGTTATCTCTTCACGGGAAATGCTGATCATTTCGGATGAGCCGAACCCGGCCATGGCCGGTTCATCCATAAACAGAATCACCGGCAACCCCGCAGCAGCAAGTTTGTCAACCTGCCACCCGGCTTTCAGGGCCAGCAGTTTCATCATGACATCTTTTGTCTGTTCATTATAAAAAATAGCCCGTCCCTCACGATCGGTAAGGCCGATGCCGAAGGTAACCGGTCCGCTGATCTGGCCCTTGATGGCCACAGGAGAGGCATTACCGGTTTCAAGATGCTCCAGCAGCATAAAAAAACCCGGGGCCGTATCCGGTCTCATGGCAAACCGGGTGTTGTCGATATCGACCTCCCCTTCCGTCACCGCCATATACTCTTCATAAAATTTTAAAATCTCATCGTCGAACAAATCCCCTGCCGTATCGATAAAAACCCGATCTTCCTCAACGGTCACCCCGGGCATTCCCGGCAGGAACTGGGCAATCATCCGCTCTTCTTTATAGGCCGGCAACTGCACCCACAAAGGAATGTCGGGCGTATATTCAAAAACAAGCCTGAGTGCCTGCTTATGATCTTTCAGCGGCAGACTCCCGATGAGTAGTGGAAGACCATTGGCCTGAAATCCGTTTTTCATAATTTATGATCCTCATATTTTAGTATCTAAATTCTAAAATTCGTGTTTTTTATGCCTGCCTGTGCGTGCCGCACGCAGACAGGTCAGAAAATAAATCACAATGATTAAAATTCCAAATTTCAAAACAGGAAAAAATCAAAATAACAAAACAACTCCAGGCGATGTGTGAGCAAATAATTTGCTTTGGCTCTTATTTGAGATTTAGATATTGGAATTTGTTTGTCTTTTGGTGTTTGTAATTTGTGATTTGCGGCGTACGCCTTTTTCAACAGCGCTGGTTTATCCGGACGATGCATTATATCTCTTATTTCCAGAAAATGCTGCAACATTTATCATGAGCTGCCGGGATTTACAAGACCGATGAATGATTTTACACGATTTAAAATATGTCTCCGGCAATTTCCGGATAAACACATTCTCAATTTCGCGGCAGCGTAGAATCAGGCATATCGTTTCCCAAATACAGTTACCCCGGTGCCAATTTTCTAAAGCATTGACACCCATATAGCCCGGTGATATATTTAGGGTCACAGAAATAATAAGTGTCCTGAAATCGGGCTGGGTTTTGGCTCACTATTTTTATTTAAAAATAATAAAACAACACCGGCTAAAAAAAATGCCGGATCGGAATAAGCAGGGGGACAATATGTTTGGAATTGGAATGCCGGAACTGATTATTATTCTTGTTATCATTCTCATTATTTTTGGAGCAGGCAAGCTGCCGGAAATCGGCGGCGGCATGGGAAAGGCCATTAAAAATTTTAAAAAAGCCACTAATGAAACAAAAAAAGAAGATGCCGACAAGATAGAAGATAATAATAACGCCTGATTCTTTGACGTTGTGTTAGATTTCCAAGGCCGGGGTGCCATGAGTGCTTGATGATTTACAGATATTGAAGCATCGCCTGCCCAGTGGGCCTTGAAGAGTGAACGATTAAAATATTTTTTGGCAAATGCCGTTATCGCCGGGCGGCTTTATCCCTGCCCGAAATTAATCCGCTATCTATGGACGCAATACTTTCTGCCAACCCGGGCCGGAGGGTTACACTGGTCGGAACAGCGGTCAATGCCTTTCTGATCGTACTCAAATTCACGGCCGGAATACTCGGCCACAGCCACGCCCTTATAGCGGATGCCGTTCACTCTGTTTCCGACCTTTTCACAGATGCCGTGGTGCTTTTCGGCCTGAAAGCCGGCCGCAAACCGCCGGACATCCGGCACCCCTTCGGCCATGGCCGCATTGAAACACTGGCAACCGCCATTGTCGGGTTCGCCCTGATCGCAACGGCCCTTTACCTGGGAACCCAGGCGGTGTTAACGATCTATAACCATACCGAAAACCACCCCACCGGACTGGCCCTGATGGGGGCCGCCATCTCCATTATCACAAAAGAAACCCTGTACCACTATACCGTATATACGGCCCGGCGCCTGAAAAGCCAACTCATCATGGCCAATGCCTGGCATCACCGATCGGACGCCCTTTCCTCTGTGGCGGTTCTGCTGGGGGTCGCCGGCGCGCTCATTAAACCGGCCTGGTACATTTTAGATTCCCTGGCCGCCCTGGTTGTATCCTTTTTCATTATAAAAGTTGGCTTTCAGATCCTGACAAATACGCTGCGGGAACTTTCGGATACCGCACCAAAGCCTGAAATTCTTGATGAAATAAACCGCTGCTCCCTGTCTGTAGAAGGCGTTGTGAATGCCCATGACCTGAAGGTCCGAACGTCGGGCGGCGCTTACCAGATTGAAATCCATATCGAAGTGGATGGCCAACTGACCGTGGTACAGGGGCACCAAATTGCCAAGCAAGTGGAGTCTTGTCTGGCGGAAGAGCTCGATGACCTCGACCGGGTTATTGTCCACGTGGATCCGGCTGAAACCACCCCCCTTGGCCTGCCATCAGAACAACCCCAAAGATCAAAAACATGAAAACACCACGAATCATTGTTATCGGTGGGGGCCCGGCAGGCCTGATGGCAGCCGGACAGGCGGCGGAAAACGGCGCCGATACGATGCTGCTGGAAAAACAAAGAAAACCCGGACGCAAACTCTGTATTACCGGCAAGGGTCGCTGCAACATCACCAACATTGCAGACGTCTCCGACTTTCTGGCCCACTTCGGCAAAACAGGGCCTTTTCTGCATCAGGCGTTTGCCCGATTTTTCAACACCGACCTCCTGGATTTTTTTAAAAAACAGGGCCTGGAAATAGTGATTGAAAGGGGTGGGCGCGTTTTTCCGGCCAGCGGCAAGGCCGCAGACGTTCTGGATATTTTTCTCGGCTGGCTGAAACAGTGCGCGGTGAAACTCCAGCCTGATTCTCCGGTAAGTCAACTGCTGATAGACAACAACAGAGTCTGCGGTGTCGTTTCCCGGGACAGAACCTATCCCTGTGATGCCGTTATTCTGGCCACCGGCGGTGCCTCCTATCCGGCCACCGGTTCAACAGGTGACGGCTACCGTCTGGCCCAGTCGGCGGGTCATCGTCTTGTGCCTGTACGCCCGGCCCTCGTTCCCCTGGAAACAAAAGGGGATGCCGCACAAAAAATGGCCGGGTTGAATCTGCGCAACATCAAGGTGCGCATGCACATCAACGGCAAAAAACGGAAAGAGGCCTTCGGTGAGCTGGTTTTCACCGAATTCGGTGTCAGCGGTCCGGTGATTCTCACCTTGAGCGGTGATGCCGTGGCGGCTCTGGAAAAGGGTCACCGGATTGTACTGTCCATTGACCTGAAACCGGCCCTGGACGAAAAAAAACTGGATATGCGCCTTTTGCGTGATTTTAAAAAACGCGGCAAAGAGCCGTTTCACAGCCTTTTGCGGGGACTGCTGCCGCGTGAAATGGTGCCTGTCTGTATAGACCTCACCGGGATTGCTCCCGAAAAAATGGTCAACACTATCTCCGCCAAAGAGCGCCGGACCCTGCGAACCTGGCTCAAGGATTTTAAGCTGGAGGTGACCGGACACCGTCCCCTTGCCGAGGCAATTGTAACGGCAGGCGGCATAGACACACGTGAAATCGATCCTAAAACCATGGAATCCCGCATATGCAGAGGACTCTACATCGCCGGCGAGTTGCTGGATGTTCAGGCCGACACCGGCGGATACAACCTCCAGGCGGCTTTTTCCACCGGCCACCTGGCCGGACGCTGCGCCGCCCGTGGGAAATAGGTGTTGGAAATTAGAAAATATTTTAGCCGCAGATTCACGCAGATAAAGTTAAATGCAAAAAAATTATAATGAACCTGGGGTCTGTGTACACCCTGTACGAAAGCCCCCAAAATCCAACAGAAATATTTTTTGACATATGTCCGAAACCTTTGTATAAAAATAGACGGTTATTAACAATCGTCATTTAAAAAAGGGCGGGCAGACACGATGAATATAGAAAACCCCATTTCTCAATAAACGCTGAGAGGTGGGGTTTTGTTGTTTATTGGCGAACGTTAAGCGGACATAGATGGAGATTTTAACGGAAAATTTTAGCTGTACTGAAATTGGAATAGTGGCAAGTTATGCACCGATTTTAACGGTCTGTTTTTCATGTGATAGCCGTAGTGTACCTGTATTGAGATACAAAATCGCACATTCTCCGGATAAATATACAAAGATA
>CAYQNS010000155.1:0-9008 GCA_964418755.1 uncultured Desulfobacteraceae bacterium
GGAGACCTGTTCTGTGGAGGACTTCCAGGGTCGCCGAATGAATCTGTTCCAGTTCGTCCCGGGAAAAGATATTCAGGCTCAGTCCCCCACTTTGAATTTTTCCTGCAAATAGATTGCGTATCATGATTGATACCTCCGTTTAAGACGTTTGATTTTGGTTTTCTACCCTCGAATGGCAGCAATAGCACGTCCAGCATGATCATGCACATATCAACGGTTAAGATTTCCGGTGAACCCATGAACCTTGTACCCGTGAACGGTTATGATCTTATATGATCTTAAAGGCGGATTTACGGATAATCGCCCTCTGAAAAGTGTATTGAGGGTCATCCTAATAGCCCGATCATAGGCGGTGATATACTGCGATTCTTTATTATAGGGTAAAATAAAAATAAAGCAAAAAAAATGCCACATTAGACAAAACCGTTTTGTTTAACTGTTTGCCGACGCCAATATTCCATGGAGGGAATAAAATAAGGGGGCATTATTTTTTTTATCGACGGTACAATATGCAATCGTGCATAATATATCTGCGATACCCGGAATAAAAAGCATCGGACATCGTGTTAACATGGCACTCTCAGCAATTGATGCCATGTTTTTTCAACTTGCGGGCAATGGTGGACTGGTTGACCTTCAATGCTTTGGCCGCCAGGGCCTGGGTGCCGTGGATTTCCATGGCATAGGCAAGGGCATCTCTTTCCACCGAATCGATGATTTGCTGAAGCGGGCGCTGTTCCTTAAGGATTCCGGGATTAAAAGTGCTGTTGTCATATGAGTTGACAATGGTTTGCGGCAGGTCTTCAAGTGAAATTCGATTTCTCTCTGCCATAACCACCAGGCGTTCACACAGGTTCATCAGTTCCCGCACATTGCCCGGGAACTGATATGTCTGCAGGGCGTCGGATGCTTCGCGGGTTAAATGATATTTTTTTTCAAGCCCGAGCTTGTTCGTAAAATAAGCGATATAATGGTCGATGAGGGGCAAAATACAGGCCGTTCGATCCTTCAGGGGCGGCACTCGCAGGGGAATGACGTTCAACCGGTAGAAAAGATCCTGCCTGAACGTTTTGTTCTCCACCATGGTATTTAAGTTGCGGTTGGTGGCCGCGAGGATTCTGACATTCAACTTTTGCCCCCTTATGCCACCCACCCGATATATCTGCCCGTCCTCCAGAAAGCGAAGCAGCTTTACCTGGGAAGCCTGGGGCAGTTCGGCAATTTCATCCAGAAAGAGAATACCGCCGTCGGCCATTTCGAAATATCCCGGCTTACCCTTGTCACCGGCTCCGGTAAATGCCCCTTTTTCATAGCCGAAAAGCTCCGATTCCACCAGCGATTCGGGTATGGCTCCGCAGTTGAGCTTGATCATCGGGCGGTGGGAACGGGTGGAATATTTGTGAATCAGATCAGCAATGACTCCCTTGCCCACGCCGGATTTTCCCAGAATTAAAACGGTGGAATCCACCCGGCTGACTTTCAAGGCCTGATGCAGAATATTTAAAAAACAGGGGCTTTTGGCAATGATCCGATTCGATTCCAGCTCTTCCAGTTGAAGCTCAAGCATGTGGTGGCTATAGCGATCACGGATGGCAGCCTGTTTTTCCAGTTCTTTTTGCAATATATCCAGTTCGGTGATGTCCCGTTCTGTGACTACTACCCGAATAAGATGGCCTTTTGCATCGAAAACCGGGTTGGCTGAAATCATCAGTTTACGTCCGTTTTGGAGTTTTTGGAGAACGTTGGCACTTTCTCGGGTTTCCAAAACCTTCAACGTAGCGGATTTGTCCACAAATCCATCATTCACCAGCTCCTGCATGCTTTTTCCCAGGACATCTTTTGCACGAATATTGTTCAGCCGTTCCGAGGCGGAGTTTATTTTTATGACCTGTGCGTCACCGTCACAGATCCAGAGTCCGTCGTGAGAAGATTCGATAATCGTATCCAACTCCCGGTTTAGTTCCTGAAAAGATCGCATCTGTCGGGTGACCCGTTCAAATTTTGTAATGTTTTCAAAGGTACAGAGGGCTCCGATCACGGTTTCCTCCCACAGGACCGGGCCAAGGGTTGCCAGGTAGGAATTGTCCTGTTTCTGAACCGTTATTTCGAAACGGTATTTCCGATCCTGCAATGTTTTTTTTACGGTCGGCCAGAAATGCGGCAGGGTCGGTTCAAGGTATGTCCCGGGAAAAAGTCCGAACTTTTTTTGAACCACTTTGTTGGAGATGGCTATAGTGCCTGTCTCATTCACCACAAAAATGCCATTGGGGGAAGCGTTCAAAAGAGCGCGACTGAAGGCATGCCAGTCATTGGGGGTGGATGGTTGCGGGGTCTTGGACAATAACCCGTTCAGAGGTAGAGGCATTGAGGGTATCTCCGGCATTTAAAAAAAGGTATTCGCAAAATGAACCCAAGTCACATAATGGTGATGAGTGTAAAAATAGAGGTATGCTAAAATGCATTGAGGTAAATTATTATGCATAAATGCATATAAGTCAATGGCTATTTTTTCAGGAAGTTGGCGGTATAATCGGGTAGAGAATCTGACTTATACTGATAATTGCACCTCGCCGTGCCCCGGACCTTCGCCGATAGTGGATACCGCATAACGGGCAGTTTCTGGTATGGTCTTTGCTACTTACTTTTGCATCGGGTAAGGTTTGAACAATTTTAGAGTACAGTTTCATCCACATTCTAATGTAATGAAATAAGGAGAAGAAAAAATGCCAAATCAAAACCAGGAATTGCTTGAATTACGCAAAAAGAATGTTCCTCAGGGGCCGTTTAATACGTTTACAACTTTTATTGAAAGGGCGCAAGGGGCCATTATAATCGATGTCAACGGACGGGAACTGATCGATTTCGCCGGCGGGATCGGGGTCAATAATGTGGGCCACAGCCATCCCAAGGTAGTGGCAGCCATCAAGGATCAGGCCGATAAATTTATTCATACCTGCTTTCATGTGGGCATGTATGAGTCGTACGTTGATCTTGCGGCCCGTCTGAACGCCCTGGCTCCCGGTGATTTTTCCAAAATGAGCATGTTTGCCAACTCCGGTGCCGAAGCCGTGGAAAATGCGGTCAAGATCGCCCGCTATGCCAAATCCCGGCCGGCGGTGATCTGTTTTGAGAATGCATTTCATGGACGAACACTTTTGACCATGAGTCTAACCAGCAAGATCAAACCTTATAAACTGGGTTTTGGCCCGTTTGCACCGGAAATTTACCGTATGCCCTATGCATATTGCTATCGCTGCCCCTTCGGGCTCAAATATCCGGCCTGCGAAACGGCTTGTGCCGATTATCTTGAGGATTTTTTCATTACCAACGTCGCTGCCGAAGAAACCGCAGCTGTACTGGTGGAGCCGATTCAGGGTGAAGGCGGTTTTGTAACGCCGCCGCCGGAATACTTTCCCAAGCTGCAGAAAATTTGCCGAAAATATGATATCGCCCTGATTATGGACGAGGTTCAGGCCGGTGCGGGAAGAACCGGTAAATTTTTTGCGTCTGAGCACTGGGATGTGGAGCCGGATTTGATTACAATGGCCAAAAGTCTTGCCGGCGGCATGCCTTTAAGTGCGGTCATTGGCCGGGAGGAGTTGATCAATGCGCCTCATGTGGGCGGTCTGGGCGGGACTTACAGTGGCAATCCCATATCCTGCAGGGCGGCCCTGGCAGTGCTTGAAATTTTGCTGGAAGATGGCCTGCTGAAACGAGCTGAAACGCTGGGCCGCACCCTGCGCAGCCGGTTTGATGATCTGAAGGAAAAATATGAAATCATCGGTGATGTCCGGGGCAAAGGTCCCATGCTCGGAATGGAGCTGGTCAAGGACCGGGAAACCAAACAACCGGCCGCCGATGAAGCGAAAAAACTGGTTAAACGCTGTTATGACAAGGGGCTGGTCCTGATTGCCTGCGGCAATTTCGGGAATGTGATCAGGACCCTGATGCCGCTGGTCATCACCGATGAACAGCTCGAAAAAGGGCTTGCCATTCTCGAAGAAAGCCTTGCAGAGATGGTGTAAAATTAAAATAACAAAAGGAAAACACCATGAACGGATTCTTTCAACGCATGCTTTTGATAGATCTTTCTGCCCGGGAAAGCCGGGTGGAACCTCTGGAAGAGGAACTTCCGGCCCGTTACCTGGGAGGCAAGGGGCTGGCAACCCATCTTTTGCTCCAACACAATCCGGCCGGAGTCGATCCGTTTGCTCCTGAAAACCATCTGATTCTGGCCCCGGGACCGGCCACGGACAGCCCTATTTACGGCTCCTGCCGGTATGGTATCTTTTCAAAATCGCCTTTGACCGGTTTTTATGCCGAGTCCTATTCCGGGGGCAGCCTGGCCATACCCATGAGCAAAACCGGATACGATGCCATTATGATCAAGGGGGCCGCAGATGGGCCCGTATGGCTGGAAATCACCGACACGAAGGTTTTGTTTCATGACGCGGCCCATTTATGGGGCAAGGATACCTATGCGGCCGAGGCTTTGATCAAACAGGCAACAGGCGATGTAAAGAGCGGCATCATGGTTATCGGCCCGGCCGGCGAAAATCTGGTCCGCCAGGCCATTGTGCAAAACGATTCGCACCGGGTGGCGGGCCGCACCGGAATGGGGGCTGTACTGGGTTCTAAAAAGATAAAGGGCATCGCTTTTCACGGCAGCCGGGTCCGGCCCCTGGCTGATCCGGAAGGCGTTAAGAATTATTCAAAAGAGATTTTAAAGCGTTTCAAAGATCATCCTGCTGCTCAGGCCTACCGTAATCTTGGAACCCCCATGATGGTCGATATTATAAACAAGGCCGGGGCCTTCCCCACGGGCTACTGGTCCGCCGGGGAGTATGATCAGAAAGATCGGATCAATGCCGGGAGCCTGGTGGAAAATTGCAAAGCACGGCCCAAGGCCTGCCGGACCTGCTTTCTGGCCTGCGGCAAGCTCATCGAGGTTCAGCAGGGGCGCCATAAAGGACTCAAACTGGAGGGGCCGGAATATGAGACTATTTACGCTTTCGGCGGTCTTTGCCGGATCGATAAAATCGAAGAAATTGCCTATCTGAACGATATTTGCGATCGTCTCGGCCTGGATACTATCTCGGGTGGTAATCTGGCCGCTTTTGCCATCGAAGCCTCCAGGCGGGGTAAAATCAGCGAAATTTTAAATTATGGTGATCCCGATGGGGTGGCTGCCCTCCTTAAAAAGATCGTCCGACGGGAAGGTATCGGCGGCCTTCTGGCCGAAGGTATCCGTTTTGCCGCCAAAGAGCTTGATATGGAAGATATTGCCATTCATGTAAAGGGGCTGGAGCCGCCGGGGTATGATCCGCGTGTGCTGAAAGGGATGGGACTGGCCTTTGCCGTCAGCGACCGGGGGGCGTGTCATCTGCGGGCCACCTTTTATAAGGCCGAGTTGTCCGGTATGATCGCTCCCGAACAAATAAAGGGCAAGGCCGAACTTTTTCTGGACTTTGAGGACCGCTGCACCCTGTTTGACTGTTTTATTTTCTGCCGTTTTTATCGGGATTTTTACACCTGGGAAGAGCTGTCCAGAATCATTGAACTCACCTGTGGTCTTACGCTTGATAAGGCAGGTCTTCAGGGACTGGCGGCACGGATCACCGACAATACCCGCCGCTTCAATATCAGGGAAGGGCTTACGGCCGCCGATGACCGGCTGCCAAAACGATTTTTTAAAGAACGCCTTCCAAGCGGGCACTGTCTGGCGGAACAGGATCTGAAAATTCTTGTGCAGGATTATTACCGGCTGCGGGGGTGGAATGCAGAGGGTATTCCGCCGGAAGAAAGAAAACAGGGATAACTGGAAGCGGGAGAGGAAATTAATTAAAAAGGCATAACTCATGGATTTAAAAAAATTTTTTACGCCTGCGTCGGTGGCTATTATCGGTGCATCGAAGGATATTGCCACCATTAACGGCAAGCCCTTGCATTATTTGAAAAAGCACGGCTATGCCGGCACAATCTACCCGGTCAATCCCAAGTATGAAGAGGTCGGCGGGTGCCGGTGTTATCCCAGCCTTGAAGATATCCCCGGGGCAGTTGATCTGGCGCTTATCGCCGTAAACTACAGGCTTGTTCCTGCCATGCTGAAGCAGTGCGTGAAAAAAGGGGTTCGTTTTGCCACTATTTTCAGTTCCGGATTTGCTGAAGCCGGTGAAGAGGGGCGGCAGATGCAGGGGCAATTGTCGAAATTCGCATCTACAACCGGTTTGCGGATTTGTGGGCCCAACTGCCAGGGAGGAGTGGATTTGCACAACAACACCGCCGCCGCTTTTTCAGCATCTCTTGATACAACTCCCTTTAGGCCGGGTCCTATCGGTTTTATAACCCAGAGCGGGGCACTCGGCTTTTCGATTTTTAATTTGGCCCAGGAAAGCGGCATTGGTTTTTCCTATGTAATCAGTACCGGTAACGAGGTGGATCTGGATTGCATGGACTATATCGATTTTATGATAGATGATCCAAATACAAAAACCATCTTTCTCTATCTTGAGGGTATCAGAAACGGGCGTAAATTTGTAAAAATGGCCCACAGGGCACTTGAGAAGGGAAAGCCTCTGGTCGTGTTAAAGGTGGGAACGTCGGAAATCGGAAGCCGGGCCGCGGCTTCCCATACTGCGGCCCTTACCGGATCGGACGCAGTGTTTGATGCCTTTTTCCAGCAAAAAGGCATCATTCGGGTGGACAGTATCGAAGGATTTATCGACCTGGGTAAAATTATCAGCTCGGCTTCAATAATGCCCAAAGGGAATCGCCTGGGAGTAGTGAGCATCTCCGGCGGCGGCGGCGTGCTCTGTGCTGATACGGCCGAGGAATGCGGCATTCGGATGGCTCAATTGCAGGTTGAAACCGTCGAAAGGATAAAAAAAGAGATCCCCCCCTTCGGATCTCCCCTGAATCCGGTGGATATCACAGCTCAGGCGATTAATACGGCGGAAGGTTTTTCAAATGTAATACAGGCTATGCTGGCGGATTCAGATGTCGATGCTCTGGTGGTGGTGATAACGATGATTGTGGGTGAACCGGGTCTGCGTATGGCCAGGGATCTGGCCGGCATAAGCGCAGGCAGCACAAAGCCGATTATCGTGGCCTGGACGGCGGGGGAGCGGCTGATGGGAGAGCAGTTTGAAATTTTGCGGAAATCCGGGGTGCCTTATTATCAATCGCCTGTAAGGGCCGTCAGGGCTCTGGCCAAACTTATGAATTACCATAATTCCTTTCCGGAAAAATCAGCCGGTGGCAGATTGGCCGAATCCTCGACAAAAAATGGGAGAATACCTTCTTCGGCGATGAAAATAATAAAACAGGCCGAAATGGTTCTCACGGAACATCAATCAAAAGAGCTGTTAGGCTCTTTCGGGATTGACGCCGGCATGGAAGAACTGGTATACACTGAAAAAGAGGCTCTCCTTGTGGCGGAAAAGATAGGGTTTCCCGTGGCCATGAAAATAAATTCCCCGGATATATTGCACAAGACGGAGGCAGGGGGGATCTGCCTTGATGTGCAGGACGGCAGTCAGTTGGTGAAAGGGTATGGGGAGATCCTTCGAAATGCGTCTCAATATAATCCTGATGCGCGCATTAACGGTGTGCTGATTCAGGAAATGATACCTCCGGGTGTGGAAGTCATTATCGGCGTTAATCGGGACGTGCAATTCGGTTCCATCATCATGTTTGGCCTCGGAGGTATCTTTGTAGAATTACTAAAGGACGTTTCTCTGCGCATTGCACCGGTAAACGAAAAGGAAGCCATGTCCATGATCAGGGAAATCCATGGTTTTAAAATGATTACCGGCATTCGGGGAGGTGCGCGGGGAGACATAAACGCCTTGGCAGAGACCATAGAGCGGGTATCGTCCATGGCGATGGCTCTGGGGCCGCGGCTCAAAGAGCTGGATATAAATCCTTTAATTGTACTTCCCGAGGGTAAGGGCGTTAAAGTGGCGGACGCACTGGTTATTCTGCAGGATGCTGATCGTTTTTGATGTCAAAATATTGTCTGAATTTTTTGAAAAATTATAACTCTGAAAGGAGATCAAGATGAGAATTTTGGTAGGATATGACGGCAGCAATGTAGCCAAGGAGGCGTTGGATATTGCCCATAAGCACGCCAAAGCCTTGAATATTGGGATTTATGTCATTACCTCGATGGTAGGAGGAAGTGGGTATAATAAGGTTGCTGAGATCGAAAAAGCTGAAAAAAAACTGGAATATATAAAAAAGGTTGCAGCCAAGGCGGATATCCCCTGTGAAACCCACCTCCTCGTGCGTGGGATGACACCTGCCGAAGATCTGGTCTGGTTTGCCAAGGAAAATCCAGTTGAAGAGATTGTTATCGGGGTAAAAAGAAGATCCAAGGTTGGCAAAGTGGTCTTCGGTTCCACGGCCCAGTACGTGATCCTGAACGCCCCCTGCCCGGTAGTTTCGGTCAAATAGGAAAGCGTTCGCTACCCAAGGTTGCGGGGACTGGCCACCAAATGTATGGTGGTATAGAACCTGGGGAGCCTTGGTGGGCTATGCTTTTTCAAAGACGTAGTTCAGTTGTCCATTATAGAGCTGGTTTAATTTTACCCTCATCTCCATCCCAACTTCGATTTGTTTGTCGGGAACGCTGCTGGAAATTCTTCCGAAGGCCTTGTACTTTCCGTAGTCAACAAGAGCGATGGAATAGGGAAGATCATCTTCGAAACCGATTGGTGCAAATTTTAAAGTGCTGTATGTCACCAGCTTTCCTTTCCTGTCCACTTCGAACCATTTCATATCGCTGGAAAGGCAGATGCAGCAGTCGGCCCGGGGTGGGAAAAAGATATTGCCGCATTTTTTTATCATGGACCATCCACCAAGACTGCGTACCAGGCCGCCTCCTGTAAACTCAGGTCTTCTTCCCTGATCAATCCCTTTTTTCACATACAAAAGATAACCCTTTCTTGATCCCGGCAGCTTTTTGCCAAAATATGAAAAAACATATTTTGTATCGTGCCAGTCCTGTT
>CAYQNS010000156.1:0-8991 GCA_964418755.1 uncultured Desulfobacteraceae bacterium
TGGTGGAGATGAGGGGGCTCGAACCCCTGGCCTCAGCGTTGCGAACGCTGCGCTCTCCCATCTGAGCTACATCCCCATGTCAAAAGAATTATATAGCAAAATAATAACCGTCGGTCAATTTTAAAAAGCCTTGTTTTATTATTCTGTTTACGATTATTGTGCAAGGCATTTTAAACGCAGGCCTTGAATATCCGTCACCATGAACGATTATTTTTTTTAAATTCTGACGCTTAAAACAAAAAATATTGAATATCCAAAGAATTTTACCTTGAAAAACGGTTACCGAATCCGGAGAGATTTTATGAGTCATCAGATCAAACTACAGGACAGATATAAACAATCGAACCTTGACCAGGATAAAATATTGCCCCCGGAAGAGACCGTTAAGCGGTTTAAGGATAAAACCAGAGATGTGGGCCTGAAAATTCTGGATAAAACAACAAGGATTGATAATGGCCGGCTGGATATACCTGTTTTTTTCAGTGTCTGCGGCCACGATGCGGCCCAGCTTACGGGAACCAAAAAACAGATGGGTAAAGGCGCGACACCGTCTCAGGCTGAAGCCAGTGCGGTGATGGAACTTGCCGAGCGTTACAGCTTTTTCAGTTTTTACAACCGATCTGAAAATTTTACCATCGATACATATCAAAATGTCGGGGACAGGGCACTTGATTTTGAAATGATTGCCCGGTCCGTGCATGATGCTTCTGATGATCTGGAGGTATCCAGAAAAATATTTGAGCAGATACCCCTGAAATGGACCTGGGGGTACAACCTGACACGGCAGGAGGAAGTCCTGATTCCTTTTGACTGGTTTTATACAATTAATGAATTTAACGGCACATCCGCCGGCAACTGCACCGAAGAGGCTTTGAGTCAGGGAATATGCGAAATCGTCGAACGACATGTATCTTCCATTATCAGCCGGGAAAAGCTTGGTGTGCCGGCTTTGGAAACAGATTCGGCAACCGATCCTTTTGTACTGGATATGCTGGCTAAATATAAAAAGGCCGGAATAACCCTCCATATCTCGGATTTTACCTTGGAAATGGGGATTCCCACCATCGGCATTCTGGCCTATGATCCGCTCACCTTTCCGAAAAAAAGCGAAATCGTCTGGACTGCCGGAACCACACCTGACCCGGAAAAAGCCCTGAGCCGGGCCCTGAGCGAGACAGCCCAGCTTGCTGGAGATTTTAACACCGGGTCAAACTATGTGGCCAGTGGGCTGCCCAAATTAAAAAATCTCGCAAATGCCGGGTATATAATAAATCCTGATAAAAAAATTGATTTGAAGAAGCTGCCGGATCTTTCCAATGGAAATATCAGGATTGAGCTGGAAAACTGTTTATCGGCTCTGGCGGCCGGGGATATGCAGGTGCTGGCGGTCAATACCATGCATCCTTTGCTGCAGATCCCGGCTTTTTATTCCATTATTCCGGGAACTCATTTTCGTGAACGCTCCTTAGGGACCAGTGTGGGGATGTTTACGGCGCGAATGATTACAGAAAATTATCCTCCCGGGATCGCAATGGCCGAGTTGAAAAAAATGCAGGCGAAATTGCCAAAAAAATACTATATCTATTTTCATCTGGGAACGAGTTGTCTGGCGCTGAATGATCCGGAAGCCGCGCTGCAGTATTTGACGGCGGCCCTTGATTTTGAACCGACAGTTCAGGATCTTCCAAGCATCTATTCTTATATGGGGGTGTGCCTGAAAGATATGGAAAGATACCGCGAAGCCCTGAATGTGCTGCAAAAAGGTGTGCAGTATGATCAGGAAAGAACCGACATCCACAACCTGATGGGATTCTGTCATTTTAAACTCAAAAAGCACGAGCAGGCCATTGAAAACTTTCAGGATGTGCTGCGAATAGACCCGAGCTCGGCCATTGATTACGCCAATATCGCCTCCAATTACCGGGACATGGGCGAAGTTTCAAAAGCCATCCGATACTATGAGCTGGCTCTGGGAATCGATCCTTCCATTGATTTTGCAAAAGACAATTTGAAGCAGCTCAAAGGGTAGTTGTAGCCGTTCACGGTTACTGCAGTTACGAACGTGCGATCAGTTCTTTGGCCAGGTGCCTGTAATCTCCGGCCCCGTAACTGCTTTTGCGGTAAAATACAATGGGCTTGCCGACACCGGCACTTTCAGCGATGGTTGTATTGGTGCGAATGACCGTATCAAAAAGCAGCCCCTTATAGCGTTCGTCTGATTTTAAATTATCCAGAATCACCTGGCTGATCCGGGTACGCTTATCATAAAATGTTGCCAAAACGCCGGATACGTGAATATCCGGGTTTATCTCTGTGCGAACGATGTCTATTGTATCAAAAAGTTCGTCCAGCGCGTCAAAGGCGTATGGATGGGTCTGGCAGGGAACCAGAACCTCTCCGGCAAATGATAAAACATTAACGGTCAGCAGCGACAGGCTGGGGGGCGTATCCAGAAGAATAAAATCATATGCGTCCCGGATATCGGCCAGTGCTTCCTTCAGGCGATTTTCCCGGCCCTGTTCATCTACCAGTTCAATTTCCGCACCTAACAGATCCACATTCGCCGGTATCAGATCGAGCCCCTCCCATGGGGTATGAACGATTGCATCCACCGCGGTATGGGGCGTATCATTACGGATGAGATCATACGTTGTCGGCTTGTTTTCTTCTACTTCGATCCCCATGCCCTTTGTCGCATTGGCCTGTGGGTCCATGTCCACAACCAGGACACTTTTTTGTTCCATGGCCAGTGCCCCTCCAAGGTTAATAACCGTCACGGTTTTGCCTACGCCGCCCTTCTCATTTGCCACAGCGATAATTCTGGTCTGATCTGCACCCATGGTTTCTCCTTTACAGGTTTGCAATCATTTACATGTTCAAAGGTGTATTTTTTCTCCCCCCCAATTTCAACCCGGGAACGGTTGCATTTTTTCTATTTTTTCTCTTGCCTGATCTATTCTATGTTGAATGCTGTTGACATCCGGCTGCATCTTCGTCAAAAGCTCCGATGCCTGGTGCCGGTCAATTTTTTTTTGGCTCGTCAGTTCCACGGTCTGTGAAAGATCGGTTGCATAGACCCTGAAACGGTCAAACATAGATTCGTAGAGCTCTTCGGCAGCAGCATCCAGCAGTTTAAAAATATACTGGAATTTCATATTTTCCCGGTAGTCCTTGAAATGGAAGAGAATTGATTGACGCGTCTCGCGCTTCATCTGCCGGCTGCTGTCTTTTAGGGCTTTGATTGCCTGCGCGCGCTGGTTTTTGGTCGATTTTTTCAATATTTTCCTAAAAAACCCCATAAATGAATACGCTCCCAGTCGCATCACTGCTTCGGTTTTTATTCTTGCAGAATAGCGCATGGCGGCAACCAGCGGCGGCAGGGTCAAACCGGTTCCGGTTTTGATGGTATCCATATCCGGCAGTTTGACTCCGACTTGTCCTTCCGGTTTTAAAGGTATTCCAAGGCCTGCCAGAGCGGTGGTATATTCCCCCAGTGTATCTTTCACCATCGACTCAAAGGGTCCGGCGACCGCACCCAGGCGTGTGATGATTTTTTGCTCTTCCTGCCTTACAAAACGAATAATTCCGGGGATCACGCTTTCGGCAATAAACGTGTCAAGGGCCTGTTTGAATTCCTGAAACGTCAGATAGATCGTACTGGAAAAACCCGCAGTTTTGAGATTTTCTTCATACTGTACCGCCGGTACGGTATAGTTATCGATAAACTCCAGTAATTCTACCAGCACATCTCCCGATCGCACGTCAAAGAACCGGTCAACATCTTTCTTGATTTCGCTTTTAATGTTTTGCAGTGATCCGTCCAGGGTAGATCGAATCATGGATTTGACCGAGTTTATACTCTGCCGGTGATATTTGATTTTTTCATCCAGTGCAATGACGTCGGCTGTGTTCCGGTTTAAGATGTCGTGGTTGATACGGATCCAGTTTTCAATCCCTGAAGAAATTGTGCCGAGTCGTTCCAGGTTGTTTTTCAAAAGCAGTGCAGATCGCTTTCCGTTCAGCTTGTGCTGCAGAGCCTGTTCAAAACGCAGGGTTTCGTTATCTGAAAACAGAGACAAATCTTCCTGCCGGGACCACTGATCAAATCGTCGGAGATCTTTCGGGGACAGATGGGCCTTTTGGGCCTTGAACAGGTTGAAAAGGGTTGAAAAAGAGAATATTTCAGGGTCGGGTTTTAGAATAGTGAGTTCTTCGGTAAGTTTTTTTATCAGATAATTGAGCTCTGCAACAGATTCATGTTCACTGAAGTCACAGTTGAATATAAACAGGGTATTGTCCAGAATTCCCATCTTTTTGATCATGGATAAAAATTTAATATCCGCCTGCCGCAATCCGGTCCGGCTGCTGATAACATAGACAAGCAGGTGGGTTAATACCAGATAATCCTGTATCATGGCCAGATGCATGGGATTGGGTGAATCGCTTCCCTGGCAGTCGGCAATTTCAACGCCTTCGTCAAGGTGGCGGGAGTTGATTTCAAGTTTTATGTCTTTTAAATAGACAGCGAGATGGTCGTTACCGGCAAAGTCCATGTGATCAAAAAAGCGATCCTGATCATAGGTTCTGGTCAAGGCGTCCGAAGTAAGAATGGTACGGACTTTTTCAAACCCGTTGAGATAACATGCCAGCAGGATGCTGTTGATATTGCGCGAGTCGTTTGTAATCATCAGTTCCGGGCTTAGATTATCAAGAGATTCTTTCAGACTCGCCCGGTTTTCATCCTGAAGGATATTAAACCCGTCAGGGTCCGGTTGCCGCCCGGAAGAGGGAAACAAAACCATGGCCTGGGATATGTCGCGGTTTATTTCGCTTAAAGATTTAAAAAACAATTCAGCCCTGAGCACCGGGCCTCTGCGGATACGGGTAACAATAGATGTAATGACGCCAGCTCCGCGTTTTAAATAATCTGCTTCAAAAAGCGCATTTAAAAAGGTGCTTTTGCCGGATTTTATCGGGCCGATAACGGCGATTCGTATTTTATCTTCCGTAATCTGCTGCCTGATTCTGTTGCAGGCGTCTGTCCAATCGTCAAAACACCGGCCGGCTGTGCCTGGAATGGCTTTTGCGTCTATCAGCAGGCGGTTCAAATTTTGATTGATATCAAGAATTTCTTTTTTGATTGTTCTATGCAAGTTCATATTGTCTTAATACGGTATTCCGATCCATTTCAGTAAACTGCCGGCGACGATATTCGCGGTTGTATTATGAATGACTACCAATGTCTATTACAATGTCTTAAATTAATTGTCAAAACCATTTGATATTTCGACGACGGCACCATGTTTTTATCTTTTCAGCGACTTTAAAGACTAATGCCTTGTAAAATATAAGTTTTTATGCTATGTATGTAAAATTGTACTTTGTATTATTTCTCTGGCAGGAAAAAATTGGGTTTCCCGCTATAATCTGGATCGGTAACGGGAAGATATCCATGAAATGCAACTTTAATAGTGAAGGGCACCTTTTATGTCGGAAAAACATCCCGAATGTCCGTTATACAATCCCCTAAATTGTAAAGAATATTACAATCCTCAGATTTGCGCTTTTGTAAGGAAAGATAAAATCTGCCTTAAAAAAAAGAAGCCAAAGGCAAAAAACAAACCCAAGAGCAAGGAAGAGACCTCGAATTCAGATTCTGTTAAAAAGTGAAATGGTTGATGCCGCGATAACGCGGGGTATGGTGACCGGACACTTTCAACTTCTCTGTTTAACGGTGTCTGAAACAGAAAAATTGTTCGTGAAGCCGTTTAAAAATTAAAATTTTGCGACCTTTATAAAGCCCGGCAAAATGTTTGTCGGGCTTTTTTTGAAATCAATTTTTTGTTAAACATTTAAAACCCGGCAGGAAAATTATGGATATTGAAAAAGCCTGATTACGGTTTACGAAGAAGCTTTTGCCAGGCACGGAGCCAAGGCGGCCCAGATTCTGCTTACCCGGGATGATCTGACCAACCGGAGACGTTATCTGAATTCCAGGAACACAATTTTGACTCTTTTATCCTGGAAAATCATCCCGGTTATCAATGAAAACAATACGGTTGTTGTGGATGAAATTAAATTCGGTGATAACGACAATCTCGGCGGCATGGTCACCAACCTGACGGATTCCCGGCTTCTGGTCAACCTCACCAATATTGACGGCCTGTTTGACGGAGACCCAAGAACAAACAAAAATGCCGAATTGATAAAGGTCGTTACCAGAATTGATGAAAACATTATCGGTGCCGCGGACAAAATTCCCGGGTTTCTGGGTAAGGGTGGCATGGCCAGTAAAATTACCGCCGCTCAAAAGATGATGCTGAGGGGTATTCCCACCATCATCGCCAATGGGCTGAAACCGGGAATTTTAAAAGAAATTTTTCCGGCAAAGAAGTGGGAACCTTTTTCCTGCCGCATCAGAAATCATTGGGCAGTAAAAAGCACTGGATCGCCTTTACCAAATCGCCAAAGGGCAAGCTTGTTATTGACAAAGGAGCGGAAAAGGCCCTTTTAGAGAACGGGAAAAGTCTGCTCCCTTCGGGAATCAAGGCGATCCACGATCGGTTCAACCGGGGCAATGCCGTTATCCTCATCAACGAGGACGCCAGGGAAGTGGCTGTGGGCCTGGTGAATTACAGCTCAGATGAGCTCAACAGGATTTTGGGTGTTCGAACCTCGCAGATAGAGTCCCTGCTGGGGTATAAACACGATGACGAAGTCATACACCGGAACAACCTTGTCGTTTCTTTGTATAATCATTGATTCAGGCTTCAGGTTCAGGTTTCAAACTCTATTTCCAAGATACAAAATCAATAAAGTGTAAATTACTTTTAATTTATCATGAGGGGCGTCGGAATATTTATGCAGACCTACCGCATCCACCCCATTGTCATGGGGACCAAAGTTTTTGACAAGGGCATGATGACCTATCAGCACGATTACGGTAAACCTTACACGATTCCGATTTACTGCTGGTACCTGGAGGGCGGCGATCAAAAAATCCTGGTGGACACCGGAGAGATGCATCCGCTCCAGTCGGCCCGACGTGAAGAGGCCATCGGCGGCAGCATCTATACATTTGAACAGGGGCTGGGCCGGTGGGGGCTTGTGCCTGAAGATATAGATATCGTCATTCATACCCACCTGCACAATGATCATTGCGAAAACGACTACAAATGCACCCGCGCCAAATTCTATGTGCACGAAAAGGAACTGGAGCGAATTCACGACCCCCATCCCCTGGATTTCCGTTATCTGGAAGATTACATCGAAGAGATCGAAGAAAACCATCAGATTGTCACCCTGCCGGGAGACGCTGAGATCGTTGAGGGCATCCGGGTGATGCACACACCGGCCCACAGTGAAGGCGGCCTTTCAGTGATTGTTGAAACAAATAAGGGCACGGCCGTGATTACCGGATTCTGCGTTATCGAAGAAAACTTTAATCCGCCGCCCGCCATCCGGGGCATGGAGATGGAGGTCATTCCGCCCGGCACAGTGGTCAATGCCTGTGAAGCCTATGATATCCTGAAGCGGGTCAAAAATATGGCCGACATCCTGATTCCCCTGCATGAACCCCGTTTTGCTTCTATTGAGACCATTCCGTGATGTTGGGCCGGAAGGTATTCACTATTCAATTGCGCCCCCTGACCGGCACTTTGCCCTCGAGATATTCCTTTACTTTGGCGATGGGGACCTCCCGGCGGTGAAAAATACCTGCCGCCAGGGCCGATTCGGCCCGGGTAGCGGTGAACACTTCATGAAAATGCTCTACGCAGCCGGCCCCGCTGGAGGCGATGACGGGAATGGTAACCGCCTTTTTCATCGCATTGATCAGTTCGAGGTCAAATCCCTGCTTTGTGCCGTCCCGGTCAATGCAGTTGAGCAGTATTTCACCGGCGCCCAGTTTTTCGCAGACCATAGCCAGTGTCAGCGCATCCAGGTCGCGTCCTTCCCGTCCCCCCCGGATCGTGCATTGATACCAGCAGTATTTTTCGTTGTCGGGACCCAAAACAGTGGTCTCGATTACCCGATGTTTGACTTGATCCGGTGACTGGACATACACCCTTCTAGGATCAACGGAAATGACCACGGCCTGGTTACCATAAACCCGGGATATCTCCTCTATTGCGCTGGTACCGGTTTTACGGCCGGTTTTCAGGTACCGCTCTGCGATCAGAACCGCATCGCTGCCAATGGAGATCTTGTCGGCCCCCGAACGAAAATATTCGGCGGCAACCTCCAGGGCCGTGTACTTCCGGCCGTTTTTATCCGTATAGTCCCGGATGCCGCCGCCAATGGTCAGCGGTACGAATACATTCTTGGATGTTTGTTTGAGGACATCGATCATGGGCATGTCTTCTAAGGGAAAATCCCGAAAGCCGGTAATGTTCAAAAAGGTAATCTCATCAGCGCCCTCCTGATAATAGCGGCCTGCAAGTTCCACCGGTCTGCCCAGGTTCCTCACAGCCCCGTTTTCCCTGACGTCATACTGGTCGCCCTTGGTGACCACCAGATCTCCCTGATCGTTGGCGCGGACGTCCAGGCAGGCGATAATCCGTCTGGAGAGCCGGGTTTTTTCCACTGCCTGTAAGGGTTTGGCCGGCTGGATATCGGGTTGAATGAAATTTTCCAACAATTTCAACCCCGCAGGCCCGCTTTTTTCAGGATGAAACTGGATACCGACAATATTGCCTCTCTGAAGGCCGCTGGCAAACTCACAGCCGTAATCAGTGGTGGTCAGGACATCTTTGTCATCTGCCGGAACGATATGAAAGGAATGGACAAAGTAGAATCTTTCCATGCCGGAAAGGCCGTTGAAAATGGCAGAAGGCTGTTTGATATGAATTCCGTTCCAGCCGATATGAGGCACGGCCAGATCGGTTTCAAACCGAATGGTTTCACCCGGGAATAAGCCAAGACCCTTCATTCCCGGGGCTTCTGCGCTTTTTTCAAGCAGGGCCTGCATGCCCAGACAGATCCCGAGAAACG
>CAYQNS010000157.1:0-8972 GCA_964418755.1 uncultured Desulfobacteraceae bacterium
GCTGATTGGTTGCTTGAGATAGGATACAGTCAAGCAAATCCAATTTAGAATTCTGTTCCCGACCGTAATTTTTTAAACGAATGTTTTGAATAAGTAACGGAATAAATCCCATTAGTCAATCTTAAATGCAATACATGAATTTGTATCTGTTAGGAATCCCCTCTGACAACATGAATATAATTATTTAATCCTGCTGCTAGATTGATGTATACATCTGATGCATTGAAAATTGCAATTATTTTCTGTGTGACAGATTGTTCAAATCCCCTCAAGCTTCTGAGATCATTATTACCTGCCCAAAAAAAGAGGAGGTAACCGTGGACTTAAAGCAAATGATTGGGGCTCGAATAAAAGATGTTAGAAACAGAAAGGGAGTTACTCAGGAGCAGTTATCGGAAAGTGTCGGGATAAGCCCAAAATATTTGAGCAGCATTGAGCGTGGTAAAGAAAATCCCACTCTGAACACTTTGTTGAAGCTTGTACAGTCATTGGATGTAAATCTTGACGAGTTTTTCAGTAATATTCAGATTGAAGACCCGGCAAATAGGCGGGGGTTGATAAATTCCCTTTTGGATGAGGCGGATGATGAGCAACTGAAGCTATCTTATAAGATTTTGTCTGCGATAATACATTAAGGTTTTGATCTTTGTTCCGGCTATTTTGAGAATCGACCAATGCCTATTTATTTTAGTGCTGAAATGGTGCTCATACAACATTGTGGCAAAATTACCGTTACCGGCAGAAAACTTTTTTTAAATCATGACAGAGCTATTCAATCAGGTCGCAAAAATCATGCATAGGCACTAAAAGCGACCTTCATCCGAGGGCCGGGTTTTTGTTTTTTGAAATATTTTTTCAATCCTTATGGCCTTTCAAACTGTACCCCAAACTGTACCCCGACAAAAAAACCACAAAAAAAGCGGGAAAGCTTAATCGCTAACCCGCCGTAATTATTTTAAAATTTTGGTCGGGGCGAGAAGATTTGAACTTCCGACCCCTTGAACCCCATTCAAGTGCGCTACCAGACTGCGCTACGCCCCGACAAGAAGGCCTACCTATATCGGTTCGGAGAGTGAATGTCAAGATTGGAATTAAATTTTTTTCATCTAAAATATTTGGATGCAGATGGTATGATATTTGTTTTTTTGCAATGATGCAGAGCAGACTTGAAAGAGTGCTTTCTCTGGGGTATAAGACAAAACAGATGGGGCTGGTACCTTTTCTCCAACGCATATAAAAATGTTTTTACAGTGACTGTAACCTTTCCTGAAGGCGAGACGGCACAGATATGAAAACAGGTGTGATTTTTCCGGAAAGACTGCGGCAGGGCGATGCCGTTGGCATCGTGGCCCCGGCCAGTCCCTTTGACCAACAGCGATTCGATAAGGGTATCCGCCGGCTGACATCGGCAGGGTATCATCCCGTAGTTTCAAAGGGACTCTTTGATCGTCAGGGATACCTTGCCGGCAGCGATCAACACCGGGCCGATCTGATCAACCGGTTTTTTTTGGACAGATCCGTTAAAGCCATTGTCTGCGCCCGGGGCGGATATGGTTCCATGCGCATGCTGGGGTTTCTGAATTATGACGCGATTCACAGGCATCCCAAAATCATAGTCGGTTTCAGTGACATTACGGCCCTGCTGAATGCGATTTTTTTTCAAAGCCGCCTGGTGACCTTTCACGGCCCCAATGTGACCACCCTGGGCGACCGGAACGCGCGAACCCGGGATTCTTTTTTCAGTACACTGACGAGTGACAGTCCTATGCGGATGGATGTGGAAAAAGGTGTGACCCTTTGCAGGGGCAGGGCCACAGGCGTTGTGATCGGCGGCAATCTGACCACCCTGTGCCATTTGACGGGGACGCACTTTGCGCCGGACTACAAGGGGTGCATTCTTTTGCTTGAGGATCGGGGGGAAGCCCCTTATCGCATTGATCGGATGCTAACCCAGATGAAGCTGACCGGATGTTTTGACTATCTGGCCGGAATCGTACTGGGTTCCTTTGAACAATGCGGTACGCCCGAGGCTGTTTTTGATATTTTCAGAGAGATGTTTGAGAAATTTACTATTCCGGTGTTAGGCGGTCTGGATGTGGGCCACGGAAGGACTAACCTCATAGTTCCCATTGGTCTTACTGCAACCCTGGATGCGGATCGGAAGACGTTGACGTTTGACCGGGCCGCCACATAGGCCTGAAAGGCCATGGCGGCGTGTTCCTCGATTGCAGTCGATCCGGCTTAAAATAAGGATGACAGATAATTGGTGGGCAGAACCCTTCGCGTTTTTGTGGCAGGCCTTTTTCTATTCGGTTGATCAGGGACATTGGTGATGCAGCAGGTTCACGATTTGATGAAGCGCGGTGTGGCGGGAAAAGTTTTTCCCGGCGGTGTGCTGCTGGTTTCAAAAGCGGATACGGTGCTGTTTTTTCGAGCCTATGGCAAGGCCAATGTTTTTACGGGCCGGGCCATGACAAGAGACACTGTGTTTGATCTGGCATCACTGACCAAACCCCTGGCCACGACGCCGGCGGTAATGAAGCTGATGGAAACCGGACATCTGGACCTTGATCAGGCCATAGGATTGTATCTGCCCGGCCTGAAGGGAACCGACAAGGAGGCCATCGAGATTCAGCACCTTTTATATCACAATTCCGGCATGCCGGATTACCGGCCTTACTTTAGAATACTTGCCAAGCTTCCCTTTGAAATGCGTGAGGCAAGGCTGCGGGAGTTTTTGATCCGAGAGCCCCTTGAAAGCCGTGTGGGTGATCAGGTGCGATACAGTGATTTGGGATTTATGCTCCTGCGCTGGATCGTCGAAGAAGTTTCCCATATGCGTCTTGACCGGTTTGTTGCTGAAAAAATTTACAAGCCACTGGGGCTTTTAGATCTTTTCTTTATTGATCGAACGATAGAACCTCCTCACAAAAGATATGCCGCTACTGAAAAATGTCCATGGCGGAATCAGGTAATGGAAGGCGCGGTACATGACGATAACGCCTATGTGATCGGCGGCATTGCAGGTCATGCAGGTCTTTTCGGTACTGCCGGGGATCTGCACAGGCTGATCAATGAATTGTTATGGACCTATCACGGCCAACCGTCAGTCGTATTTCAGCAACCGCTCCTGCAAAAATTTTTCAAGCCACTATATAATAAGGAGCGCGCGCTGGGTTTTGATATGCCGTCAACCAGGGGATCAAGTGCGGGGCGGTATTTTTCACGTAAAAGCGTGGGGCATCTGGGCTTTACAGGGACATCTTTCTGGATGGATCTGGAACGTCGGGTAATCGTGATCCTGCTGACCAATCGGATTCATCCGTCACGGAATAATGATTTTATCAAAGCCTTCAGACCGCATCTTCACGATGCCGTTATGGCGCATTTGCTATCTTAAAAGATAGGGAAAAGGGAAAATTCGGGCATTAAATGGGGTGGAACGGGAATCAGGGGATAATTTTTCTTGTAAAGAAAAATTATTTTTGGTAAGGAATTATTTTAATTTACAGGACTTAATTACGATCAATTCTTTATTTGTCAATTGTCCGGTAAGGCAACCTGTCGATACTGCAAAATATAAAAGTTTGGAGTAACCGGTATATAGAGAGGGAATAAATTTGTTTTTAGATTCGATTCTCGGTATTTTTTCGAGTGACCTGGCCGTAGATCTGGGTACCGCAAATACACTTGTATATGTCAAGGGCAAGGGGATTGTTTTAAGCGAACCCTCGGTGGTAGCCGTGCGAACCGACGCTAGTTTGAAAAACCGAATTCTGGCTGTGGGGGCTGAGGCCAAGAACATGCTGGGTCGTACACCGGGCAATATTATTGCCATTCGCCCCATGCGGGACGGTGTAATTGCCGATTTTGAAGTGACGGAGGCAATGCTGCGTCATTTTATTCACAAGGTGCATAATCGACGCACCTTTGTCCGGCCCCGGATCATTGTTGCCGTTCCTTCGGGAATTACCCAGGTGGAAAAACGGGCCGTCAAGGAGTCGGCTGAATCTGCCGGGGCTCGCGAGGTCTATCTCATCGAAGAGCCCATGGCGGCAGCCATCGGTGCCGGGCTGCCCATCACGGAGCCCACTTGTAACATGGTGGTTGACATCGGCGGAGGCACCACGGAAGTGGCCGTGATTTCTCTGGCCGGTATCGTCTATAGCCGATCCCTCCGGGTGGCCGGGGATAAGATGGACGAGGCCATTATGCAGTATATCAAACGAAAATACAACTTGCTGATCGGCGAACGGACCTCTGAAATCATCAAAACAACCATTGGCAACGCCTACCCGGAACCGCAGGAACTGGAGAGCATCGAGGTAAAGGGAAGAGACCTCGTTTCGGGAATTCCCAAGATCCTGGCCATTGATTCGGAAGAGATACGCATGGCAATTTCCGAGCAGATTGATTCAATCGTGGAAACGGTTAAGATTGCGCTGGAACAAACCCCGCCGGAACTGGCGGCTGATATCGTAGATAACGGGATTGTCTTAACCGGAGGGGGCGCATTATTAAAGAATCTTGACAAACTTCTCAGGGAGGAGAGTGGTCTGCCCATAACGGTTGCCGAGGACCCCTTGTCTACCGTTGCGCTGGGCTGTGGTAAGGTCCTTGACAGCATTGAAATCCTCAAACAGGTCATGATTACCTAAAGTTTTATGTTTTCAAACAAGAAGATGATGATTGGCGGCGCAATTTTATTGGTGGTCGCCAATATCGTAATTCTTTCCATCACCAGCCGGCACCACCATTCTTCCTCCAGCCTGGGCCCTGTCCTTATCGGAATTGTTGCTCCGTTTCAGGCAGGTGCAACCCGATCCATTCAATTTGCGGGCAATATCTGGCGTCATTATTTTTCACTGGTTTCAGTTGCCCGGGAGAACGATAACCTCAGGCAGGCACTCGCCCGGGCCGTTCAGGAAAATAATAAGCAGCGTGAAACAGTGCTGACCAACCAGCGTCTCCGCAGGTTGCTCAATTTCACGAAAACCATTCTCGGTAAACAGCTTGCCGCTGAAGTTATCGGTCTTGACCCATCCCCTTGGTTTAAAAGCGTAACCGTTAACAAGGGTAAATTCAACGGGATTGTAAAAGGAATGCCGGTGGTGAACCCGGACGGTGTTGTCGGCCAGGTTGCCGAGGTGTCCGGCCATTACGCCAATGTCCTGCTGGCAATTGACCGCAACAGCGCGGTGGATGCCCTTGTTCAACGTACACGGGCAAGGGGAATTATAAAGGGGACTTCCAGTGATCAATATCGTTTTAAATATGTTTTGCGTAAAAATGATGTCCGGGTTGGTGATACGATTATTTCATCGGGGATGGACGGCGTTTTCCCAAAAGGTATTCTGATTGGACAGGTAGCGGATATTGTGAGGCGCAATTCAGGAATTTTCCAGGAAGTTGCGGTTATCCCCCATGTCGATTTTGAAAAGCTTGAAGAGGTAATGATTATACTAAATCCACCGAAGGGGAATTTTTTGGAAACACCATGATATTCTTGTTTTATATTGTAATTGTTTTCTGCATCATTGTACTGCAAACGGCAGTTGTCCCCCTGTTATTTACCACCCGGGGTTTTTATGATCTGCTGATTCCATTTGTAGTTTATGCCGGTTTTTTCCGACCCATTGCCGAGGGGTTGACCACCGTAATCCTGATGGGCCTTATTACGGATTGCCTTTCCGCAAGCCCCTTCGGATTATATCTTACGACTTACGTGTGGCTGTATGTGGGGGCAAGGTGGCTTGTCAGGTTTTTTCATGCTCATAGCGGTGTGGTCTTATTTTTTATTGTTGCGGTCGGGGTATTGTTTGAAAATATCCTGTGGCTGCTGACCATAACTTTTTTGGGACGGATGGAGCTGATATCGTCCGAGGCGGTCGTGAGCTGTGTTTTTCGACAGGTTTTATGGGCACTTTTCACCGGGCCGTTTTTTTTATTTGGATATATGCAGATCCCGCACTGGATGAAGAGATAACAGGGCGCGGGCTCCGGCACTGTGAAAGGGATCGGTTTTTTACGATTGGAACAATACCTAAATACGGCTGACAGTGAATGGTTCAAACAACGGTTAACAGGTGTATTATTTTGTGTTGTCGGAGCCTTTGTGTTGCTGGCAGCCCGCCTTTTTTATCTCCAGGTTCTTGAGGGAGAGGAGTTCCGAAGACTTTCGGAAAACAATTGTATCCGGCTCCAGAGCATCGATGCACCGCGCGGGTTGATTTTTGACCGCAACAACAGGTTGCTGGTGGACAACCGTCCGGCGTTTGATCTGAGCATCGTACCCCGTGATGCCAAGCCTGTGGAAGCTACCCTTGCCAAAATAGCCCGGTACGGTGATGTCCCAGGACCCGAAATAAGGTCTATTTTTTCGTCCAAGAAAATAGATCGGACATATAAACCGGTTCTACTGCAGCATGATATCGGACGTGACACGCTGGCTGCCGTGGAGGCCCATTTATTCGATCTCCCCGGTGTTTTAATTAATGTCACACCATGTCGTGAATACATTTATAAAAAAAGTGCTTCCCACCTGCTTGGTTATCTGGGCCAGATTAATATCAATGAACTCAGATCCACTGAATATTCGGGATGCCGGGCAGGTGATTTCGTTGGCAAGTTTGGTGTGGAAAAAAGCTGTGAAACGCTCTTGCGCGGAAAGCGCGGCGGGCGTCAGGTTGAAGTGAATGCCAGAGGCCAGGTGGTTAAAGTCATGAAGACCGTAGATGCTCGACCCGGCCACAATATTTTTCTGACGATTGACCAGCGGTTGCAGCAGCTTGCCGAAACCTTGCTCAATGGAATGACCGGTTCCGTGGCGGCAATGGACCCCCGGAATGGAGAGGTTCTGGTCATGGCCAGCAATCCGGCTTTTGATTCAAATGAATTTGTTACCGGCCTGTCTCATGAAAAGTGGCAATTGCTGGCTCAAAACCCACTACGCCCCATGGAGAACAAAGTACTCCAGGCCGGGTATCCGCCGGCATCCACCTATAAGATTATTACGGCTATGGCGGGGCTGGAAGAGGGAGTTATCGACGACAAAACGTCGTTTTTCTGTCCCGGGCATTTCAGATTCGGAGACCGGGTGTTTCGCTGCTGGAACAAATACGGGCACGGAAAGGTCGATGTGGTCAAGGCATTGGCCGAGTCCTGCGATGTCTTTTTTTACCAGGTGGGCCTGGAACTGGGCATAGAACGGCTGGCCTGGTATGCAAAGGCCGGCGGTCTTGGAAAACCCACAGGGATCGCACTGTTCAACGAGAATAAAGGGCTGGTACCGACCACCATGTGGAAGAGAAAACGGCTCGGCCGTCCCTGGTACAGAGGCGAAACATTGTCCATTGCCATTGGTCAGGGGTATAATATTGCTACCCCTCTGCAGATGCTGGTGCTGACATCGGCAGTGGCCAACGGGGGGGAACTGTACCGTCCCCTGATTATAAAGGAGATTGTATCTGCCGATGGCGATGTACTTGAAAAGGCTCAGTGCCAGGTAACCGGCAGGCTTCCGGTAAGCAAGAAAAATCTGGAATTGATCCGAAAAGGGCTTTGGGAGGTTGTCAACGGTCGCCGTGGAACCGCTAGAATAGCAAAGCTTAAAACCCTGGAATTCAGCGGAAAGACAGGGACGGCCCAAGTGGTTGGACGGAAAGAGAAAGATGTTGCCGACGGCAGTGAAGATGCTGAAGATCTCATAAAACCGCATGCCTGGTTTGTGGCGTATGCCCCGTCTGTCGACCCGGTCATAGCGATTGTGGTCATGATCGAGCACGGCGAACACGGATCGAGTACGGCTGCACCCATTGCGAGTAAACTTATTGATGCCTATCTGAATGGCGATGAAAATGGCGCCGGGTTGATGACCGGGCGCCATGATTTTCCCGCCGGTCAAAATATTCAGGGCAGGGCCTTGTCCGGAGGAGCTTGATACCCATGTTTGATCGACGTCTTGCGGAAAATTTTGACTGGGTTCTGCTGGGGATTATCCTGGCCTTGGGCATGCTCGGGTTGATTATTCTGTATAGCGCGGTCACGGCCGGTATTTTGGATCCCCAGAAAACACTGTGTGTAAAGCAGGTGATCTGGTATTGTGCCGGGCTGGTTGCGATCCTGATTATTATTATGTTTGATTACAAGATGCTGGATAAATGGGCCTATGTTATCTACGCCGGAGGCATTTTACTGCTGATTTTAGTAATGTTTTTCGGTAAATATGTCGCGGGCTCCAGACGCTGGCTGATTCTGGGCCCCGTATCCGTGCAGCCGTCGGAAATGATGAAGATCGGCCTGATCATCGTTCTGGCCCACTACTATTCAAAAAATGTGAATACAAAAGGCCTGACATTGCGGGAACTGTTTGTCCCGGGACTGCTGGTGATGCTTCCTTTTGGATTCATCGTCAAACAGCCGGACCTGGGAACGGCCATTCTTCTGGCCCTGATTGCAGGTGTTATGACGATTTTTGCCAAAATAGAACGGAGATCGTTTATTGGTATCATATGTTTTTTTACCGCCATTATTCCAATGGTCTGGTTTTTTCTGAAAGGGTACCAGAAGCAGCGCATACTGACCTTTTTGAATCCGGACCGTGATCCACTGGGGGCCGGTTATCATATTATTCAGTCCAAGATTGCCATTGGCTCGGGCATGCTCCGGGGTAAGGGGTTTTTGAGCGGAACTCAGAATGCGCTGTCCTTTTTACCGGAGCAGCACACGGATTTTATTTTTTCGGTTCTGGCGGAAGAATGGGGGTTTGTCGGTGCCATGGCTCTCTTGCTGCTGTTTCTGTTGCTGATTTTCCGGGGAATAAATGTGGCCGTACACTGCCGTGATCCGTTCGGTATCATACTGTCTGTCGGTATGACGGCGATGATATTCTGGCAGGTGTTTGTCAATATTTGTATGGTCATGGGCCTGATGCCGGTGGTCGGTGTCCCCCTGCCGTTTATCAGTTACGGGGG
>CAYQNS010000158.1:0-8946 GCA_964418755.1 uncultured Desulfobacteraceae bacterium
GTCGTCGCTGCTCAACAAGCTCTTTATATGGATATCAAGTCTGCTCTTGACTCTTGTGTGATATTTGATAGAGTCAAGAGCAGACTTGACCCCATAATTATTTGCTTACAACATTTTATTATTTTATAGTTGACAAACGAATATTACAAAGATAATGGAGCACAAACACCTTAAATCAAGACAATAAGGATTTCGCACAAAGGCGTGTGAGATAAAACAAATGCACTTAAGACAAAGGCGTCTTCAATATTTCTAATATAAGAAGACGCTTTTTTTTTAGGGCCATGAGGAAGCTTTCATAAAAAAATGGAATTTGAACCAAAGATAACAATTTTTCATTGTATCAACAGCTTTAGCGAATCAGTATTGTCTCATTTTGATGAGATAGATCATGTTGATATTAAATACATTAAGATGCCTTGTTCCGGTATGACAAAGGATGTTTATCTGCTGCGGGCATTTGAAGCCGGAGCAGATGCCGTCATTGTTCTGGTCTGTCCTGAAGGAAAGTGTCGATTCGTTGAAGGAAATATAAGGGCGAAAAAAAGAATTAAGCGGACCAAGAGTCTGTTGGATGAAATTGAACTGGATGGCGAAAGGCTGTCAATGTTTAACCTGAATCCGAAAGATAAAGATGCTGCAGCAAAAATCATAAAAGACACATTGTTGAAGCTTAAAGATTTAGGCCCCAATCCGGCTGCATGATTTTCAAATGAAAGGATAGTTATAATGATAGTAGGTGAACAAAAGCCAATTGCGGAAATAAAAGAATCCATAGCGCCGTATAGCAAAATACTTATCCTTGGATGCGGTACATGCGTGAAGACCTGTTTTGCAGGAGGGGAAGACGAAGTGGCTGTCCTTGCCTCGGCTTTGAGACTGGCATTTAAAAAAGACGGCAGAAAAATAGAAATCGAAGAAAAGACCATAGAGCGCCAGTGTGAAGATGAATTCATACAGGAAGCAGCGGTTGCCATTTCACGGAACGATGCAGTGCTGTCTCTGGCCTGCGGTGCAGGAGTACAGGATATCGCAAGGTGTTTTGTTAAAACGATTGTTTTGCCGGGCGTAAACACCACTTTTATTGGAATTCTGGAAAAACAGGGCACCTTTACCGAGGAATGCCTTGGATGTGGTGATTGCAAACTTGCTATATTCGGCGGGATTTGCCCGGTGACGCGCTGTTCTAAAAAGCTGTTAAACGGTCCCTGTGGAGGATCCAGGGATGGCAAATGCGAGGTAAATCCTGATATTGATTGCGCCTGGCAACAAATAATAGATCGATTAAAAGCACTCGGCCAGCTTGACAATTTACGGAAATATATTCCTCCCAAGAATTGGAGAGCCAGCCATGCGGGCGGGCCCAGAAAATTAGTCAGAGAGGATCATGTGATATGAATAAAAACATCTTGAGCAATCTGCAAAAGATTCTATCCAAAAAGGAATTTGCGGTTACTGCTGAATGCGGACCGCCCCGTGGTGCTGACTTAGAAGTTATCCGTCGAAAAGGAGAACTGCTTAAAGGCTTTGTTGATGCGGTGAATGTGACTGACAATCAGACGGCTATTGTCAGAATGTCAAGCATTGCAGCGTGTGTGCACCTTTTAAATATAGGTATTGAGCCTGTCATGCAAATGGTCACCCGCGACCGGAACAGGATTGCCCTGCAATCGGATATTATGGGAGCCTATTCTTTAGGGATAAAAAATATTCTCTGTCTTTCAGGAGATCACCAGACTTTTGGCAGCCAGCCTGATGCGATGAATGTTTTTGATATCGATTCCATGAACCTTGTCCGGACAGTCAGGGACATGCGCAGTGATGGAAAAGATATGAGCGGTTTTGAGTTGGAAAATCCACCTCGCATGTTTATCGGGGCTGCGGCAAATCCTTTTGCCGATCCCTTTGAATATCGAGTGATCAGGCTGGCCAAGAAAATAGATGCGGGTGTTGATTTTATACAGACCCAGTGTGTTTATAATATGGATCGATTTAAAGAATGGATACGGCTGGCGCGGGAGGAAGGATTAACCGAGAAGGTTCATATCCTGGCCGGTGTAACACCTCTTAAATCTCCTGGAATGGCCAGGTTTATGGCAAACAAGGTCGCCGGCATGGATGTGCCGGAATCTGTTATCAAACGGATGGAATCCGTATCAAAAGAAAATGCTGGCAAAGAAGGGATTAAAATATGCCTGGAGACGATTTCCCAGCTGCGTGAAATGAAGGGCGTACATGGAGTTCATCTTATGGCAATCGAATGGGAAGAGAAAGTCGGTGAGATTGTAGAAGCCGCAGGTCTCATACCGCGTCCTGAATCTGAAGAATAAGCACAAGAGCCTGGAGTTTAAATGTCCAAGAAGTATCACATACCAGTAGAAGTCACACCGCCGCGGTTTGAACCGATAGGGAAATATGCAACGGTTGAATTTAGGGAAGACTGTGCAGGCAGTTGCAGAGATTGTGTAAAGAAAAAATGTGTTTATGGAATTTTTAAAGACAATTATTTTCACATAAGTTCCATGAAAGAACCTGAATATCTGTATGAATGCCAAAGCTGTTTCAGGTGTGTGCAGGAGTGTACCCGGGGAATCTTTTCACGGGTAATCAACCCGGCCTACAGAACACTGGGAGATGACTACTGGCGTGCGGACATTATTTACGTAAACTGGTATCAGGCCCATACAGGCAAGATTCCTGTTTCAGGAGCCGGGTATCGCGGCCCATTCGTGGCACCCGGATTTGAATCCATGTGGACAGACATGTCCGAGATCGTGCGTCCGACACGTGATGGTATTCATGGACGGGAGTATATCAGTACATGTGTTGAGCTGTCCAGAAGAGTCACCCCTTTAAAATTCAATGAAGATATGACCCTGGCTTCTGATGTGCCTGAAATTTTAGAACTGCCGCTTCCTTTATTGTTGAGGTTACCTGAGGATCTTGTAAAAAATGAAAGTGTGATTATTTCTGCGGCAAAGGCGGCTCAGGTACTAAAAACCATGATGTTTATTATTCCACAGGATTATTCGGCTGACCTGACGCCATACGCTGAAAATCTAATCCCCTGCTTAACCAAACATAATTTTAATGAGTATCTCGATCTGGTTAAAAAAAGCAGGGCAGTGGAACTGACCTATGAAACCGGAATCGAGGAAGTATTCCCCAGGTTGCGGGCCATAAATCCGGATTTAATTATTATTGTCAAAATTCCTCTTGATGGCATGGCAGCATCGCGAGCACTTGAACTGGCCGAAACCGGTGTGGATACACTTTATTTTTATGCAGACCAAAACGGCAACGAACTTGATGCAGAAAATCCCAGGTTTTTAAAAGAAATGATTAGAGAAGTTCATCTTCAGTTGGTTGAAAATTCAATCAGGCAAAAGATCAATCTGATTTTTTCCGGTGGAATAGCCATGGCAGAGTATATGGCCAAAGCGATTATCTGCGGGGCTGATGCGGTTGTGGCGGATTATGTCATACCGTTGGCCTTAGAGTGCCGTTTATGTGGTCGATGCAAACAAGGATTATCCTGCCCGGTGAAACTCGATGAAGATTTCGATAATAATTGGGGCTCTCAGAGAATTGTAAACCTGATCGGAGCCTGGCATGCCCAGTTGATTGAATTAATGGGCGCGATGGGTATCAGGGAAGTCAGAAGACTGCGGGGTGAAGTCGGTCGCTCCATGTGGTTTGAAGATCTGGAGGAGAAAAACTTTGGGCCGGTATTTGGTGAAAGAAAAGTGACAGGATTAGGATAATTAAATGAGTAGTAAAAAAGATAATCACGATCTGCCTGAAATTGTAGAAAGCCCTTCCAGGTTTCGCAATACCATAGGCAAATATACCATAAGAAGAAATTCAAATTGCATTTCCTGCGGTCTTTGCGCTGAGCTTTGTCCTTATGGCGTTCATATAAGGTATGACAATTTTACCAAACCATTGCGGCCCAAGGAGCACAAATGTATCGGATTTCAATGCCGGGAAAATGATTTCTTTTGCGTGGAAAGATGCCCGCAACAGGCGCTTACACTCAGACTGAATCCAATCCTTGAAACCCTGGGTGATTATCGCTGGACTGCCGAGATGTTGATTGCACATTGGGAGATGGCTGAAACAGGAAAACTACCGGTGGGCGACCTGGAATACAATCTGGGATACTCAGGCGGAGGCTTTGATAAAATCAGATTCAAAAATCCTGATCCAAAGGACTATCTTGATGTCAGCGATACAGAGATGGATATGGGCCTTGATCTTAATAAGCGAAATGACAGGCGACCCGAAAGGACCCTTTCACTTCCAATTTACAGCGGGGGCATGTCCTACGGTTCCATGGCATTGTCCGCTTTAACCGGCAGGGCAAGAGCTGCCAAAAGGTTGAACACACTGACCTGTACCGGTGAAGGCGGCTATCCCCAGGAATTTGTACCCTATGCTGATTTTGTCATTACACAGGTGGCCACCGGACTATTCGGTGTGAGGGAAGAAACGATTTTATATGCACCGGTGGTTGAGTTTAAATATGCCCAGGGAGCCAAGCCTGGTCTGGGCGGGCATCTTCTGGGTGACAAGGTCACCCCGGAGGTTGCCGCGATGAGAGAGACCGTGCCGGGAAATTCGCTTTTCTCGCCATTTCCTTTTCACAGCGTTTATTCTGTAGAGGATCATAAGAAACATATTGACTGGATAAAAGAGATCAATCCCCATGCGCTGATTTCGGTAAAGGTCTCCACACCCAATGACATCGATATGGTGGCAGTGGGAAGCTATTTTGCAGGTGCGCATATTGTTCATATGGACGGAAGCTACGGCGGTACGGGAGCTGCACCGGATATTGCCAAGAAGAACATTGCCATGCCGATTGAATATGCGATTCCCAAGGTGCATCAATTTTTAAAAGATGAAGGTGTTCGGGATGAAGTCTGCTTAATTGCAAGCGGGGGGATTCGAAATGCAATGGATGTTGCTAAAGCCATTGCGCTGGGAGCTGATGGAGCGGTGATCGGTACCGCCGAGCTGGTGGCTCTTGAATGTGTGCGATGCGGAAATTGTGAAAGCGGCCGGGGTTGTGCGAGGGGAATTGCATCAACAGATCCCGAGCTTGGGCAAATGATTACCGAGGAGTATGCCGAACAGCGAATTGTCAACATGTATATGGCGTGGCGCAAACAGTGGTGTGAACTGCTGAGACAGTTGGGCTTAAAGAGTGTAAAGGAACTTGTTGGCCGCTGGGATTTGCTGGTTCATCTCGATTATTTAGACGAAAAAGAAAAAGCGAGTTACCAGCCGACTCCACGGAAGGCTGTGATTATATAGGCGCTTAGCAACATCATATCGACAATTTGTTATCGATTTTTCCAAACGGGAATATTACTGATTCCCCTTCCTAATAGCATGGTCGTATGATTAAGAAATAAAATATTTATTACAAGAGAATATTAAACGGCAGAGTAAAGCGATTTTCGAACGTCCAACATCGAACTTTGAACATCGAATGATGAAATCGCTTCGCTCCGCCGGTTTATAAACCGGTTTATAAACTGGCAGAATACCTTATTCAAAATTTGACGTTGGACGTTCGATGTTCAATGTTCATAGCCTTTTAGCTTGTACGGCTTCGTTCTTATATTGGATTGTAATCTCCAAGAGTTGCAATGCTTTCAGACTCCTAACAAATTGTGAGAAAATAATGAACTTTGATCATAACCATATCATTGATAAAATAGTATCATCCAGGGAAAAAATACCGCATAATAATTTCCATGGCGAAAAACCGGCGGAAGAAGGGGGCTGTGGTGTCACCGGATTTATTTCTTCCATTCCTGTTAGAGGCCGCCACATCTACGAACCTTCAGTACAGATGCACAACAGGGGAAACGGCAAGGGGGGCGGAATCGCTGCGGTTGGTCTTTGTGCCGAAGATTTGGGAGTAACCCAGGAAGTGCTCGATACCCATTATATGCTTCAGATTGCGTTTTTAAATCTTGAATCAATATCTCAAGTGGAGGCTGCCAACATAGAGCCCTGCATGGAAGTCCACCAGGCACAAAAGATTCCTACGGTAGATGATTACCGCGATATTGAGGGGCTTGAAGTAAAACCACCGGATGTTTGGCGATATTTTGTTCGTGTAAAAAAGGATGTGATGGATCGGTTTATAGAACAAAACCAGCTTCAGGATTTAGAGCCGGGTAAAGCTGAAGATGAATTCATCTATCAAAATTCAATACGTCTTAACCAGAAATATTACGCATCCCAGGGAGAACAGCACGCATTTGTCCTGTCCCATGGCCGCAATTTGATGATTCTGAAAATAGTGGGTTACGCAGAAAAGGTGGTACAGTATTATCTTCTGGATGACTTTAAGGCACATGGCTGGATTGCGCACCAGCGTTACCCCACCAAGGGGCGCGTGTGGCATCCCGGCGGTGCCCATCCATTCACCGGCCTGAATGAAGCTCTGGTTCACAATGGAGATTTCGCCAACTACCATGCGGTGTGCGAATACCTGAAACAGTATAATATCATACCGCAGTTTTTGACGGATACCGAAGTCTCCGTACTGGCAATAGACCTGTTTAGCCGGGTTTTTGGTTACCCGATAGAATATATTATTGAAGCTTTAGCTCCGACTACCGAATATGACTTTGATCGTCTGCCGGCTGATAAAAAACAAATTTATCGTTACATACAGTCGGCACATATCCATGCTTCCCCGGACGGACCATGGTTTTTTATCATTGCACGAAATAATCCTTATAAAAAAATATTCCAGCTCATTGGTATAACCGATACCTCTATGTTAAGACCGCAGGTTTTTGCCTTGCAGGAAGGCGAAGTGCAGATCGGTTTGATATGCTCGGAAAAGCAGGCGGTGGATGCAACATTAAAAAGCCTGGCTGAAGAAGACAGCCGTTTTTGTCCTGTGGCCGATAAGTACTGGAACGCTCGTGGTGGAAGTGCGTCTGACGGCGGATCATTTCTTTTCACCCTAAAAGATTCAGGAAAGGGAGACGGCGTAAAACAGCTTGTCTGCACTAACAAGTTTGGTGAAGTTATTAAGACAGCACCGGACCAGGTACATTACAGGCAAGATACTGAGTTATCAAGTGCCAAGGATGCCGTGGAAATATCGATGTTTGTAAGGGACAAAATAGCGAATGCAGCCATTTCAGTTTTGAAAGACTATTGCATAAATAATATGCAAAACTGGGATTATGCATCTTTCAAATATTTTTGCATGGAACTTGTTCAACAGGCAGACAGCAGCGATAGAGCCAAGACAAAAGTCATAGAAGTTTTGACCTATTTAAATGACCGCCGCTTTCCTACAGGCAATAAGAAGCGCAGCTCTGTGCTGCATATAATAAAAGAAAGCTTAACAACGGTTTTTAACTCTATTCCCGAAATAAATGAAAACAGTTTGAGCAGTTATCGCCACATTGATTGGGCTACAAAAGACAAGTTGCGTGCTCCACAGGACAGGGAGAAAATACTGGTTTTAAATGTTAAAGAATTTCCACCTGAAGGGGAAGATTGCGATTCACGCCTTATTGTTGATGCATATAAAGCGGGGTGGAAACAGTTTATCTGCTATGGATACAAGGGCCAGCGGTTTTGTGGCTGTGGTCTGGCAAAGGAATCGGATGGCGTCAGGATAGATGTGTATGACAGCTCCGGTGACTACCTGGCATCCGGTATTGACGGCCTGGAAATCTATGTTCACAGTAATGCTCAGGATCAGCTGGGTCAGATTATGAAACGGGGAAAACTGGTTATTTACGGTGATGTGGGCCAGACATTCATGTATGGTGCAAAAGGCGGAGAAGTATATGTGATGGGTAATGCTGCCGGGCGTCCGCTCATAAATGCTGTCGGTCATCCACGGGTTGTGATAAACGGTACCTGTCTTGATTACCTTGCAGAATCTTTTATGGCCGGTGATCCGCTAAACGGCGGAGGTTTTGTTATTTTAAACGGAATCCAGTTTGATGAAGATGGTAATATCATTGAACAGGCGACTCCGTATCCGGGCTCTAATCTATTCTCGCTGGCAACAGGCGGTGCTATTTATTTGCGAGATCCCCATAGGAAGTTAGTTGATGAGCAGTTAAACGGTGGTGAGTACATCGATTTAACCCAGGCTGACTGGGATCTGATTCTTCCCTATTTAAAAGAGAATGAAAAACTTTTTGGCATTTCAATAGAAAACGATCTTTTGGCGGTAAACAAAGAGGCAAGAAACTTCCAGGATGTCTACCGCAAAGTACAGGCCGTTAAACTTGACGTTCTATCCAGGGAATCGGAAGCTTCAGAAGAATGGGGCGAGGACTGGGTGGAAGAGTAAAAAGCACCCATGTTTCGCTTCCGGCTACGCAGGGCAAGGAAAGGTAAAGAGGCACCAGGCTTCGCTTTTGGCTACGCCTTGGCAGGGAAATGCAGAAGTGGGTTGATTTAAACGTTGCGAGATGGTTGAAATACTTCAGTCTTCAACCTAAATACCCGGGTAGTTACTGATTATAGATTACCTGCCATTTTCAGCTGGTTTTTGGTTATGGCAAAATTAGATGAGAGCTCTATGAGCTCGTGGTGTTTTTCTATAAATGGTACATAAACCAGCAAAAAGCTTCTTGGGCGTATTTTAATGTCAGAGAGCTTGGGCAGAAGCTTTTTTCTCGGTTTCATAAAACCGGCCAGGTTTATTTTCAAGGTTTCTATAGCCTCTGAAAATGGCAATGTTACAGGATAAAGCTCAGAGACAGGAAGTTTGTATATAAGTTTTCCCTGAGGCTGGGAAAGAGTCATCTTTTGCGCAAGGGGCAGGAAAGTCTGAGGTCGAACCTTGAACGCAGGAGACCAGAAGCTGAATTTAAGAGAAAAACATAAGAGAAAAACATAAGGGTCAGGTCTTCATTCTTGACAGAATTTATAATAAAAGGCTAT
>CAYQNS010000159.1:0-8836 GCA_964418755.1 uncultured Desulfobacteraceae bacterium
TGCCCTGGGTCGGCGTTATCCCTTTTTTCATGATTATCGGCGCGGCCGGGCAACTGGGTGATCTGTTCGAGTCTATTTTTAAACGATCTGCCGATATCAAGGACTCAGGCAACATTCTCCCGGGCCACGGCGGTATTCTGGATCGAATTGATGCGCTTTTGTTTGCTCTTCCCGTGGCCTATGGGTTGATTCATTATATGAATCATTAAAAGTGATATTTTATGAAAAATTTGTCCGTCATGGGAAGTACCGGGTCTATCGGGCGTAATGTTTTGGAAATTGTCCGTATGTTTCCGGATCATTTCAGAATCAGGGCTCTGACCGCCAAAGAGAATGTGGGGCTGCTGGTCAGCCAGATTTTAACTTTTAAACCTGAAGTGGCCGTGGTATATGATGCAAATCTTGCGCAATTGCTGGCAGACCAGTTTCCGAACAAGGCCGGGGTTGCTATTCTTTATGGAGATGAGGGATACCGGCAGGCCGCGGTCCTTGACTCGATTGATACCGTAATTACGGCCATGGTGGGCGCCGCGGGGTTGCTGCCCACCATGGCAGCCATAGATGCCGGTAAAAATATTGCCCTGGCCAACAAGGAAACCCTTGTCATGGCCGGAGAGATTGTCATGCGGCGGGCTGCCGAAAAAAAGGTGTCCATCCTGCCCATTGACAGTGAACACAGTGCTATTTTTCAATGCCTGGCCGGCAACCGCCGCCAGGATCTTGCCAGGATACTGCTCACCGGATCAGGCGGGCCGTTTTTAAAGCGCGGCAAAGAGGATTTCGACAGTATAAAACCTGCCGATGCGCTCAAGCATCCCAACTGGCAGATGGGCAATAAAATCACCATTGATTCGGCAACGCTCATGAACAAAGGGCTCGAGTTTATCGAGGCGCGGTGGTTGTTTGATGTGGCACCGGAACAGATTCAGGTAGTCATTCATCCCCAGAGCATCGTGCATTCCATGGTGGCCTTTCGGGACGGATCGGTCATTGCGCAACTTGGCCTGCCGGATATGAAGGGTGCCATTGCCTATGCCCTGAGTTTTCCTGAGCGGTTGCCCATCGGGCAGCCGATCCCGGATTTCGCGGATATCGGCACGCTGGGCTTTGAGCCTCCGGACCTGGAACGATTTCCATGCCTGAAACTGGCATTTGAAGCCTGTGTCGCCGGCGGAACTCTGCCGGCCGTATTAAATGCCGCCAACGAAGTGGCTGTATATGCATTTTTGCACAATAAAGTAAGTTTTGTGAATATAGCGAATGTGATCCGGCAGACCATGCAAAGCCATGTGATCATTGAAAAGCCCGATCTGGACAATATTGTCATGGCCGATAAATGGGCCAGGCGGGAAACCGGCCGGTTGATTGAAGAAGTTTGAAGTCGGAAGTCGGAGGCCAGAGGTCGGAAAGCGGCAGGCGGAAATAAGGAAAAAGATCAGTGGGCACAGTCCGCCCTGAATTGTTTCTATTTTTAATTCAAACCAACGGGTTTTACTTATGGGTACCAGCGTTATCGCTTTTGTTATTGTTCTGGGTGTTCTGATATTTTTTCACGAGCTGGGCCATTTTCTGGTGGCCCGCCTTTTTGGAGTGGGGGTGGAAAAATTTTCATTGGGATTCGGCCCCAAGATCTTCGGCCGGACCGTCGGTATTACCGATTATCGTATTTCCGCCATACCCCTTGGTGGGTATGTCAAGATGGTCGGGGATGACCCGGCTGCTGATATTGATCCTGCCGATAAAGCCATCTCCTTTACCCATAAGCATGTTTTTAAGCGAATAATGATTGTTGCCGCAGGGCCGCTTTTTAACCTGCTGCTTGCCGTTGTCATTTTTTTCGGCCTTTTCATGGTGTCCGGAACTTTTATCCTGAAACCTACCGTGGGAGAGATCAAAGAGGGAGCGCCGGCATGGGACGCCGGGTTGCAAAAAGGAGACCGCATCTATTCTATTGACGGAATTGTCATCTCCACCTGGGATGAAATGGCCCAGCGGATTAAAAACAGCGGGGGGCATTCTCTGCTGTGCCGGATTTATCGGGGTGAGTCTGATATTGAGTTGACCATCACGCCGGAAATCCAGACCGCTAAAAATATATTCGGGGAGGATACGCAACGCTATGTTATCGGCGTCACATCCGCTGGGGATGTGATTCCGAAACGACTGAATCCGTTTGAGGCCTTGGGGGAGAGCCTTCGTCAGACCTGGGACATTACCCGACTGACTGTATTGAGCATTGTAAAACTGATTCAGGGGTCGATTTCCAGCAAAACCCTTGGCGGCCCCATTATGATTGCCCAGATGGCCGGGGACCAGGCCCGAGAGGGGGCCGCAAACCTGCTGTTTTTTACGGCTCTGATCAGCATTAACCTGGGGATTTTGAATTTTTTACCCATCCCGGTTCTGGATGGCGGTCACCTGGTGTTTTTCGCCATCGAAGCGGTTACGCGTCGTCCGGTCAGCACCAGGGTCCGCGAGATTGCCCAGCAGATCGGTATGTTTATTCTGTTACTGTTGATGGTGTATGTTTTTTATAATGACATTAGCCGGATATTTTTTAGCTGAAGTTTTTTTAACCTAAACAACCTAACCTCGATAAACCGGAAATAATAAAATACAAGTACCAAATGACAAACAAATCCCAAAGCCATTTGATTGCCCTCATATAGTCTTCAATTGGTGTGCATTTTGATTTTTTCTTGTTTTGGAGTTTGTAATTTTAATCATTTTGATTTGTTTGTAATTTGTTTTTTGATTATTGTAATTTTTTTGGCATAAAGGACACGAATTTCAGAATTAAGATACTAAACAATATGGGACGATCATGGCACATCGACTGGAAATAACACTCAGGCCCGATCTGTTTGATGCCGAAGGCGAAAAGGTTCGGCAAAAGGCAGACGACTATCTTGGTATCAAGCTGGAAAAGGTACGCACCGTTCAAATTATTACGATCGATGCCGATTTTACAAAAAATCAACTGGAAACTGTTCAACGGGAGGTTTTTACCAACCCGGTAACCCAGATTTCCTCTTTTGATCCGCTGGAGGTTGATTTTGACTGGACTATCTGGGTGGGCTTTCGCGCCGGTGTCCGAGACAACCCCGGCAGTACCGCCATCGAGGCGATTGAAGATGTTCTTAAAATCGATTTTGGCGCAAAGGATGCCGTCTATACTTCGCGGCGCTACTGTCTGCAGGGCCGTGATCTGACCCATGAGGATGTGAATAAAATCGCCGGTGAGCTCCTGGCCAATAATATTATCCAGCAATGGAAGGTTTTCCCAAAGGAAACCTGGGAGCCGAAAACCGGTATCGGTCTGGTTCTCCCCAGTGTCAAACTCGACCATGATCCCACCGTGACCACCATCCCGGTGGACAGTGACGCAATTTTGCAAGAGGTCAGCGATCAGCGGTCCCTGGCACTTAGCCCGGCTGATATTCCCACGGTCCGTGCCTATTTTATCGATAAAGAGGTGCGGCAGACCAGGGCCGCCGTGGGACTGTCCGATCCCACCGACATCGAGCTCGAGTATATCTCCCAGGCCCGCAGCGATCATTGCAATCACAATACATTCCAAGGCGTGTTTGAATACCATGATTTAGAGACCGGCAGGACGAAAATAGTGGACAACCTGTTTAAAACCTGCATTCAGGCGCCAACCCTTGCCTTGAAGGAAAAAAAGCCATGGGTGGTGTCAGTGCTGTGGGACAATGCCGGGGTAGGTCGTTTTGACGAGGATCACTATTATACGATCACCGGCGAGACCCATAACTCTCCCTCCAACATGGAGGCTTACGGCGGTGCCATCACCGGTATTGTGGGTGTGTATCGTGATCCCATGGGCACCGGGCTGGGATCCAGGTTGATTATGGGCAGTTATGGATACTGTGTCGGCCCCAGAGATTACAGCGGCAGGCTTAAACCGCGGCTCCATCCCCGACGACTTTTAGACGGCGTGATCGAGGGCGTCCGGGACGGCGGCAACAAGAGCGGTATTCCCACCACCTTCGGGCAGGTCTTGTTTCATCCGGGCTATATGGGTAAATGTTTGGTTTTTGTAACGGCGCTGGGGATGATGCCGGCCCGGGTCAACGGGCTGCCGTCAGAGTTGAAAAAGACCTCGCCGGGCGAGTTGGTGATCATGTGCGGTGGCCGGGTAGGAAAGGACGGCATCCACGGGGTGACTGCATCGTCGGCAATTTATTCGGCAAATACCCCGGCAGGGCATGTGCAGATCGGCGATCCTTATACCCAGAAAAAAATGCATGACTTTTTACTCGATGTCCGGGACAAGGGGTTGATCCGGTTTATCACGGACAACGGCGGCGGCGGGCTGTCCTCATCGGTGGGTGAGAGCGCGCTGTTTTCCAATGGCTGTGAAATTCAGTTGGAAAAAGTTCCTTTAAAATATGATGGCCTGGACCAGTGGGAGATCTGGATTTCCGAATCCCAGGAACGGATGACCGTGGCCGTGATACCTGAAAATCTTGAGCAATTTCTGGAACTTTCGCGCCGCCATGCCGTAGAAAGTACGGTGATCGGGAAATATACGGATACCGGGAAACTTCACATCACCTACAACGGCAAAACGTGTGCCTATGTGGATCTGGATCTTTTGACGGGCCGGTTTCCCCAGTGGAAATTTGAAGCGCAGTGGCAGTCGCCTGAAAATCGGGGCATGACCGAGCCCGTGCTGCAGAGGCCGGGTAACTATAATGCCCTGCTGCTGGACCTTATGGGCCGACCGAATATCTGCTCCAGAGAGTGGATTACGCGTCAGTATGACCATGAGGTCCAGGGCTCCAGTGTCATCAAACCGCTGGTAGGGGCACAGCGGGATGTCAACAGTGATGCGTCCGTAATCCGGCCGGTGCTGACATCTTCAAAAGGTTTGGCTTTTGCCCAGGCCCTTTTGCCGTCCTATTCGGCCATTGATGCCTTTCACATGACCACCTGCACCATTGACGAGGCCGTGCGCCGTCTGCTGGCGGTGGGGGCCGATTTTGAGCAGATCGGAGGCGTTGATAATTTCTGTTGGCCCAATATTCAGTTTCATCCGGAAAACAATCCCGACGGCAGATTCAAGGCGGCACAGTTGGTGCGATCTTGCCGGGCATTGCGCGAAATGTGCCTGGCCTATGAGATCCCGCTGCTGTCCGGCAAGGACAGCATGTATGTGGACGGCCATCTGCCCGGACCTTATAATGAATTTCACAAGGTGTCGGCTCCCCCAACGCTCCAATTTTCCACCACCTCCATCGTGGAAGAGATTCAAAAATGCGTGACCATGGACTGCAAGATGGCCGGGGACCTGGTTTATGTTATCGGAAATACCCGCGATGAACTGGGCGGATCTGAATATTATGAACACATGGGCTATACCGGTCTGAATGTCCCCAGGGTTATTGCGACGGAGTTTATGAAAACCTATAAGGCTCTGGGAGAAGCCGTCGATCAGGAACTTGCGGCATCCATTCACGGCATTTATCGGGGCGGCCTGGTCGTTCATCTGGCCATGGTGGCCATGGGCGGTAATCTGGGCATGGATGTGGACCTTAGCCTATTACCGGCAGAGGGAACTCTTCGCAATGACATTCTTTTATTTTCCGAATCGGCCGGCCGGTTTATCGTTACCGTGGATCCGCTTAAAAAAGCGGAATTTGAAAATATTTTCAGCGGTCTTGCCTGTGGGTGTATCGGCAAGGTAACCGGAGAACCTGATTTTGTCATCAGAGATCTTACGCGCAAGATGTTTTTGTCGGTTTCTGTTGCGGATCTCAAGACAGCGTGGAAACAGCCATTTGGAGATTTGATATGAACAATGTAAACGTACTGGTGCTCACAGGCTACGGCCTGAACTGCGACGCTGAAACCGCTTATGCCTTTGAACTGGCCGGTGCAAAGGTCGCAAAGGTTCATATTAATTCGGTGATTGACGGTTCCGTGCACCTGGAAGCGTATCAGATTCTGGTGTTCGGCGGCGGATTCAGTTGGGGCGATGACCACGGGGCAGGTGTGGTTCAGGCCGTGCGCTTCAAAACCCATATGGGTGACAAGATCCTTGAATTCGTGGCACAGGGAAAATTGGTGATCGGGATCTGCAACGGTTTCCAGACCCTTGTGAATCTTGGGCTTTTGCCGGGCTTTGACCATGACTATACCAAGCGGTCAGTGGCCCTGACCTATAATGACTGCGGTAATTTTCGGGACGACTGGGTTCACCTGAAAATCAATCCTTCGACCCCCTGCGTTTTTACCCGGGGCCTGGATCAGATCGAGCTGCCCATCCGGCACGGAGAAGGAAAATTCTGCGCGGATCAGGCCCTTATCGAGCGTCTGGTCGACAACCAGCAGGTGGTCCTCCAGTATGCCCTGCCCGAGGGCACACCGGCCGGCCGGCAATTTCCATATAATCCCAACGGCTCGGTGGGCGACATTGCCGGCATCTGCGATCCTACCGGCCGCATCTTCGGCCTCATGCCCCACCCCGAAGCCTATAACCACTGGACCAATCATCCCAACTGGGCCTTGAAAAAAGAGCAGGCCGGTCGGGAGAATAAAGCCTTTGGCAACGGATCGACCCCGGGTATCCGGATGTTTCAGAATGCGGTGGAGTTTATGGGTGAGGCTGAAGTCTGAATATTCAATTTTGATTAACAAAATAGTTGTGCGATGTGACCGTTCACAAAATACCCCTTATGTGGGCGGGCACTGGATAAAAGCCGGGAGGTACTGAATTTAAATTTTCTCGGCTTTTTTAACAAATTGGGCATGCAATTTCTCACCTTGTCCCTCTTTTCTTAATATATATCCCTGATATATTCCTGATTGACACTCCATCAGCATTCATCTATAGTTTTAAAAGGAGTATCGGCTACGGTTTTAAGCGGAGCCATAAACCATTACAAACTTTAAAATGATATCGGCATTAAAAAATGGCAAACAACGAAATCATGTCGGATGCGGATGTTGAAAAGCTGTTTCAGGAGCTTAAACGCGTTGATGCAGACAAAGCAGAGGATGCGCATGGCTTTGAAGCAGAGGCGAACGCCCGGAACGCAGACGAAGAAAAAGTTATGGATACCTGGCGGTCGCGTCTGATCGACATGGTGCATTTTTTAAGTGCCTATTTCATGGATGTTCGCTATTGGGAGGGCGTAGATGCGGAAAAAGATACGTTTGAGCAGCTTTCGAAAACCCTGGGGCAACTGATTGAGCTGCCCGACCAGGCAGGGCCCGTTCTGATTCGCTATCGGGGGCTTCCCACAGCATCCAGGGGGAGTGCCAGTACCGATTATGTGGTCTCCTTAGGCGATGTGATGGTGGATACGTCTGTGCCACCGGGCATGATCAAGCGTATGGGAATTCGTATGTCCCACCTTGCCGGCCGTCTGGACAAGGCTTTTTCTGTTTTCTCCGAACAGGGGATACGAACCCTATGTATTCATCTGCCGGGTCAGACAGACGATGAACTAAATCGGATGCATCTTTGTCTGAACATTATCTCCCGGTATGCCCATGCCATTAAAACCAATTCGCCGATTGTTTTTGAAATTGAAGGAAGACCGTTTTCGATTCAGCCGATTTTAGATGAGAAAAAGCAGCCGGATCCGAACCTGACCCTTGTAGCCGGAATCAACAAGCTAAATCCTGAGCAGATGCAGACCCTGATTTCAAAGGTTGACGCCTGGATGAAGCAGGCTGTAAAAGCCGGGGACAGCCAACGGTTTGCCAGTGTTTATAACGCCTTTTTCGGCGTCAAAAGCTTGAAAGATAAGCTGATCCGGCCGCCTTTGGAAATTAATAATGTTCAGTGGTTGATGATTGATGGTGATAAACCCGGGAATCTGGTTCCAAAAGATCAAAATGGCGGGTCAAGTTCAGGGGAAAAGCGTATGTCCCGGAAAACGGAAAAGGTGTTGACAGGGGGTTACGGCCAGGCACTCGGGAAAATGGGTTCAAAAAAAATTGAAGAAAAGCTTGGCCTGGCCGTGAAACTGCTGGCAGCCGTGGAATCTCCGGAAAAAATTAATGAAATAATGAAAAATATCTATAAGGATGATTTTGCAAATATAGATTCTAAAAAACTCGGTCAGAAAATTGGCATTGTCAGTAATCTGCTGGCAGCAGTTGAAAAAACGCCCAAGGGTATGGATATTCTTGAAAAAGTGTTTGGTGATTTTCAAAATCGCCTCGAACAGGTTCAGGATAATGTGTATGATGAGATTGTTGTTGAAAAAGATGCCGTCAAAATCGCGGATGGCGATGCGGTCACTGTAATAGAAGGGGTTCAAAATGACCTTTTACAGAAGATCGAGTTTTATAAATCCCGGGCCCTGACACGCAAGAAGATCAAGGCTTTGGTGAGTGGGGACGCTGATTTTGATGCGGAAGATTATGATAGTATTGCCGCCGAATTTGATGTGTCGGTGGAAGACACAAAAGATATTATTGATCTGCTGAAGGGCTGTTTTGATGATAGGGGACATTTTCTCAGGGAACCCTTTGAAAGAAATATCCCTGAATTTATTCGTTATGAAAAAAAAGTATTTGAATTTTTATGGCAGTATCTCAAGGAAACCAGGTATCGCAGCGACCGGGTGGCCTTTTTGAACTCCCTGCAATTGTTGATTGCCAAAATGCATCAACCCAAGCGGGCTATCAAGGTTCTTGTAGCAGATTTCTGTGCCGACCCTGGGGTTATCGAGTATGCGGATCGCAATGCGCTGATGCTGACGAACCTGCTGATGCGCAAATACAACAGGGAACTTAACATTGATATTGAGCTTACGCCGGAAGAAGTGCTGCTGATCAAAGATGGGCTTGATCGGGA
>CAYQNS010000160.1:0-8782 GCA_964418755.1 uncultured Desulfobacteraceae bacterium
GATGCGATCGACGCTGCATGATTTCCGTAACCATCCGCTGGGTAAAAGGGCCTGTCTTACCCGCCCAGTTGATGATCCGTGACGGGCTCCATTCCAGATGTTTTTGATGAGCTTTGGGCATGTGTTCAGGCAGGGTGGTATGATGGTACTTGCGGTGACTTTTCTGGTGACTGGCCACGCGCCGGTTCTTATGAAATACCGCGATGGTAGTGGCGGTCACACTCACTTCGAGTTGCTTACCCCTGAGCTGATAAGGGACACTGTAATAGTGAAGATCCACCTCGATATGGTAATCAATATTTACCCTTACTTTTTTCCACCAGGCGTACTCATAGCGATGGGCAGGCAATGGAGCCAGGGCCGGTTTGTCGATGGTTTCAAAAAGGTGCTTGCGGGAGACTTTCATCTTTTGCAAAGGGCGCTGGTTGAAAATGATCAGCTTTTCGGCAATGGCCCGATTCAGTTCTGCCAGGGAGAAGAAACGATGGTTTCTTAATGCCGCCAGTATCCAGCGCTCGACAATTAATACGGAAGATTCCACCTTGGCCTTGTCTTTTGGCTTTCCGGGGCGGGCGGGGATGACCGCAGTTCCGTAGTGCCGGGCCAGGTCCAGGTAGGTGAGATTGACGTCGGGTTCATATCGGCATGGATGAGTGACACCGCTTTTCAGGTTATCCGGCACCAACATCTGAGGAACTCCGCCCAAAAATTCAAGGGCGCGGATGTGTGATTTGATCCAGTCGGGCAGCGTCTGGGATGCGGTGGCCTCAGCATAACTGTAGTTGCTGGCACCTAATGTGGCGATAAAAATCTGGGCATCCAATTCTACTTTACCGGTATCCGGATTAATGATCGACACCGTTTGACCGGCATAATCGACAAACAGCTTTTCACCGGCCAGATGCTCCTGCCGCAGGCTGATCTCCAGCCCTTTGCGCCACCGGTTATACAGCTCACAAAAATAGCTGTACTGGTATCCGTCCGGGTTACCCTGCCTATATTCGTACCACAGTAACTGCAAGGTAACGTGCTTTTTTTTCATTTCCCCAAACAGATACTGCATGGGCGGCATGACCGGTTTGTCGGACAGGCAATGGGGGGCTTTTGCATAAAGGCGCTGTTCGAGTTGACTGTCATCGATGTCATCAGGCAGCGGCCAGAAAATCCCGGCCTGTTTAGCCAGATCAAGATACTTGCCCACAGTGACATGGGACATGGCACAGCTCTTGGCAATTTTACGGTTGGTCAGGTGATGGTCGTACTTAAGCCTCAATACTTCTTTGAACTTTCGCATGGATAATCGGTCCTTTGTCATAGATCCTCTCCCAAAATAAAATTGGGAAGGGATAGCGTAAAAAGGTCAATTGATCCAGCGTCGATTCGCTCTGCTAAAAAGTGGTCACAATACAGCGGAATCGGTGGTCACAATGTAGCGGAATCGATGGTCAGTTTAGAGCGGAATGGGTGGTCACAATGCAGCGGAATCAGTGGTCAGTTTGGAGCGGAATGAGTGGTCACTATGCGGCGGAATACGCAGGAAGGCGAAGGAGAAGCCTTTTCAGAAGCTGGATCAGTGTTTGGTGTCGGTGAACGAGCGGGGTATGATTCGGCAATCAATGACAAAGCATTAGACGCGGCAATAACCAATTTAGCTTCCAATATTATTGAAAACCTTCTTGATAGACCATGGAGAAGTTATATTCTTGGTTTTGAAGAAGGGAAAATCATTATTGCTGGAGGGAAGTCACAAAATATTAACAATGGAGACATATTCAAGGTAATAAAAGAGGGGAAAAAAGTTAAAAATCTTCAAACCAATATGATGATAAGCCTTCCAGGAAAACAAGTGGCAAAAATAAGAACTGTTATCTCTGTAGGGGATACTCCCGAAACTGAAGTTACATTATGCGATATTGTCGAAGGCGATTTATCACCATTCATTTCATCGAAGGATTTCAGCCAACTTTACATTCAAGAACATTGATCTAAGGGAGAGAAAAAATGTCATACAAAAAAGCTATTTTTTCAGGGTTGGTAATTTTATTATTTTGTGTGGGGTGTGGTCTTAAAGAGGGTGTTGTGCAAAAAGAGGCTAAGAGCTATTTGTGGTTTACTGGAGCCACTGAAAGTTCGATTGTTTATATCGATGATCTTAATCCAATAGAGTTAAAGGAAAATTATTATATAAATAGTCAAACAGGGGAAAAATCCAAAAAAAACAAAGATATACACTATAAGCTTATTCCCGGAAAGCACAGAGTTATTGTGGAAAAAATGGGAGTAAAAATTGTAGATAGAATTGTATTTCTTGGCAGTGGAATTATAAAGGAGATAGAAATACCATGAGAAAACTATGCTGGGGGGTCTTTTTTATAGTTTTATGTTGTTTAATATCTGCTGGATGTGCACCTAAAAGGATATACTATTTTGGCAATTATTCAAAAACTCTTTACTCTTATGAGAAAAATCAAAATGAGGAATCATTACTCAAACATAAACAGGAACTTGAAACTATTATCACTGAATCAGAGACGAAAAACCTTCCAGTTCCGCCAGGAATATACGCTGAATTGGGTTACATAAATTTAAAATCAAATAATTCCAAGGAAGCCATTAGGCTGCTTCAAGTTGAATCGCAACTTTATCCCGAATCAAAACACTTAATGGATAGGCTTATTCAAAGTGCTGAATCCAAAGATCCCCCAATTTCCCAATAATCTTCAACTAAAGATATAAGGTGATAAAATTGAATAAATATAGATATTTAATAATGGCTATTTTAATGGGGCCGTTATTGTCGGCTTGCGCACCAAAAATGACTACGAAATTAGTAGAATTCCCTCTGATGTATGAAGAAAGGCCAGCTTCAATTCTAATATTGCCACCAATAAATGAATCAACGGCTGCAGATGCAAAAGAATATTACTCAACCACAATTCAGGAACCGTTAGCCTATTCAGGATATTATACTTTCCCCTATCCAATAACCTCTGAAATTTTTAAAATGGAGGGTATATACGATACTGAGCTTTTGGTGAATTTGCCACTTTCAAAATTTAAGGAATATTTTGGTACTGATGCTGTGTTATTTACAACTATTAAAAAATGGGATTTAAGTTATTTGGTTTTAGCATCAACACTCACTGTCTCTATTGAGTGTAAGTTAAAATCAACTACATCAAATCAAACCTTATGGAAATATACTGGGACGGTTGTCGTTGATTTGTCCGGTGGAAATACTGGTGGAGGATTGGTTGGTGTAATTGTAAAAGTGGTTGTGGCCGCAGTTCAATCTGCAGTGGCAGATTATGTTCCGTATGCACGGCAAGCTAACTATCGTGCTTTGTCGTCAATGCCTTTTGGTAAATATCACCCGCTACACAATAAAGATCAAAAGGTTCAATTTGTTGATCAAACATTAGAAAAAAATAAAACAAAATAAACATCATGAGCAGTATGGAAATGGGCTACTGAGAGGGCACAGAGAGCTCTAATTGAGTCGCGGCTAATTTTTACGGTGAGTAGAAAGGCGATATCACCATTTGCCTTCAAATCCAAATAAGGCATCGGCCAAGAAATGCACATGCGTTCATGTCCCCATTCCACATCTACCTTTGTAATTTTTTAAATTTGTGATTATGGCAAGCTATACCACGATCTTAGCGGTCAGTTTTTCGTGTGATAGCCAATCTGGCTTGGACGATATTTAGTTTTCTGGGATAATCATGGAGGTTAAGGGCTAATATCCTTACAATAATATCTAAAATAAAAGAGATAAAAAATGGATCTTTATACCTTTTCTGTTAAGCTTGCAAATGCTTTAGCATGGCCGTTGTGCCTGTTTATGATCTTTATTATACTAAAACACCCCATTATTGCTTTGCTTGAGCGACTGAAACATCTAAACTTCAAAGGATTAAATGCCGATTTCATTAACGAAGCTAACTCCTTTATCGAAGATGTGCCAAAAAAACTACCCAAACCAACAAAACCAACAGCAGAACAACTCTGGAAAATCAAAGAGCTATCAAAGCTTTCGCCCCGAAGCGCAATATTTAGTGCTTGGATTGATGTTAAATCGATCGTTAAGATTGCTGCCCATAAGCATAATTTAATTGATGCAAAAACAAACCAGTTTAATATCATCCATGTGGTCTCCCAACTTGAAGCAGATAACAGAATTCAGAAAGGTGTTGTTGAAATGTTCCTAAAACTTCGCCATCTCAAGAATGATGCGGTTCATTTGAAAGAAGATTCAATTAATGCAACAACTGCAGAAGAGGTTGCTTATATAGCAAATAAATTAGTGAAAAGTTTCGAAGAGGTATAACTTATTATAATTAATAACTCGAAGGGGCTAGGCTCAGGTACTTCCGGAAAAAGTTCGATGGTGCGGCAAGGTCAGTGCACCGCCGGTAATCTCCAACTGTTGCACCTTTGATTTGTGCATCGTTAAAAACGGGTAACATTCAAATAGAAGATTATATTGGCCATTGTCTCTATCACCAATATAGGGGGGCGCTCTCTTAGATCCAGATAATGATCAATGCCCATACTTTTTTAAGATGAACCTCGCAAATTATCATAAAATAGAACAGTGTTTCCCAGTATAATACATGTTGCTCCCTGAAAGGAAAATATGGATCACAACCTGCATAAGTTGTTACAAAAAGCTGCTGATAACTTAGCAATATTCCTTAACAACATATTGCCTTCGCTTTTCGATAACTGGTGGAAAGATGCTGTAATGGTCAAACTGTCTTTTCAGCAACAGCGATGGGTCGAACAAAAAGGAATAGACTCCCTTGCTTCATTGGATCTTGCTGCCTTGCTTCGGGTCTTGGATCAAAATTGGTACCAAATTTCAACGAAAATGAATTTAACCTCGGAATCTCGCCATTTTGTTAAAGAGATGCAAACTATCCGTAACAGATGGGCTCATGCAGGCACGGATGGTTTCCCGCTGGACGATATATACCGGGATTTGGACACCTTGCAGCGATTCGCCACAGTGATTGAGGCAAAAGAGGCTTTTATTCAGGAAATTCGAACAACGAAAACATCCTTGATCGAAAGCCATGTGACATCTATTTCTCCTCCCCCTTCAAGTGAAATGCAACCAATTTCAAAAAGCGATACACAGGCATCCGAGTTTGAACCTGGCCAAATTGTCTTTTTAAAGTCAAATCCGGAAATAAAGGGTGCAGTTATTTCAATTATGCAGGGTGAGCCGGAAAACCGTTACAACGTCTTCATTGATGGTCAAACGCGAATATTCTACACTTCCCAGATACAGGCTGAAGATCGAAAAGATAAAAATTCTGTCGTTGTACCTTGTCACAAGTTCCACTCCTATCTCACCGCCCTCCAAATCAGGCAACCCGGCTTATCAACCCTTTATTCCCTTAATGCGGCCCGTGTTGATTTTATCCCATACCAATTCAGGCCGGTATTGAAATTTATCCGATCCGATCGGCCGCGCTTGCTCATTGCAGATGGTGTTGGCGTGGGGAAAACCATTGAAGCAGGTTTAATATTGCGAGAGCTCCAGGCCAGGCGCGATGTTCGTTCCGTCCTCATTGTCTGCCCTCGCCCGCTGGTAACTGAACGGAAATGGCAAATTGAGATGAAACGTTTTGAGGAACGTTTCACTCATCTTGACGGTAAGACCCTTCGATTCTGCATCAACGAGATGGACCTGGAGGGGGTTTGGCCAGAACAATACCAGAAAGCCATCATTCCCTATTCCCTGTTTGATGAGACGCTTCTTTACGGGACAAGCCTTGGTAACAAGGGGAAACGCAAGAAAAGCCTGCTGGATTTGGACCCACCACCCCGGTTCGACCTGGTTATTGTGGATGAAGCTCATCACATCAGAAATTCGGATACATATAGTCACAAGGCGGTGAGGTTTTTTTGCGATCACGCTGAAGCGGTCGTATTTCTGACTGCCACACCGATACAACTGGGTAGCTACGATCTCTTTGTTTTGCTCAATGTACTCCGCCCTGATCTCATTATTGATCAAAAAAGTTTTGAGCACATGGCGGAACCGAATCCGTTTATAAATCGTGCCGTAGATTTTGCGCGCGGTCAACCGGCAGAATGGGCCACAAAAGCCGCCGAGTCACTTGATAAAGCCGCCGAGACATCGTGGGGACGGGTCCTGCTGCGAAATAGCCCTGAATTTTCCTTAATACGCAAACAACTCTCCCATGATGACATTCCATCGGGAGAGCGCGTGCAACTCATTACTGATCTCGAATCGCTGCATACATTCGCCGGTATAATCAGCAGAACCCGCAGGAAAGATATTGGCGAATTCACAATAAGAAAGCCGGAAACTGTCATCATAGAATTCACCCCGACACAAAAGAAACTCCACGATGATCTGCTTCAAATTCAAGCAGAAATATTCAGCCGGATTCATGGAGATACCCATGTCAAATTCATGATGACAACCATCAGACGACAGGCAGCAAGTTGTTTATACGGCCTTGTCCCTTTCCTCCAGGAAATACTTAACCGTCACATTGACGAATTGACATGGGAAGAGGCCGACAATACAGGTGATGCGCCATCTGTGGCAGTGGTCGAAGCCATAGAAACAAAAATCAAAATAATTCTGGAAAAAGCGCGCAATCTTGATCCCGAAGATCCAAAGCTTGATGCGCTCAGGAAAATTCTCAGGAACAAACAGGCGTTGCCCAACAACAAAGTTATGCTTTTTTCCAGCTTTCGACACACCCTTCACTATCTTTACCAGCACCTAAAAGTGGATGATTTTCGTATCGGGCTGGTCCATGGCGGGACATCTGACGAGGAACGAATCGAATTCCGCGATCGTTTCAAACTGGATCGAGACCACGACAATGCAGTAGACATTCTCTTATTCTCTGAAATTGGGTGTGAGGGTCTGGACTATCAGTTTTGCGATTGCATTGTGAATTATGACCTGCCCTGGAATCCGATGCGGATTGAACAACGAATCGGCCGGGTTGATCGATGGGGTCAAAAAAGCGAAAGCGTTGCCATATTCAACCTGATTACGCCGGGAACGGTTGATGCAGATATTTATGAACGGTGTTTGATTCGTATAGGAATTTTCAACACCGCTTTGGGCGGCAGCGAAGAAATACTCGGTGAAATCAGTAAAGAACTCCGAAATATTACGGAAAATTTCAATTTAAGTGATAATGAACGCAATGAAAAGCTTCAGCAGCTGACGGACAATAAAATTCGTCTGATACAAGAGCAGGAGGAGCTCGAACAGAATCAGGTTGAATTGTTTGGCATTCGCTTGCCTGAAGAGCAACTGAAAAAAGAAATTAAAGAGGCATCAAGTTTTTGGCTTTCCCCCGGAGCGATTCGTAATCTTATTACAAATTACCTTAAAAAAACCTGCGGTAGAGAGCAGGAATTCATCCTTGGGGAAAAATCACTCAAGACACTGCGTTTGTCCCAGGAGGCTCGCAACTTGTTATTGAAGGATTTTCAAAAACTTCCCAGACAAAACACATCTTCGTACAGGGAATGGGAAAACTGGTTGAAAGGTGGCAACCCTCATTTACTTATAACCTTTGATGCTGTTTGCGCATCCCGGCATCCGGATGCAGCATTCATTATGCCCTTGCATCCCTTGGTAAGACAAGCGGCCGGTGCATTCGACCTCACAAAACGGGTTGTCACGACAATCAAGGTGAAAAATCAATCTATCCCTGGCGGAGATTACTTGTTTGCTATCTATCAGTGGCGGTTTCACGGTATTAGAGATGACCTGGTTCTGTGTCCGATTGCAAGTTCGGTGCAGATTACCTCGCATTTGGGCAGACTCCTGGAAAAGGCTGAAGAAAATCCAATCAGTGAAGATGATATTCCCACATCCTCCGCCTGGGACGGTCTTGATGCTCAACACTATAAGCTCTGGTCAGTGGCGCGCGAAAAACACAAGCAGCGGACACAGGATCTTGCACAATACCGCCGTGAAAGCCTGACAACCAGCCACCGTGCACGAATCTCACTTCTTGAAGAGCAACTGGGTCAAGCGAGCAATGACAAAATTAGTCGGATGCGCCAGGCTCAGATTGCAACGGCTGAAGCGGATTACGCGCGTCATATTCAAGAATTGGATATCGCTATGGAAAGGGCCGATATTACCGCCCAGCCGGTGGCGTATGGGGTAATTACTGTTAAAGGAGAATTTTAAATGCCGAGTGATTATGAAATAATTTGTCGCGACAATATCCGACGGCGAGGCGAGGAATTTGACGATATCGGTCGGCTTATATCAGAACAACTCTATAGTGATCGTACACATTTTATTTTTGAGCTTCTTCAAAATGCTGAAGATGCTTTGGAACGTCGCAAGAAAAACAATCCAGAAAGCAAATTGCCCACCAACGTTAAGTTTCTTCTCTATAAAAATCATTTAGAATTTCGACACTTCGGGGAAAAATTCAATACCAACGATGTAAAAGGTATTTCGGATGTTCTCAAAGGAACCAAGTCCGAAGACAAGACTCAGATTGGAAAATTTGGCATAGGATTTAAGTCTGTATATGCATTTACTTCAACACCAGAAATTCATTCCGGAGATGAACATTTTATCATCGAACGATATATTCGACCTCGAAGCGCTGATAAAATTCCACAAATAGCCGGCGGTGAGACAGTCTTTGTTTTCCCATTCAATCATAAAGACCTTTCAAAAGAACAAGCGTTTCAGCTTATCCTTTGTATCTGCAAGAGTTTGGCGTGCCCAAAGAATCTTAACAGCATTCCC
>CAYQNS010000161.1:0-8718 GCA_964418755.1 uncultured Desulfobacteraceae bacterium
ATCTCCGGAAGTCCGAACATGGCATTTTCTGCGGCATAAATAAAATCACAGGCCAATGCAATTTCGCTTCCCCCACCCAATGCAAAACCGTTCACTGCTGCGATTACCGGGATGGATAGTTCCTGAAGCCGGTTGATTATCGCCTGCCCTTTCCCGGCAAAAAGCTTTGCCTGGAACGTATTAAAAGCGGCAATTTCGGAGATATCGGCCCCGGCAACAAATGATTTTTCACCGGCTCCGGTGAGAACCAGTACACGGATATCCTCATTTGCATCAATTTCTTCCAAAGCAGCAGCAAACTCTTCCAGCAATGCGCCGTTAAGGGCATTCAACGCATTGGGCCGGTTAAAAGTAATCGTTGCAATCCCCTCTTCCACCTGGAACAGAATATTTTCGTAAGCCATGTTTTCCTCCTTGGTTTTATCTTTTTATCTTTTCCGAGTTTCACTGACACCGGCAATATAGATGGCGGACATAATTAAAACCCCGCCGATAATCTTCCCCATCGTTAATCCCTCATCAAAAAATATATAGGCCAAAACAGCGCTGCAGATAGGTTCCCCAAGCAGGCTGACGGCAATCAAACCGGCGCTGAACCATTTCAGCGCCCAGTTATAGCTTGTATGACCAATCAGCTGGGCAACCAGCGCCATGCACCATAAAGCAGTTATTGTCCGGCCTGAAAAACCGGTGTATGGCAGGCCCAGCAGCAAAACCACGGTCCACAGAATAATTGCGGCACTGCCGTAGCAGACGAAAATATAGGCCAGCAGTGAAAGATTACGCCGTAGCTTACGCCCCAGCAGCAGATAAATGGCAGCACAAACGCCTCCGGCAAGGGCCAGCAGGTCCCCGATAAGCGCCTGCCCCCCGGATGCAAAATCACCGGCTCCGATAATGGCAGCGCCGATAATACTGATCAGGATACTGATAAATGCGGCCTTTTTTATCCTCTCCCTGGCAATCAGGGGCGTCAGCAACCCCACCCACAGAGGATTTGTATTCACCAGCACCACGCTGTTGGCAACCGATGTATATTCCAGAGATGAAATCCAGGTTGCAAAATGAAGCGCCAAAAAAAACCCCGCACCAAGGGCCAAAAACATTTCCTGCCGGCCAAGGCTTATTATCTCGTTACGGGCCTTTATCCAGACAATGGGCAAAAGAACAAGTACGGCCAGTCCAACCCGGTAGGCCGCAATCACCAGCGGCGGAGCATCCGCCAACCGTGCAAATATAGCACCGGTGGACACGGCCATAACACCGGCTACCAGAGCCAGCCATGGATTAAACAAAGGGGCATCCGGCGCAGTTTGCATTTTCCTTATCCCCGGTTACCGGATTTTTTCTGATTTTGCAGCCAGGCAGTGGGATTGGTTTCTTTTATGTAAACGCTGACTCCTTTTATAATCGCATCACAAAGCCGGTCCTGGTATGCTGAACTCTTGAGCCGTTTGCATTCCCTGGAATTGCTGATAAAAGATGTCTCGATTAATATGGAAGGCATCTGTGCACCCAGCAACACGTAAAACGGGGCCTGTTTGACCCCTTTGTTTTTCACATTGCTGTATTTCTTTTTCAAATGGCTGCAAAGCGAATTCTGGACATAGCCTGCCAGACGGCTCGATTCATTGATCTTGGAATTTTGCATCAGATCATTTAGAATCGACTGCAAATCGCTGATATTTTTAGTCGACGTCGCATTTTCACGTGCCGCCACTAGAATAGCGTCATCGTCCGTGGCCAGGTTAAGAAAATAAGTTTCAATCCCATAGGCCCGCCGATCCCTCACCGAATTGGTGTGGATGGAAATAAAAAGATCACCGTTTTTCGTATTTGCAATGGCTGTCCGCTCCTCCAGAGTGAGAAATTTGTCGGTACTGCGGGTCAAAATGACTTCGCACTTGAGCTGTGAGCGCATTTTTACGGCCAGTTTTTTAGCGATTTCAAGGACAATATTTTTTTCATGCACTCCCTTATAATATCCTGGAGCGCCATAGTCACGCCCGCCGTGGCCGGGATCGATGATAATCCGCCGCACCCCCAGGGCAAATTGTTTGGCAAGCGCGCTTGGTGTAATATGGGCATTATTCTTTTTCTTTGAACCATTGTCCTTTTGGGCGTAAGCCTCCTTCCTGTCCATGCCCCACACATCAATCACGATCCGGAAGGGATTTTTCAAAGAAAATATTTTATAGGTTTTAAAGGACTTGATATCTACCACCACCCGTACCGCATCCAGGGTGTACTGCCCTGCCCGGGCACTGATCAGCAGATGATCGTTAATGGGCAGCATCTTGTTCAACCCGTCTCCCAGTCGACTCCGTCTCAGATCAACATACAACCGCTGAGGCTTTCCGATGGAAGGATCCTGTTTGAGGAGCCGGTTGGTAAAAACCATTTCCTTATCCGCATCCACCACAATCCGGGTATAACTTGGATTACTCCAGAATCGTATCCCGGTAATCTTTGCATACCCATGCCCAGGGGCATCGGTGCTTTTTTGAGTCACGGCAGCCTTGGCAGTCGAATTTTGAATGATCCCGGCAATGGCATCCGGCTGTTTTTTTCCCAGGGCCCCGGGCTTTACACTTCCCCTGCGAATGCTGTTTTTCGCAGCCAGTGCCTTTTCATAATAACTGCTTTTGGGATGGCTGCTGATAATGCGTTCAAATTGTGTCAGTGCTTCCTGCCGGTCTGCTTTCCGAAAAGAAAGCTCGTAAAGCTCCCAATAAAGCTTACCGGCCATGTATATACCGGCCGAAGCCCAGGGACCATGGGGATCGTGGACGTATACAGCTTTAAATTTTGCAATACATGCCAGCCAGTTATCCCTGTGCTTCCTCAGGGCCGGCCGGCCACGCAACCGTTTATAATCGCGCTCGGCACGTATATACCTTTCTTTGGCACTGATCTGCACTGGTTGTTTTGGGGCAGCTTTCTTTTTGGAAAATTCGGCAAGGGCCGTAATGGATCTGGCTTTATATCGACTTTTGGGAAAACGTTTGACAATCCGCTTGAAAATATCCAGCGCTTCGGTTTTGTCCGACGCCTTGAATGAACGTTGATAAAGCCCTTTGTAAAGCACTCCGGCCTGGTACAAACCTGCCGCAGCCCAGGGACCATGGGGATCTGCACTGTACACCGCCTGATATTTCCGAATGCATTTAAACCAGTTTTCCCTGTATTTCATTTTACGGGGGCTGTTTCGAAGATGCTTGTAACAATTTTCAGCCGCAAAATATAAATCCTTTGGTGTTGCTGCCGTAGACACACCATTTGATCCGGCCGACAAAAAAACAAACAGCCAGACGGCCACTACTATCAGCAACCCTTTTTTACGTAATCCAGGTTTCATACAGGTTTCAGCTCTTTGGCTTTTTCATGGAGTTCATTCAAAAAATTCAGGGCATTGACAGGCGTCGTTTGTGCAATGTCGATCTGCTGCAACTTTTCGATCAGAACCTGTTCGGGCTTGCGGAACAAATTCAGCTGCACATGTCTATTGTCCTGCGATTCAGATTTTTGCAAACCGTCTGAAGAAATACTTAAACCGTGGTCCTGTTTTTCAATATCAATCAGAATCTTTCTCGCCCGTTGGATCACCGAATCGGGGATACCGGCCAGCCTTGCAACCTGAATGCCGTAGCTCCGATTGGTGCCGCCGTTCACCAGTTTTCTCAAAAAAATAATCTCATGGCCCCATTCTTTGACCGCAATATTGAAATTTTTCACCCGCACCTTGCTGCGGGCCAGTTCCGTCAATTCATGGTAATGCGTTGCAAATAGAGTTTTCACCCCCCGGTCTTTTAGATCGTGCAGATATTCGGCCACGGCCCAGGCAATGCTCAAGCCGTCAAAGGTGCTGGTTCCTCTTCCGATCTCGTCCATAATGACCAGGCTGTTTTCAGTGGCGTTATTCAGGATATTGGCGGTTTCCTGCATTTCGACCATGAATGTGCTTTGCCCCTGGCTCAGGTTGTCCAATGCGCCGACCCGGGTAAAAATACGGTCAATTATGCTCAAAGAGGCTTTTTGAACCGGCACGAAACAGCCCATCTGGGCCATGATCACCAGGATGGCGACTTGGCGCAGCACAGTTGATTTACCGGCCATATTGGGTCCGGTTATAATCAAAATCTGGTTTTGCTCATTATCCATCCGGATCGAATTGGGCACAAAGCGCTCTCCGGTAATCATCTTTTCCACCACCGGATGGCGGCCCTCATCAATAATAATATGCCCATCGCGGTTGATATCCGGGCGGTGAAAGTCGTTGTGCTCGGCAATTTCAGCCAGATTCAAAAGGCAATCGATCCGCGCAATAAACCGGGCAAGTACCTGAACCTCTTTATTGTTTTTTTGAACCTGCTGCCTGAGTTCATTAAAAAGGCGATATTCAAGAAGGGCCCGCTGATCTTCGGCTCCCAGCACTTTTGATTCAAATTTTTTCAATTCATCGGTAATATATCTCTCGGCGTTCACCAGGGTCTGTTTGCGAATATAATACGGCGGGATTTTTTCCGAATGAATCCGGGACACTTCGATGTAATATCCAAAAACCTTATTGTACCTGACCTTGAGCGAATTGATACCGGTGGCCTCTTTTTCCTTTACTTCCAGTCTGGCCAGCCAGTCCTTACCGTTTTTGCTGATGGAAATCAATTCATCAAGCTCCGCCAGATATCCGGTTTTAATAATCCCGCCTTCATTAATGGTCGGCCGTGCATCCTCCCGGATAGCCCTTTTTATCAGGGCCGCCAGCTCGTAAAGAGGAGCAGGATCTTCAGTAAAATGGTAATAATCGGAATTCAGGCGGCCCAGTTCATCCATGATGTCCGGCACTTTTTCCAAAGACCGCCTCAGGGCCAGCAGGTCCCTGGCATTGGCATGCCCCATGGATATCCTGCTTCCCAGCCGTTCCAGATCATATACTGATTTTAAAAATTCTCTAAGCGCATGGCGTATCCCCGGGCTGTCCTTGACCTCTGCCACGGCATCCAGCCGCAGACAAATTTTCTCAGGATCAAGAAGGGGATATCTAAGCCACTGCTTGAGCAGTCGGCCGCCCATGGATGTAACCGTTCGATCCAGGATGGACAGCAACGTCCCCTTTTTTGATCCGGTCCTGATATTCTGCAAAAGCTCCAGGTTGCGGCAGGACACGTCGTCGATCAGGAGATAATTGTTTAATGAATAGGTCTCGATTCCGTTGAAATGATCAATGGCCTTTTTCTGGGTTTCATCTACATAGAAAACCAGTGCCCCGGCGGCACTGATGCCTGCCTTTAATTTTTCACACCCGAATCCTTCCAGGTTGATGGTCTTAAACTGTTTAATCAGCCTCTCCCGCCCTCTCCGGGAGTCAAAAACCTCATCTTCGATAAAGGTAATGAATTTATCGGAAACCGCGGATAAAACAGATTGAAAGGAAGGATCGTCCCTGCTGGTTTCGGCCAGCAGGATCTCACTGGGTGCAATGCGCAGAACCTCATCAATGACGGTACTTACGTCCGCTGATTGGGCTACTCTAAATGTTCCGGTGGAAATATCCAGATAGGACAGACCGATGTGGGTGTGATTTTTTGCAATAGCCAGGACATAGTTATTGGACTTTGCGTCCAGAAATTCGTTTTCAACGATCATTCCCGGCGTGATGACCCGTACCACCTCGCGCTTTACCAGGCCTCCGGCTTCGCCCGGATCCTCCACCTGATCACAGATAGCGACCTTGAAACCCCGCTCTATCAGGCGTGCAATATATCCCTGGACCGCCCGAAAGGGAACACCGCACATGGGAATCGGCGAGTCTTCCTTTTTGTTGCGCGAAGTCAGCGTGATTTCCAATTCTCTGGATGCTGTCCGGGCATCTTCAAAAAACATTTCATAGAAATCACCCATCCGATAAAAAAGTAAAACATCCTTATACTTTTCCTTGATGGACAAGTACTGCTTCAGCATGGGAGTTAATTTAGTAGGACTCATAAATATGGGCTGACCTGCTGAAATCCAAAAAACATTTCAAACGGGGTCTTTGCTTTTTTTACTGCAAGTGCGTTCATTTGCATAAATGCAGCCACAAAGGCATTAGCGCACCAGAATTATAGCATATATACACCACTGTAATGCAAAGATTTTATCGTTTCTTTATCGTCCTTCGGATTTTAAAAATAAAATCCGGCATCCGGTATTTACCAATTTACACTTTTAAAAAAGCATCTGTTTTTTACCTGATTCAGGATGCCGAAATTATATAATAATTGCATGCTTCTGTTTTTTTCCAATTTTAAGTTTCACTCTCAAAATATAAATTCAACAAAGTATAAATTATTTTTGATTTGTCATGACGGATGCCCGGAATTTGCTCATTTTCTGTTTCCCGGGCATTTGAATATTATGCGGCTATGGTTTCGGAGCCATCTGTCTGAGCTGTATTTTGAGTTTCGGTGTTCAGATGCTCCTGCTTTAAAGAATCCAGTTCCTGTTTAAGAACAGACATCTGCTGCATGCTTGAGGTAACCGAAGATTTCAGGTCTTTAATGATTTTATGGGATTTAAATTTACTGAACAGACTGAAAAAATAGGCGACCAGAAGGCCCACTGCGAAAAATGCAAAAAACAAAATGGCATTATAAATTTCCGGAGTTGCATAATTGTCAATAAAATACAAATTAATATCAAAACTTTGTTTGGCCATAAAAAAAACCTTGTTCTGGAACATGACCAGGCCAATAAAAGCAAATAGGATAACCCACAGCGCAATTTTAATTTTTTTCATTTTTATCTCCTGTATTATCAGGTTATTATTTAATGAATACATGACATGGCGCAACCTGCGGTCAAAAAAAACCATTAGCCTCGCAAAACAGATCAATAATCGCGGCCTGCATCGGCTGTGATCCCTATATCCGTAAACATCTCTTTTAATTTACTCTGTTTATGCTTAAAACTCAACTCTTTTTTCCTTGAAACGGGACAAGGTCAAGATCTCCCCACATGCCGATCCGATCGTTTTTTATAATGATAATTCCTGCAATACCACTTATTTTATTTCCAAAGTCAATGGCGTCCCGAATCTTGGTTTTTGAATTCACATGATTGCCGATGGACGTTGCTGCGGCATCCGCCAGCGGGCATGAGTCTGCAACAACACAAACCGCATCGGCCACCCCCATACTCATGGAATGACCGATGGTGCCCGATGAAGTACATACGGCCATGGGACGGTCGGCAGAGGCAATCGTAAGTCCGACACGCATACTCAAAGGAGAATTTCCCGCAAAAATACCCATCGTTACCGGAGCGTTTGTCCGGACAAAAACATCCCCCCCGTTTTCAACAATAATTTCGTCCGTATGTTTCAGTAAATTCTTACCCACCGCCTCGGCAACCCCGCCGGCAACCGCGGCCATGGGGCCTACACCGGCCCTTTGCCCGGCAATTGCCATTTCCCTGACAATAGCAGGCGCCGGACCGGCTGTTTCCCAGGGCACGAGTGAAGTCACAAACAGCGGGTTGCACCGAATATATTCCTCCAGGTACCCACGCTGCTCCAGCACAATTTCACGTGCCTTTTTTTCAAGATTAACGGATGCATACAGCAACAGGTCTGTTTCTTTCACCATTACGGTAAAACGCTTTAAATGGTTCCGGCCAATATTGTTTCGATAGGTTCGCGGCTGATAGCCGACATTCTGCTGTTTTGTCATCCAATTATCCTAATCCGGAAAACCGGGAACAAATTTAAAATCAGATAACGTATCTACATGCTTCTGTTTTTTCCCAATTTCGAGTTTCAAATGTAACTGCCAAATGACTTTCAGATAAACGATTCGAATTTTAATTCATTGGGAAATTGTTGCAAAAAATAATGATCGGTCATTCCCGAGATAAAATCTCTGGTTATCTCTGCGGGACTCCGGTTCGTCCTGTATTCCTCGGACATATTTTCCAAATAATTTGAAAAAATCACTGAATTTAATCTTTGGGCTCCGACATCCGCAAGATATTTGTCAAACAGCATTTCAAATAACTTTCCTACCGTATGATAATGCTTTTTTATTTTCGGATTCAAATAGATATATTCCAGATTAAAGGCCTTCAAACGCCGGAGCGCTTCCGATACTTCCATGCTGAAAGCAACAAATGGTTGCCCAAAGCTGTTTTGAATGACATCGGTAACAAGGGTATAGACGATGGTGCCGTTGGTTCTCCCCAGACGTTTTGCCGCTTCCCTGGGCAAATCATCTCTTTTAATCATATTCAACCGAATTGCATCCTCAATATCTCGTCCAACATAGCTGATCGTATCGGCCATTCGTACAACGCATCCCTCCATGGTCATGGGGGCTAGGACATATTCTTTGTCCAACCTTTTTTGCTCTATCTCTTTATCTAATATATCAAACGTTTTATCTATTGAAGGTTCAAGTTTTTGATTATGTATTTCACCATCGTGACACAGGATGCCGTCCAGGGTCTGAAGGCACAGATTCCAGCCTTTTCCCTTACGTTCCACCCACTCTAAAAACTCAACGCTTTGAACACTGTGCGTGAAATACCCGATACCGTTGTCATGACAGATTTTGGATAAAAACCCCTCACCGTCATGACCAAAAGGCGGATGCCCGATATCATGCCCCAGTGCAATCGCCTCGATCAGGTCCTCGTTCAATCCAAGAAACCGGCCGATGGTCCTGGCGATCTTGGACACCAGTT